>NZ_JBWGIO010000032.1:0-39727 GCF_057784215.1 Mesorhizobium sp. CNPSo 4661 | reverse complement strand
GCCATCGTCGAAACCTCCAGAATCAACAATGGCAGCTACAGAATCACACGCGATTCCAGCCCTTCAAGCCCCTTTCGCAGGCCACCTTCCCGCTTGACACCCACAAGACGCAAATGTGTGCGCACGCTAGCCCACAAGGGGAGAAGGAAGAGGCGCTGCTACATCCCTTGCATCGCGTCGCAGGAGACGTTCGGGTTCATGTCGGCGAAGGCGCCGGTCGGGTTCTGCTTCCAGGCCCAGACATGCAGCTCGTAGAACGGGCCGAGGCCGTAGCGGTTGGGCGCCGTGTTGAAGTTGAACAGATGACCCTCGAGCGAAGCCGGGCCCTTCGCGGTGATGTATTCGACCGCGATCAGCTTCAGCGTGCCGTCGGCCATCGGCTCGTACATCACGGCTTCCGGCTTGGCGACGTCGACGGCGTCGTCCTTCAGATAGGCGGCGTTGACGTAGTGGATGCCCATCGCGCCGCCGGTGAGGCCGCTGGCGCAAGGGATCGGCGCGTAGCCTTCGGCCTTGGCAACCGCGACGTCCTCGAAGCGGCTGTCCAGCGCCCGCACCTTTTCGGCGAGCGGGTTGACGGTTTCGGCCGTGGCCGCGCCCGCTATCAGCATCATGAGCGGGGCAGAGGCGCCGATAAGGCACCTGGTCCAATTGTGAATGGTCATTTCCTGTCTCCAATGCGGTTGAGGCGCGCAAACGGCGGGCCGGCCCGCCGAGGCCAACTCCGGGCGCCGGCGACGCTTGTCGTCAAAAAGGATGGACGCTGATCCCGACGAGGCGGGATCAGCGGTGAAGCCACCAATATTCCCAGTATTCGCGCGGCATCTCGCGCTCTTCGAGGCCGATGTCGCGTTTCAGAAAGTCGTCCTGGGGCGGCTGCAGGCGGCGCCGGTTTCGCAATGACGAAAACAGCGCCGCCACGGCCCGCCGTGTGAAGCCGCGCCGGGGCGGCAAGACCTCCGCCGCGGCGGATGAACTCTTGCCGTCCGGGACTGCATCAGGTCCGCCGGCGGCGGGAACGATCTGATGGGCATGTTCAGTGCCGTCAGCGATAAAAGTAGGGGTCGAGGACCCGCACCTCCGTGATCTTGTCGACGGGAAGCGCGTTCTTCTGCGCGGTGCTGCGGATCGCCTCCGGCGAGGGAGCATCGTAAATGCAGAAGCTCTTCGACTTGTCCGGCGAGACGAAGGATTGCACCCAGGTCACGCCTTTCTCGGCGTTGCGGGCAATGACGCCGCCCATCGCGGTTGCGCCGGCATCGTTCATCGGCACGTTCAGGCCTTCCGGGAAGGTGCGTTCAACAAGGTAGCGAGGCACGATCGTTTTTCCTTTCGTTGATGAATCGCGCTCGGTTCAAGCGCGTCCCGGCAGAAATCACCTTCGCGAAAGGCGCGCATCGGAACCTTTCCCCATATTTGGCGGGACGATTCCCTATCTTTGCAGCGTTCTATGTGGAAGTATGCACTTCAATGTGTGGAAGGTCACATTTCCGCTCGTTCGTACCGACTATCCAGCGGCATCCGCCGCGCCGACAATCCCATTCGCGAGAGTGACGATGCTTCTGGAAAGGCAGACGCAACTGAAGCAACTGGACGCGGCGCTGGCCGGCGCCGGGCACGGGCACGGCCGCGTCGTGGCGCTGTCCGGCGAAGCCGGCGCCGGCAAGACGACACTGGTCGAGGCCTTCATGGAGCGGATGACGGACGGTGTGACGCTGTTGCGCGGCGCCTGCGAGGACCTCTCGATCCCCGATCCGCTCGGCGCGCTCTACGATCTCGCGCGCGAGGCGGGATGGGAGTTGCCGCAGGCGATCGACGCCCGCGAGGGGCAAAGGTTGCCGCTTTTCTCCGACGCGCTCGAGGTCTTCGAGACGAGAGGCCCAAGCGTCCTGGTCATCGAGGATCTGCATTGGGCGGATGACGCGACGCTCGACTTCGTCCGTTTCCTCGGCCGGCGCATCGCAAGCACCCATATCCTGCTCGTGATCACCGCGCGGACCGACCGCAGCGAGGGCCAGATGCGGGTTCGGCGGGCGCTCGGCGAGATTCCGGCAAGCAACATCCATCGTATCGAGGTCCCCTTGCTCAGCGAGACGGCCGTCCTGTCGCTCGCCGAGGCCGCCGGTCGCGACGGTAGCGCCATCTACCGCGCCACGGCGGGCAATGCCTTCTTCGTGACGGAGTTGCTGGCCGGCGAGAAAGACAGCCTGCTGCCGGTCAGCGTGCGCGACGCGGTGCTCGCGCGCGCCGAGCAGCTCTCGCCCGGCGCCCGCTCGATGCTCGACGCGGTTTCGGTGTTCCCCCGCCGCGCCGATGCCTGGGCGCTGAGCGGCCTTTGCGGAATCGCCGCCGCCGGCCAGCTTGCCGAATGCGTCGCCAACGGCCTGCTCGAGGATTTCGGCGACGGCTATGCCTTCCGGCACGAGATCGCCCGCACGGCGATCGAGATGGCGCTGACGCCCAGCAAACGGCGCGAGTACAACGAGCGCGCCCTGGCAGCCTTGCGGGAAAATCCGCAAGTCGCCACCGCAAGGCTGGTGCATCATGCGGTGGAAGCCCAAAGCCTGGACGTGGTGCGCGAGCTCGCGCCAGTCGCCGCGCGCGAGGCTTCCCGCGTCGGCGCGCATCGCGATGCGGCGGGCTACTACGAGGTCGCCCTGCGCTACGCGGATATCCTGCCGATCGAGAAGCGGGCGGAGCTTTATGAAGGCCATGCCTTCGAGTGCCACCTGATCGGCCGCATCGACGCGGCGATGGAAGCGCAGGGCCGGGCGCGCCAGCTGCGCCAGGCGCTCGGCGACCGGCTCAAGGAAGGCGACAGCCTCAGGTGCCTGTCGCGCTTTGCCTATCTGCTCGGCGATCGCGAGGCGGCGGACCGTTTCGGCGAGCAGGCCGTAGAGCTTCTGGAAACCGCGCCCGACAGCGCCGAGCTGGCGATGGCCTACTCGAACCTCTCGCAACTGGCGATGCTCGCCGAGCGGCTCGAGGACACGCTTTCGCTCGGCGGCAAGGCGGTCGAGCTGGCGGAGCGGCTCAACCGGACGGACATCCTCTGTCATGCGCTGAACAATGTCGGCGCCGCCGGACAATGGCTGGACTTCGCCAAGGGACGGCGCGATCTCGCCCGCAGCCTCGGGATTGCCCTGTCGGGCAACTTCCAGGAGCATGCGGCGCGCGCCTTCACCAACTGCGCCTGCGTCGAGATGAACAGGTTGAACTTCAAGGAAGCGGCGTCGTTCCTGGATAGCGGCATCGGCTACTGCGTCGAGAACGATCTCGCGACATGGCGCGATTACATGCGCGGCGTGCAGGCGCAGCTTTTGCTTCGCCGCGGGTTTTGGGACGACGCGGCGACGGTCGCGCACGAGGTTGTCGACGACGACGCAACGACGCCGCTCGTGCGCTATCCGTCGCTGGTGGCGCTGGCAAGGTTGCGCATCCGCCGCGGCGACCCGTCGGCCGAGGCGATCGTCGAAGAGATGAGGCGGTTCCTGGACAAGGGCATGGAGCTGCAGCGGCTCGTGGCGTTTGCCGGGGTGCTGGCCGAATTGGCCTGGCTCGGGCAAGCCGACAGGCAGGAAGCCCTGCGCCTGATCGCGGTTGCCGAAAGCCTCGCGCCGACGCCGGCCGTGTTCGGCGAACTTGCCATCTGGCGGGAGCTGTTGTCGCCGGGATCCGAACCCGGCGACACGGACGGCATGGCCGAGCCGCACCGCCTGCAACTGACCGGCGACTGGCGCGCCGCCGCAGCGCTATGGACCGAAATGGGGGCGCCTTTCGAACAGGCAATGGCCCTGCTGCTCGGCGACGAAGCGGCGCAGCGCGAGGCGCTCGCCATTTTCGAGGACCTTGGCGCAAGGGCGGTCGCGCAGTATGCCCGCGGCCTAATGCGGGAAAGCGGCGTCAGCCATATCGCGAGAGGACCGCGGCAGGCGACGCGCGCCAACCAGGCCGGCCTCACGCAGCGCCAGATGGAGGTCCTGGAGCTTGTCGAGCGAGGCTTTTCCAACAAGAAGATCGCCGCGCATCTGACCATTTCGCCCAAGACGGTCGATCACCACGTCTCGGCGGTGCTGGAGAAGCTGGAAGTCATCTCGCGCGGCGAAGCGGCGGCGGCGGCGCGCATGTCGGGGCTGTTATGACGGTTGGTGCGTTCCCTGACACAAGGATTTTGAAAAGTTGCCGTTTGTCCTGGTGCAAGATTCTCCGTTCATTTTCGTGAAATCAGCACAAGCGCCGGAGATTGGTTGAAGCCGCCCCAACCTCGTCATTCTATGGCGGAGCAAGGAGCGAAGCGACGCGGCGCAGACCCTGGAATCCATGCCGTGACTTGGAAGCGTTGCTGCGCAGAATTCTGCTCCGCAGCGCCTTCGATCAAGGTAACGGCATGGATTCCAGGGTCTTCGCGACGGAGCTTCGCTCCTGCTCCGCCCTAGAATGACGATCGCGATGGGCGTTTCGGCCAATCTCCAAGGCATGCCGCCTGCCGACGCAGACAGAGCCGATCGGTCAAAATCCCTGTGCTGGGGAATTAGTTGCTAGGGAAGCCTAACTCGGCGTTCCACCGGGATCGCAGAACGCCGGCGCTGCCCCTCATCCGGCCCTGCGGGCACCGCCGGCCCTTCGCTATCGCTCCGGGCGTTCGTCGTTCGAAAAGCCAAACAATTGGCTTTTCGTCCGCTGCGCGGACCACGCCTCACCCCCGTTGAACGGGGAGAAGGGAAAAGGGGTCAGGCGAAGGTGCCGTGGCAGTGCTTGTACTTCTTGCCGGAGCCGCAGGGGCAGAGCTCGTTGCGGCCGACCTTGCCCCATGTGGAGGGGTTCTTCGGGTCGCGGTTTTCCGGCGCCACGACGGCGTTGGTGTCCTGACGCATGAGAAGCGCGGTCTCGCCGCCCTGGAAATCGTCTTCGCCGGTGGTGCCGTCGATGTGGCTGCCGAACATGTCGGGCGCTTCCGGCGGCGGGGCGTCCGCCGCCTGGCGGACCAGTTCGACGCGCATCAGCTGCGCGGTGACGGCCTGGCGAAGGTTGCCGAGCATGCCCTGGAACAGCTCGAAGGCCTCGCTCTTGTATTCCTGCAGCGGGTCGCGCTGGGCGTAGCCGCGGAAGCCGACCACCGAACGCAGGTGGTCGAGATTGACGATGTGCTCGCGCCACAGATGGTCGAGCGTCTGCAGCACCACCGAACGTTCGACATAGTTCATCACGTCGGGGCCGAAGCGATCGGCGCGCTCCTTGGCGGCGGCGTCGGCCGCGGCTGTGATGCGCTCGCGGATATCGTCCTCGGCGATGCCCTCTTCCTTGACCCATTCCTCGATCGGCAGGTCGAGATTGAGATACTGCGCCGCTTCCTCCTTGAGGCCGGCGACGTTCCACTGCTCGGCATAGGCGTTTTCGGGGATGTTCTTGGCGACGATCTCCTCGATGACGCCTTCGCGCATCTCGGCGATCGTCTCCGACAGGCCTTCGCCGTCCATCAGCTCGATGCGCTGCTCGAACACCACCTTGCGCTGGTCGTTGGCGACGTCGTCATACTTGAGGAGGTTCTTGCGGATATCGAAGTTGCGCGCCTCGACCTTCTTCTGCGCCTTTTCGAGCGCCTTGTTGATCCAGGGATGGATGATCGCCTCATCCTCCTTGAGGCCGAGCTTCTGCAGCATGCCGTCCATGCGCTCGGAGCCGAAGATGCGCATCAGATCGTCCTGCAGCGACAGGAAGAATTTCGAGCGGCCGGGATCGCCCTGGCGGCCGGAGCGGCCACGCAGCTGGTTGTCGATGCGGCGCGATTCGTGGCGTTCGGTGGCCAGAACATAGAGGCCGCCGGCGGCCAGCGCCTTTTCCTTCAGGCGCTCGACGTCGGCCTGGATTTCCTTTTCCCGGGCCTCGCGCTCGGGGCCCTCGGGCATGTCGCCCAGTTCCTCGGCGATGCGCATCTCGGCATTGCCGCCGAGCTTGATGTCGGTACCGCGGCCGGCCATGTTGGTGGCGATGGTGATGGCGCCGGGCTTGCCGGCCTGGGCGACGATGGCCGCCTCGCGCTCGTGGTGGCGGGCGTTCAGGACTTCGAAATCCTTGAAACCCTCCTTGCGCAGGCGCTCGGCCAGTTGCTCGGATTTTTCAATGGAGGTTGTGCCGACCAGCGTCGGCTGGCCTTTGGCGCTGGCTTCGCGGATTTCCTTGACGATCGCCTTGTACTTCTCCTCGACCGTCCGGTAGACCTCATCGTCCTCATCCTTGCGGATGACCGGCAGGTTGGTCGGGATCTCGGTGACTTCGAGGCCGTAGATGTTGCCGAATTCCTCGGCCTCGGTCAACGCCGTGCCGGTCATGCCGGACAGCTTCTTGTAGAGGCGGAAATAGTTCTGGAAGGTGACGGAGGCGAGCGTCTGGTTCTCCGGCTGGATCGCCACGTGCTCCTTGGCTTCAAGCGCCTGGTGCAGGCCTTCCGAATAGCGGCGGCCCGGCATCATGCGGCCGGTGAACTCGTCGATGATGACGATCTCGCCGTTGCGCACGATGTAGTCCTTGTCGCGCTGGAACAGGCGGTGCGCCTTCAGCGCGTTGTTGACGTGATGGACGATGGCGACGTTCTCGACGTCGTAGAGCGACTCGCCCTTCAACAGGCCGGCGTCGCGCAGCATGTTCTCCAGCTTCTCGGTGCCCTCCTCGGTGAAGATCGAGGTCTTCTGCTTCTCGTCGATCTCGTAGTCGGCCGGGCTGAGCTTGAGCATGAAGGTGTCGATGGTGTTGTACATTTCCGAGCGGTCCTCGAGCGGACCGGAAATGATCAGCGGCGTGCGCGCTTCATCGACCAGGATGGAATCGACCTCGTCGACGATGGCGTAGGCATGGCCGCGCTGCACCATCTGGGCGCGCTCATACTTCATGTTGTCGCGCAGATAGTCGAAACCGAGTTCGTTGTTGGTGGCGTAGGTGACGTCGGAGGCGTAGGCCTCGCGGCGCTCGTCGTCGGAGAGACCGTGGACGATGACGCCGACGGTCAGGCCGAGGAATTTATAGACGCGACCCATCCACTCGGCGTCGCGGGTGGCCAGATAATCGTTGACGGTGACGACATGGACGCCTTGGCCTGCAAGTGCATTGAGATAGACCGGCAGAGTGGCGACCAGCGTCTTGCCCTCGCCGGTGCGCATCTCGGCGATGCCGCCATTGTGAAGCACCATGCCGCCGATCAATTGTACGTCAAAGGGACGCATGCCAAGCACGCGGCGGGCCGCTTCGCGCACCGTGGCGAAGGCGGGAACCAGCAGATCGTCGAGCGCAGCGCCGTTGGCGAGATCCTGGCGGAATTTTTCCGTGCGCCCCGCAAGCTCGGCATCGGAAAGCGCCCGCATCTCGTTTTCCATGGCGTTGATGGCTTCGACCCTTGGCCGGGTCGACTTGACACGGCGGTCGTTGGAAGAACCGAAAACCTTACGGGCGAGACCGCCGAGACTGACCATCCAATGGTCCTTTCGATAGCAATTTTAGCCGCTTGCGACAGACGCCTGGCGGGCCCATCAAATCCGCGTGAATGCGGACAAACGCAAAAAGCGCCCGGAAAACGGTTCTGGACGCCAAGTCGTTGGACAGATAAGAGGGGGCTCAATCGATGTCAACGCCGCGTTAGCCCTAAGGGCAGCGCCAAATTCCGCCACAATCCGACTGATCACCCTTGCGCTTACGCGATCCTCATTGGCAATCCCCTTGGAGTTTATCTTGATGTCCCTGTCGTTCCGCCGCGCCTCGCTCGCCAGCCTCGGTCTGGCCCTCGGGCTCTCGGCTCTTTGCCTGTCGCCGCTGATGGCGCAGGAGACCAAGCCCGCCCAGGACGCCACGGCACCCGCGGCCGCTCCGGCGGCGCCGGTCGATCCCAATGCCGTGGTCGCCACCGTCAATGGCGAGAAGCTGACCGAGGCCGACCTTCAGCTCGCCGAAGGCGAACTGTCGCAACAGTTCGCGCAGATGCCGCCGGAACAGCGCCGCGCGGCTGCCCTCTCGGCCGCGATCGAAATCCGCGTCATGGCCAAGAAGGCGGTCGACAGCGGCCTCGACAAGGACGCCGACTTCCTGCGCCGCATGGCTTTCCTGCAGGCACGCGCCCTGCATGGCGAGGTGGTCGAGAAGGAAGTGGTCGACAAGGTGACGGACGCCGAAGTGCGCGCCCGCTACGACCAGGAGATCGCCAACACGCCGCCGGTCAACGAAATCCACGCTCGTCACATCCTCGTGAAGACGAAGGAAGAAGCCGAGGCGATCATCAAGCAGCTCGACGGCGGCGCCGATTTCCAGAAGCTCGCCAACGAACACACCAGCGATCCGAGCGGCAAGACCAGCGGCGGCGACCTCGGCTGGTTCGGCCCGGGGCAGATGGTGCCGGAATTCGACAAGGCGGCCTTCGCGCTCGACGTCGGCAAATATTCGAAGGAGCCGGTGCAGTCGCAGTTCGGCTGGCACGTCATCAAGGTCGAGGACAAGCGCGCCAAGCAGCCGCCGGCCTTCGACGACGTTAAGGACCAGGCCAAGCAGGCGGTGATCCGCGACAAGTATTTCGCCATGGTCAAGGAGCTGCGCGCGGCCGCCAAGGTCGAGATCCCGGACGAGAAGCTCAAGAAGGACGTCGACACGATGGAAGCCGGCAAGTAATCCGCTGCCGACTGGAAACCTTGCAAAGGGCGCCTTCGGGCGCCCTTTCGCATTCGGTCGCTAAAGCATGTCGCCCAGAAGTGTGCGGCGGTTCTGGGACAACGACATGCATCAAAACAAAGACTTAAAGCGCGTCGCCTGAATCCGATACGGCGCGACGCGCTTTAGAGCGTTTCACCGTTTCACGGAAACGGCGAACCCCGCTATCTCCTTGTTTTGACGCAATTCCGGACGGAAGGCTACGGCGAGGCGCCGAGCCCAACCGCTTCACACTTTTCCTGGAATTGCTCTGATTCCCCGCGTGATGTAGCGCACGGCGGCGCGGATCGCCGCGTCGTCCTCGTCGAGCCGTCCGGCCAGCAGGTGCCGCCAGGCGAAGGAAGCGATCAGGTCGGCGACGATCCCGGCATCGACATCGGCCGCCACCTCGCCACGCGCCTTGGCGCGCTCGATCATCCGACCGGTATGGCCGCGGCGCCCTTTTGAATATTCGGCGAGCGCGGCCGCGGCCGTCTCGTCCGACTGCGCCTCGGCGATCAGCGAGCGGAAGATGTTGCCCGACGGGGTGTCGCGCCAATGCGCGAACAGATTCTCGAGGAAGCCGGCCAGATCGTCCTCGATGTTTCCGGTGTCGGGCGTCTCGACGCGCTTCTGGCGCTGGTAGACCTCGATCAGCAGCGCCGCCTTGCTCGGCCACCAGCGATAGATGGTCGGCTTTCCCGCCCGCGCCCGCCGGGCGACAGCCTCGATCGAGAAACCGGCATAGCCCGCCTCGCGCAACACCGCCTCGGCGGCCTTGACGATGGCATCGGCGCTCTCGGGGTTGCGTTTCGCGCCGATCGACTTGCGCCCGCGAGCGGCGGCTTCGTCCATCGAGGTCTTCCTTAGCCGGTGAATCTGGTGCCGATCATATTGACTTCGGCGATGAAGCGAAACGACGCGTTTCCAATTGCAAAGCCGCCGGCCAGGCCGGGAGGGCGCGGCCAGAACGCCCCTTGCGCCGACGCGCGCTATCGGGCAAACCGGCCTTCTTTTCGTGTTCTTGCCGCTCCGGGGTTCCGATGTCCGCTACGATTTCGCCGCTCGCACCGAAGAAATATCCGAAGATGCCGGTCATCGAGGGTGTGCGCATCGCGACCGCCGAAGCCGGCATCAAATACAAGAACAGAACCGACCTGCTCGCCATGGTCTTCGATCCGGGCACGGCTGTCGCCGGCGTGTTCACCCGGTCGAAATGCCCGTCGGCGCCGGTCGACTTCTGCCGTCAGAACCTGCCTGCCGGCAAGGCGCGGGTCCTGGTGGTCAATTCCGGCAACGCCAACGCCTTCACCGGCAAGAAGGGCAAGGCTTCGACCGCGCTGACCGGCGAGGCGGCGGCCAAGGCCGCCGGATGCTCGGAAGCGGAAGTCTTCCTGGCCTCGACCGGCGTCATCGGCGAGCCGCTCGACACCACCAAATTCAGCCATCTGCTCGCCGGCCTGGTCAAGGACGGCAAGCCGGATCTGTGGACCGAGGCGGCCAAGGCGATCATGACCACGGACACCTATCCGAAGGTGGCGACGGCGACGGTCAAGCTCGGCGACGCCGACGTCACCATCAACGGCATCGCCAAGGGCGCCGGCATGATCGCGCCCGACATGGCGACGATGCTTTCCTTCATCGCCACCGACGCGCCGATCGCCGCCCCCGTGCTGCAGGATCTGCTTTCGCGCGGCACGGCCAAGACCTTCAATGCGGTGACCGTCGACAGCGACACCTCGACCAGCGACACGCTGCTCATCTTCGCCACCGGTAAGGCCGCCGCGCGTGGCGCGCCGGCGATCAGCGATCCCAAGGATGCGCGGCTCGGCGCGTTCCGTCGGGCGCTCGGCAAGGTGCTGAAGTCGCTGGCGCTGCAGGTGGTGCGCGACGGCGAGGGCGCGCGCAAGCAGGTCGAGGTCACGGTGACCGGCGCCAAATCGGCACGTTCGGCCAAGCGGGTCGCGCTTTCGATCGCCAATTCGCCGCTGGTGAAGACGGCGGTTGCGGGCGAGGACGCCAATTGGGGCCGCGTCGTCATGGCCGTCGGCAAGGCTGGCGAGCCGGCCGACCGCGACCGGCTGTCGATCTGGTTCGGCGACAATCGGCTCGCGCATGAGGGCGAGCGCGATCCAGACTATTCGGAGGAAGCGACCTCGGCCTATATGAAGCGCGACGACATCCGCATCCGCGCCGATCTCGGCATCGGTCGCGGCAAGGCGACGGTGTGGACCTGCGACCTCACCAAGGAATATGTCGCCATCAACGGCGATTACCGGAGCTGATGGCGCCGGTGTCCGGGCATCCGGCAAGCGTGCTGGCGGTCGTGCGCCGCTACGAGGCGGCGGGCTTTCGTGCCTGGCCGGCGGCCGCGGTCCATTATGACGGGACCTGGGTGGTGCGGCTCACGGCCGGACACCCCGCCAAGCGCCTGAACTCCGTCAATCCACTCGATCCGGGCGACACGCACGCCATCGAGGAGCGCATCGGCCGCGCCGCAAGGCGGTTCGATGCCTATGGCCGGCCGCTGACCTTTCGCATGTCGCCGCTGTCGGGACAGGTTCTGTCCACGCATCTCGACAAGGCCGGCTGGAACAGGTTCGACGAATCCCTGGTGATGCGGCTGCCGCTGAAAGAGGTCGAGCTCGGCGCGGCCATGGACCAGATTCCGCTCAAGGACATCAGCCGCTTCATCGGCGCGTCGCTGAGGACGAGCGGCTCGGACGCCTCGTTGCGGCCCGGCCTGTCGGAGGTCATCGGCGCCATCCAGCCGGAAGCCGGGCTGTTCGCGCTCGAGGACGGCAACGAGCCGCTGGCGACGCTGATCTGCGTCCATGACGGCGATCTCGCGGGCCTGTTCGAGGTCGCCACCGAAAAGTCGGCGCGCAAGAAGGGCCATGGCCGCAATCTTATCCTGTCGGCGCTGAAATGGGCGCGGCTGCGCGGCGCGCGCGAGGCCTGGCTACAGGTCGAGGCCGGCAATCTACCGGCGCTCTCGCTCTACCGGTCGCTCGGCTTCGAGGAAGTCTATCGCTACCACTATCGACGGCCGCCGGGCGCGTGAGCGAGGTCAAGCCAACCGGAAAGCGCCTGCTGCTGGTCGCTGCCTGCGCGCTGGTCGACACCGACCGGCGCGTGCTGCTGGCGCAGCGCCCGGAAGGAAAGCAGCTTGCCGGTCTGTGGGAGTTTCCGGGCGGCAAGGTCGAGCCGGGCGAAACGCCGGAGCAATGCCTGGTTCGCGAACTCAATGAGGAGCTCGGCATCGAGACGGAGATTCCGTGCCTGGCGCCGCTCACCTTTGCCAGCCATTCCTATGACGATTTCCATCTCCTGATGCCGCTTTATGTCTGCCGCCGCTTCCGCGGGATCGCGCAGCCGAGGGAAGGGCAGGGGCTCAAATGGGTCAGGCCCCGGCAGATGCGCGACTATCCGATGCCGCCGGCCGACGCGCCGCTGATCCAGTTCCTCATCGACCTTTTGTAGTTTCACGGTCGCCTTAGCGGCAGTTCATCGTTTCTCGGGCGCGGTGACATTTCACGCTTTTTCCGGAGCTGCTTTAGCCAGCGTTAATGGAAGATTTATCTCGACGTGAAAAATTGCGCGAGGCCGTTTCGCGCGGCGATATCGTCGATGACTGGGAAACACGGCATGAGCCTTGAAAGAGACTGGGACTCGATCCGGCCCGACCGAGGCTTCCGCGCGGTGGACGCCGGCATGGGCATCCTGCGGATCACGCTTCTCTTCGGCTCGGCCGCAGTGGCGCTGGCGCTGATCGCGACGCCTTTCCTGGACAGCCAGACCCGGCCGCAGAGCGCCCGTGACGGCTTCTCCAACGGGCTCGACATGACGGCGACCGGATCGATCGGCCATCGCCCCAATACATATACTGTGCGCCGAAGCGTGCTGCAGCCTTTGCCCAGTTCAATCTGCGTCATCCGCAATGACGGCAGCCGCAGTGGCGAGTGCTGACTTGGTTAATGATTTGGCGGCAGGGCGGCGTTTCACTCGCTGTTAAGCTTTTACCGTTAACCTTTCTTAACGGGTAGGACATTAGAGTTCCCGCATAAGGGATCGATGACCATGAAAAACCTGCTGCAACAATTCATTGAAGATGAAACAGGCGCCACGGCCGTTGAATATGGCCTGATCGTCGTGGTGTTGTCGCTCGTCATTGTCGGCGGGGTCAGCCAAGCCTCCAGTGCGCTCCAGTGGTTGTTCAGCGACAACAACAGCAGATTGGTCCAGGCCTTTTCCCACTGACGTGGGCCAACCGCCATCGCAGCTGAGGCAGTCAAGGCCTGGGCGGGTTCTCCAGGACGGATTTCAACGAGACCTTGGCTGATCCGGGCTTGAGCGGCTTTTGCTGTGAGGGGTCCGGTGCCCAGCCGGACATCCAGACGATCGAAAAACTTGCCCGGATACGGCCATCCGGATCCGAGAATCGCTCGGCATAGATTTCGGCGGCGCGGGCAAACAGTCGTCTGCCGGCCGGCCGCCGGCTGCGATCGAGGAGAGCGCTGGTTTCGCCCATGGCGCGCAGATCGGCGGCAAGATCGAACAGCGTATCGTAGCGCACCGCGACCGTTTCCACATCGGCGACAGGCAAAGCCAGGCCGGCGCGCTGCAACAGCGCGCCCGCGTCGCGCACGTCGGTGAAAGGAAGGATGCGCGGGCTCGCGCCGCCAAAAAGCTCCGTCTCGGCCGCAAGCAGGCTCTCGCGCAACTCCGTGAGCGTGCCTGCGCCAGCGAAAGCGCCGAGGAACAGCCCGTCCGGTCTCAACGCCCGGCGGATTTGCGCCAGCACGCCGGGAATGTCGTTCATCGCGTGCAGCGAGAGCAGGGAAACGACGAGATCGAGGCTGCCTTCCTCGAACGGCACGGTCTCCGGCGGCGCCACCAGGCCGGGGCCGCCGGCCAGAAGCGCTTCGTCCATCTCGACGCGCACGATCTCGCCGACCTTGCCGCTGCAGGCAAGCACGTCCGCCGCCGCCGACGTCTGGCAGAACAGCGCGGCGGCCTTGCCGAAGCGGCGGTCGACGGCGCCCAGCCGGTCGGCAAGGTCTTCCGCGGCGCGCCGCATCAGGAAATCGGCGCCTTCGACGGGGCGGGCGAGAGCCCTGCGCTTGCGCGCGAGCCAGAGCTCGGTGTCGATCAAGGGCTGCAATGAAAAGCTTCCTGTTGTCCGCGCGTGCCGCAGTGGTGTTAAGGTGGCGCGAGGTTCCTTTCACGTGGCCGATCCGGTGCACAAGATCAAGACCACAGCGGTCCAGGACATGACGCGGCAGGCGCTGGCCTGGCCGGCGCGCCTGTTGTTTCCGCCGGTTTGCGCCGGCTGCCGTCGCCATGTGTCGCAGCCTGGCGTGCTGTGCGGCGCCTGCTGGCCCAAGCTGAGACTGCTGGAGAAGCCCTGGTGCCCGGTGATGGGCACGCCCTTCACCCACGACATGGGCGAGGGGTTTTTGTCCGCCGAGGCGATCGCCGATCCTGCGCCCTTCGAGCGGGCGCGGGCGGCCGTCGTCTATTCAGGCGTCGCGCGGCAGATGGTGCAGGGGCTGAAATATCAGGATCGAACCGACCTCGCGCCCTGGATGGCGAACTGGATGATGCGCGCCGGCGCGGAGCTGATCGCGGAGGCCGACCTGGTCGTGCCGGTGCCGTTGCACTGGCGGCGCTTCTTCCGGCGCCAGTTCAACCAGTCGGCGGAGCTTGGACGGGCCGTTGCAAAGCTCGGCGGGCTGCCCTTCTCGCCATCTGCGATCCGGCGCGTGAAGCTGACGCGCCAGCAGGTCGGCCTCGAACGGCACGAGCGCGAGGAGAACGTGCGCGCCGCATTCCGCGTGCCGCCGGACGCTGAGATCGAGATAGCGGGGCGCCGGGTGCTGGTGGTCGACGATGTCTACACCACCGGCGCGACGGTGCGGGCGGTCGCCAAGGCGCTGAAGAGGAGCGGCGCCGGAGCCGTCGACATCCTCACCTTCGCGCGCGTCCTGCCCGGGGACTTTCGGCCCGATGAGTCCGCGACTATATAGGTTTGAGTTTGTTGTTTGCCGCATGTCGCTTTCGTACCTGATTGGACGGCATGCATGAGGACTGCCGGCCAATGGCTGATGTGACGATCTACACCCGTATGATGTGCGGCTACTGCAGCGCCGCCAAGCGGTTGCTCGACCGCAAGGGGGTGCCCTATACCGAGCACGACGCCTCGTTCTCGCCGGAATTGCGCCAGGAAATGATTTCCAAGGCGCATGGGCGAGCCACCTTTCCGCAGATTTTCATCGGCGACACGCATGTCGGCGGCTGCGACGACCTCCACGATCTGGAGTCGCAGGGCCGGCTGGACTCGCTGCTCGCCAACGGGAGATGACCATGGGTAATTTCAAGGCCGCCGCCGTGCAGATGCGTTCGGGCACCAGTCCGGAACGCAATGCCGCCGACATGGAGATCCTGGTTCGCCAGGCCGCCGGCCAGGGTGCCACTTATGTCCAGACGCCGGAAATGACCGGAGCGCTGGTGCGCGACAAGGAAGCCGGTGCGGCCGCTTTCACCACCGAGGACAAGGACATCGTCGTCGCCACCGCGCGCAGGTTGGCGA
The DNA here is from genome assembly GCF_057784215.1 of Mesorhizobium sp. CNPSo 4661. Taxonomy (NCBI): domain Bacteria; kingdom Pseudomonadati; phylum Pseudomonadota; class Alphaproteobacteria; order Hyphomicrobiales; family Phyllobacteriaceae; genus Mesorhizobium; species Mesorhizobium sp. CNPSo 4661. The sequence continues at coordinate 24,471 of NZ_JBWGIO010000032.1, read as the reverse complement.
AGGAGCTTGGCATCTACCTGCATATCGGCTCGACGGCGATTCGCCGCGCCGACGGCAAGCTCGCCAACCGCGCGTTCCTGTTTTCGCCCGACGGCGCCGCGATTGCCGGCTATGACAAGATCCATATGTTCGACGTCGATCTCGACAATGGCGAGAGCTGGCGCGAATCCGCGGCCTACGAGCCGGGGACGGAAGCTACCGTGACCGATATCAACGGGACGAAGCTTGGCTTTGCCGTGTGCTACGACCTGCGCTTCCCGCAGCTGTTCCGCGCCGAGGCGATGGCCGGGGCCGAAGTGCTGACGGTGCCTGCCGCCTTCACGCGCCAGACCGGCGAGGCCCACTGGCATGTGCTGCTGCGCGCCCGCGCCATCGAGAACGGCGCCTATGTCGTCGCCGCAGCGCAAGGCGGCCTGCATGAGGACGGGCGCGAGACCTATGGCCATTCGCTGATCGTCGATCCATGGGGGCGCATCATCGCCGAGGCATCGCATAACGAGCCCGGCGTGATCGTCGCCGAGATCGATCCGGCCCAGTCGTTGGCCGCGCGCCGCAAGATTCCCAATCTGAAGAACGCGCGGGATTTCACCGTCAGTGCCGGGACAAGCGAAGCGCCGCGTCTCAGGGGTGCCGCTTCTTGATCCGTTTTTCACTGATCTGCGAACACGAGCACGAATTCGAAGCGTGGTTCCGCAGCAATGATGATTTCGACACCCAGAAGAAGCGCGGCTTCGTCGATTGCCCGAGCTGCGGCTCGCACAAGGTCGAGAAAGCGCTGATGGCGCCCGCCGTCTCCACGTCGCGCAAACAGGAGAAGGTCGCCTTGGCCATGGGCGAGGCGCAGAAGCAGGCGCTGGCGCAGCTGAAGGCTCTGGCAGAGAAGGTGCGCGAGAATGCCGACTATGTCGGCGACAAATTCGCCGAGGAAGCGCGCAAGATCCATTTCGGCGAGACCGATCCGCGCGGCATCTACGGCGAAGCGACGCCCGAAGAAGCGCAGAGCCTCGCCGAGGACGGCGTCGAATTCATGCCGATCCCGAGCTTTCCGGACGACCGGAATTAGGACGGCGACCTCAAGCTTCCGATCAGTTTTTTCAGCAGTTTCGCCAACATTTCCCGGTCCTCGTGCGTCAGGCCGGCGAGGATCTCATGCTCGTTGGCGACGTGGGCGGTGAGCGCCTCGTCGGTGAGCTCACGGCCTTTCGCGGTGAGCTCGACGACGACGCCACGCCGGTCGCTGGGGTGCGGCGCGCGCCGTGTCAGGCCGGCCTTCTCCAGGCGGTCGAGGCGAGCGGTCATGGCGCCCGACGTCACCATCGTCGCCTCGTAGAGCTCGGTCGGCGTCAGCGCGTAGGGCGCGCCGGACCGGCGCAGCGTCGCCAGCACGTCGAATTCGCCGGACTGCAGCCCAAAGCGGGCAAAGACCGGCGCCAGCCGGTCGCGCGCGATCAGCGACGAGGCCTCGTTGAGCCGCCCGATGACGCCCATCGGCGACACATCCAGGTCCGGCCGCTCACGTCGCCACTGCTCCATGGCCCTGCCCGCTCGATCCATATCGCTCACCGTGAAGTATCTTGACGTAAAGAATCTTTGCGCTATCTTATCGCAATGAGAACCGGCCGCCAAGCGGTCTCGCGGAGACAGGACAGCCCGATGAAACTTATCTGGGATTCGGCGATCGGCCTTCTGGTGGTGACGGGCGGGCTGCTCGGCATGACGTTGCCGTTCGGCAAGCTCGCTACCGCCGCCGGCGTGCCGGCCATGGTCTGGGCCTTCGTTATTTCGCTGGGCGCCGGCGGTGTGCTGCTGCTGGCGCTTCTCTTGCGCGGCGAACGCATCCGGCTGACGCCGCGCAAGCTGCGTTATTTCTTCGTCACCGCGGCGATTTCCTATGCCATTCCCAATCTTTTGATGTTCTCGGCCATCCCGCATCTCGGCGCCGGTTACACCGGCATCATGTTCACGCTGTCGCCGGTGATCACGCTGGTGTTCTCGATCCTGCTCGGCGTCAGGCGTCCCAATCTGCTCGGTGTCATCGGCATCGTCGTCGGCTTCGTCGGCGCGGCGATGGTCGCGCTGACGCGCGGCGAGGCCGGCCAGCCAGCCGACTATTTCTGGGTTGCCATAGGATTGCTCATTCCGGTCAGCCTCGCCGCCGGCAACATCTATCGCACCGTCGACTGGCCGGAAGGCACCGGCCCGATCGAGCTTGCCGTCGGCAGCCATCTGGCCTCGGCCACGCTGCTTCTCGTCGGCATCCTCGGCCTTCTGGGCACGCATGCCTTCGCCCCGCTCGGCGCCGTGCCGCTGGTGGTGGTCGGCCAGGTTGCGTCGGCCTCGGCGATGTTCGCCTTCTTCTTCCGTCTGCAGGCGGTCGGCGGCCCGGTCTATCTCAGCCAGATCGGCTATGTGGCGGCGGCCGTCGGCCTGTTCGCGGGCACGATCTTCCTCGGCGAGCACTACCAGCTTCTGACCTGGCTGGGCGCCGTCATCATCACCGCCGGCGTTTTCATCACGACCAAGGCGCAAAGCCAGGCCGGCGCGCCGACGCCGGTCCGGATCGAGCCGGCATCGTCCACGAGCTAATCCGCTTTGCCGGAGGATTCCGGCTGCGGATGGCGGCGGCGATGGGTGGCGGCGGCGCGCGCCGCCTGCTCATAGATGCCCGTCATCAACTCCAACGTGCGCGCGACGTCCTCGAGCTTCTCGGCCATCTCGGGAATGCGCTTCACCGCCTCGATGAGCAGGACCGAACGGATATCGGCATAGCGCTCCGTCACCCGATGACCGAGCGGCGTCACCTCATAGGTCACGCCCGCCCTGCCGCTGCCGGTGCGCGTGATCAGCCCGCCCTTCAACAGCTTGCGCAGGCTGTACTGGATGTTGGGAATGTCGTCGCGATTGGTCATCTGGGCGAGATCGCGGACGCTTTTGGGCCGATCGTTCATCCTGATGACGTGGAGCAGCGCGTTTTCGGGCCCGCTGGCCGAAAACTCTATCACCGTGGCGAGACATTCCGCCTGCCAGCGGCCGAACGCCTCATATGACCGCATCAGCGCGTATTCGACCTCGGTGACGTCGATCTCCAGCGGCGTGCGCGCCAGATGCCAGCCGCGGTCGAGCAGTTCTTCCTGTGTTTCCAAAGATTTGCGACGCTCGTTCATCCGCCTGTCCCTCCGCGCCAAGGATGCGCCGATCCATGCGATTGCGTCTACATGAATTTATGATAGACTTTCTATTATAAATTATAACGAAAAACGGAGGAGAACATCGTCATGAGCATGCTCGACAAGTCCGCGACCGGCACGCAGCCCTTCTTTCTCGGCACATTCGCGTCCAACTGCTCCGGCGGCATGACCGTCACAAAGGTCGACGAGCGCTGGGACAATTCCTGGGACAACAATGTCAAGCTCGCCCGGCTTCTCGACGAAGCCGGCATCGACTTCATGCTGCCGATCGCCCGCTGGATCGGTTACGGCGGTGAAACCAATTTTCATGGCAACGTGCTTGAGACGATCACCTGGGCGGCTGGGCTGCTGGCGCTCACCCGCAATCTCACAGTCTTTGCCACCACCCACACGGCGGCCAATCATCCGGTGGTCGTGGCCAAGCAACTGGCGACCATCGACCAGATCAGCCGCGGTCGCATCGGCCTCAACATCGTCGCCGGCTGGAACAAGCCGGAATACGAGGCGCTTGGGCTGACGCTGCCCGACGACCACATCACACGCTATGGCTATGCGCAGGAATGGTTCGACATCGTGCGCGCCCTGTGGAGCCGCACGGAAGCCTTCGACTGGGACGGCACCTGGTTCAAGCTCAAGAACGTGCTCGGCGATCCGCGTCCGTCCTCGCCGCCGCCGATCCTCAACGCGGCCGGCTCGGAGGAAGGGCGCAAATTCGCTGTCCGCAACGCCGATTTCCTGTTCACGCCGGCCATCGACCTCTCGCGCTCGAAGGACGAGATCGCGGCGCTGAAGGAGCAAGGTAAAGTGGCGGGCAGCGACGTCGATGTGCTGACTTTCGCGCATGTCGTGTGCCGGCCCACGGAAAAGGAAGCAAAAGACTATCTCGAGCATTTCGGCCGCGCCAACGCGGATTGGGCAGCCGTGGACAATCTGGTGCGGCTGCAATTTGCCCATGCGCAATCCTTCCCGCACGATCTTCTGGCGCTCATCCGCGACCGCATGGCGGCGGGCCATGGCGGTTTCCCGCTGACCGGCACGCCCGAGCAGGTGGCAGACGGCATCACCCAGCTGCACGAGGCCGGCTTCCGCGGCTCGACCTTGTCTTTCGTCGATTATGTCGAGGAATTCCCCTATTTCCGCGACACGGTCCTGCCTATCCTTGAACAGAGGGGCATCCGCATCGCGCCGGCCGCGATGCAGTCGGCGGCTTAGCGAGGAGATGGCAATGCCCAACGCAGAAGGTCCGGTCAGCGTCGCGGATTTCCGCGCCGCCATGCGGCTCATCGTCGGCAATGTCAGCGTCATCACCGCCGGCGTCGGCGACGACCGTACCGGTCTCGTCGTCATTTCCGTGGTGTCGCTGTCGGCGGAGCCGCCGAAGGTGATCGCCTGCGTCAACCGCTCCTCGTCGACCTGGCCCATCATCGAACGCTACCGGCATTTCGGCGTCAACTCGCTCGGGCCACAGCACCAGCGGGTCGCCGAGCGGTTCTCGGGTTTCGGCGGAATCAAGGGCAAGGACCGCTACGAGGGCGCCGAATGGACGACGCTGAAGACGGGCGCAGCGCTGCTTGCCGAGGCGGTCGCCGCCTTCGACTGCAGCCTGGACGAGATGATCGACCGCGGCACGCACTCGATTGTCATCGGCTCGGTCGAGGCGGTCAGGACGCAGGATACCGGTCAGGCGCTGATCTACTGGCGGGGCGGTTATCGGCCCTTGGAAGCCTGACCGGCTGTCGAGATCAGACGGAAGCTTTCTCGGCCAGCACCATATAGTTGACGTCCATGTCCCTGGACTTCTGCCAGCGGTCGGCCAGCGGATGATAGATGACGCCGGTGCGGTCGATCACCGTGAGGCCGGCGGCGCCCAGCGCTTTTGCCAGCTCCTCCGGCCGCACCAGCTTGCCGAACTGGTGGGTGCCGCGCGGCAGCCAGCGCAGCACATATTCGGCGCCTATGATGGCGAGGCCGAGTGCCTTCAGCGTGCGATTGATGGTGGCGACGAACATGATGCCGCCGGGGCGGACCATCTGGCCGCATTTGGCGACGAACAGGTCGACGTCGGCGACATGCTCGACCACTTCCATGTTGAGGATGACGTCGAAGGTTTCGCCGGCGTCGGCCAGCGCCTCGGCCGTCGTGGCGCGATAGTCGACGCTGACGCCGGCCTCCGCCGCGTGCAGCTTTGCCACTTCAATGTTGGTCGCGGAAGCGTCGGCGCCGACCACTTCGGCGCCAAGCCTGGCCATCGGCTCGCACAAAAGCCCGCCGCCGCAGCCGATGTCGAGGAAGCGCAGGCCTTCGAACGGCCGCGCGGCGCGCGGATCGCGGCCGAAACGCGCCGCCACCTGGTCGCGGATATAAGCAAGCCGCACCGGATTGAACTTATGCAGCGGACGGAACTTGCCGTTCGGGTTCCACCATTCGGCGGCAAGGGCGGAGAAGCGTTCGACTTCTCCGGCATCGATGGTCGATCGGCGGGGCTCTGGCATAGCGGGTCTCCAGCGCATGCCCCGAAAACCGGAATCGATTTTCGGAAAGGATCACGCGTAAAGTCAAAGTGCGACAGCGTCCCTTACGCCTCCCAAAGGACGCGCGGCGCTGTAGGCGTTAGGAAGTCGGGTCCTTGGCGCCAAAAGTCAAGGCAGGGTTTTCGGTTGTTGCCACGCGCCCACACTGTCAGCACGTGGCAGCTTGGTCGGACCAACGCTGAAACGGAATCACGACTTCGCACGGATGGGACGCCATAGACTGTTCGAAAGGAGCTCGATCATGCAGCCCTCGATCCTCTGGCGCCGTCTCGACCTCGAAGGCCACGATGCCTGCCTGCTTTGCGCGACCGAGATCGGTTGGCGGCTCAACGGTCACGCGCTGTTCCTCCATGACGGCCGGCCCTGCAGCCTGGCCTATTCGGCGGAGTGCGATGCCGACTGGCGCACATGTTCCGCAGGCGTCGAGGGCTTTCTCGGCACGCAAACCTTGCGCTATGAGGTCGAACGGCTGGCCGATGGCCGATGGATACTGAATGGTGCGGAGCAGGCGGAGGTTGCCGGGCTTGTCGATATCGATTTAGGCTTCACGCCGGCGACGAACCTCTTGGCGATCCGCCGCTTCGACCTTGCCGTCGGCGAGGCGACGCCTGCCCCGGCGGCCTATCTGGCCTTTCCGGAGTTGAGGCTTGAACGACTGGACCAGAATTACCGTCGCCTCGACGACGGCCGCTACGCCTATGCCGCGCCGAAATTCGGCTACGACCAGGTGCTGGAGGCCTCGCCGGTCGGCTTCATTGTCGACTATCCAGGCCTTTGGAAAGCCGTTGTGCTGAATTGAGCCGCATCGGGCGTCGACCGTCGCGTTAAGGCATAGACAGCGCAACCTCGGCATGCATCATGTTGACGCTGGCCGGGTCGATCGCCTGCACCGCTTCGCTGCCGCCAATCTCGGCCATGATGCGGTCCGCCGCGGCCTTTGCCTGTTCCAGGCTCTGCCAGCGCACGACGTCGACCCACACCCCATCCTCGCGCCTGCCGAGCTGTCGGCTTAGAAAGTCAGGCTGCCGGGCAAGCCAATCCGTCATGAGCCCATTGTTGGCGACAAAGCCGGCTTCGGTGCCGGGCTTGAGGCGAAAGGTGACGATTTCCAGCGTTTCGGTCATCAGAATCTCCAAAGCCCCGGTTTCGGCAGCCTTATGGCATGACGGGCGACGGGTATCCGTCAGGATGAGCGGCGCCGGGGCGGCTATAAGCGCGCTCGCTTGCGAAGCCTTGCTGTTTTGGCTAAGGAGGCCGCGCATTTCCGCGCCGGGTCGCCCTGGCGTTTCCTCCGGTGCCGGCCTTGAGCCGGCTTCAGTCAAAGGCATTTCGCTTCCATGGCGCGTATCGTGATGAAATTCGGCGGAACCTCGGTCGCCGACATCGCCCGCATCCGCAATGTGGCGCGCCATGTCAAACGCGAGGTCGATGCCGGCCACGACGTTGCCGTGGTGGTCTCGGCCATGGCCGGCAAGACCAACGAGCTGGTCGGCTGGACCCGCGAAGCCTCGCCCATGCACGATGCGCGCGAATATGACGCCGTCGTCGCTTCGGGCGAGCAGGTCACGGCCGGTCTTCTGGCGATCACGCTGCAGAATATGGGCATCCATGCACGATCCTGGCAGGGCTGGCAGATCCCGATCAAGACCGACAGCGCCCATGGCGCGGCACGCATCCTCGACATCGACGGCGCCTTCCTGATCAAGCGCTTCGGCGAGGGCCAGGTGGCGGTCATCGCCGGTTTCCAGGGCATCGGGCCGGACAACCGCATCGCCACGCTCGGCCGCGGCGGCTCCGACACGAGCGCCGTGGCGATCGCGGCGGCGGTCAAGGCCGACCGCTGCGACATCTATACCGACGTCGACGGCGTCTACACGACCGACCCTCGCATCGAGCCGAAAGCCCGGCGTCTGGCCAAGATTTCCTTCGAGGAAATGCTCGAAATGGCCTCGCTCGGCGCCAAGGTGCTGCAGGTGCGCTCGGTCGAGCTTGCCATGGTACACAGGGTGCGTACCTTCGTGCGGTCGTCCTTCGACGATCCCGATGCGCCCGGAATGGGGGATTTGCTCAATCCGCCCGGAACGCTCATTTGCGACGAGGAAGAGATCGTGGAACAGCAGGTCGTCACCGGAATTGCCTACGCCAAGGACGAAGCGCAGATTTCGCTGCGCCGCGTCGGCGACCGTCCAGGCGTCGCCGCCGGCATCTTCGGCCCGCTGGCCGAGGCCAACATCAATGTCGACATGATCGTCCAGAACATCTCCGAGGACGGCAAGTTCACCGACATGACCTTCACCGTGCCATCCGGCGACGTCGACAAGGCGCTTGCGGTTCTGGAGAAGCTCAAGCCGGAAGTCGGCTACGATGTCGTGCAGTCGGAAGCCGGCATGTCGAAGGTCTCGGTCATCGGCATCGGCATGAGGAGCCACGCCGGCGTTGCCGCCACTGCCTTCAAGGCGCTGGCCGACAAGGCGATCAACATCCGCGCCATCACCACTTCCGAGATCAAAATCTCAATACTGATCGATGGTCCCTACACGGAACTCGCGGTTCGCACTTTGCATTCCGTCTACGGTCTGGATAAGCAATAGCAGGAACTGAGTCAGTTGTTGCGTGAGCGCCGGCCGCGGGAGAAACTGCGGCGGGCGAAATGCCCATTGGAGAACAAGCCGCGATGCGTGATACGGCCAGTGGCCCGCGCGTTCTGCTCAAACGGCTTCGCGAGCTCATGCAGGAGCCGCTGGAGCCGCAGGAGCGGCTCGACCGCATCGTGCGCGACATCGCCTCCAACATGGTCGCCGAAGTCTGCTCGCTCTATGTGCTGCGCGCCGACTCGGTTCTCGAACTCTACGCCACCGAGGGTCTGAACCCGAACGCCGTCCACCTGGCGCAGCTCAGGCTCGGGCAGGGCCTTGTCGGCACGATCGCCGCCAGCGCGCGGCCGCTCAACCTCTCCAACGCGCAGGAACATCCGGCCTTCGCCTACCTGCCGGAGACGGGCGAGGAGATCTATAATTCCTTCCTCGGCGTGCCGGTGCTGAGGGCAGGGCGCACGCTGGGCGTGCTGGTGGTGCAGAACAAGACCATGCGCCACTATCGCGACGACGAGGTCGAAGCGCTTGAAACGACGGCGATGGTGATCGCCGAGATGATCGCCACCGGCGATCTCGCCCGCCTGACCAAGCCGGGGCTGGAGCTCGACCTGCGCCGCCCGGCGAGCTTCACCGGCGTCTCCTTCAACGACGGCGTCGGTCTCGGCCATGTCGTGCTGCACGAGCCGCGCATCGTCGTCACCAACCTGTTCAACGAGGACAGCGAGGAGGAAGTGCGCCGGCTGCAGTCCTCGCTCGGCTCGCTCCGGCTCTCCATCGACGACATGCTGGAGCGGCGCGAGGTCGCCTTCGAGGGCGAGCACCGCGAGGTCCTCGAGGCTTACCGCATGTTCGCCAATGACAGCGGCTGGGTGCGTCGTCTGGAAGAGGCGATCCGCAACGGCCTGACGGCGGAAGCGGCGGTCGAAAAGGTCCAGAGCGACATGCGCGCGCGCATGCTGCACATGACCGACCCCTATCTGCGCGAGCGGATGAGCGATTTCGACGACCTCGCCAACCGGCTCTTGCGCCAGCTGATGGGGCGCGGGCCGGAGGATGTCGCGGCCGCGTTGCCCAAGGACGCCATCATCGTCGCCCGCTCGATGGGCGCGGCCGAGCTGCTCGACTATCCGCGCGACAAGCTGCGCGGCCTTGTGCTGGAGGACGGCGCCGCCACCAGCCATGTCGTCATCGTCGCGCGCGCCATGGGCATTCCGGTCGCCGGACAGGTGAAAGGCGCCGTTTCCATGTCGGAAAACGGCGATGCCATCATCGTCGACGGCGAGGAAGGCACCATCCATCTCAGGCCGCAATCCGACCTGGAAGCCGCCTATGCCGAAAAGGTCCGGTTCCGGGCCCGGCGGCAGGAAGTCTATCGCGAGCTGCGCAAGAAGCCGTCGCTGACCAGGGACGGGGTTCCGGTCGATCTCCTGATGAATGCGGGCCTTGCCGTCGACCTGCCGCAGCTGACCGAGTCGGGCGCCGCCGGCATCGGCCTGTTCCGCACCGAGCTGCAGTTCATGGTCGCCTCGACCTTCCCGCGCGCCGAGGCGCAGGAGCGGCTTTACCGCGACGTGCTCGACGCCGCGCGCGGCAAGCCGGTCACTTTCCGTACCATCGATATCGGCGGCGACAAGGTGCTGCCTTACTTCAAAGGAGCGATCCAGGAAGAGAACCCGGCGCTGGGCTGGCGGGCGATCCGGCTGACGCTCGATCGCCCCGGGCTGCTCAGGACGCAGATCCGGGCGATGCTGAAAGCCAGCGGCGGCCGCGAGCTGAAGCTGATGCTGCCGATGGTCACCGAGCTGTCGGAAATCGCGCAGGCGCGCGAGATCATCGACCGCGAGGTTCGGCATTTGTCGCGCTTCGCGCACCACCTGCCTACCAGCCTCAAGCTCGGCGCGATGCTGGAAGTGCCCTCGCTCTTGTTCCAGCTCGACGAATTGATGAAGGCGGTTGATTTCGTCTCGGTCGGCTCCAACGACCTCTTCCAGTTCGTCATGGCCGTCGATCGCGGCAACACCCAGCTGGCCGACCGTTTCGACAATCTGTCGACGCCTTTCCTCAGGGTGCTGAAGACGATCGCCGATGCCGGCACGCGCAACCATACGCCGGTGACGCTGTGCGGCGAGCTGGCCGGAAAACCCATATCTGCCATGGCGCTGATCGGTCTCGGCTTCCGCTCGATCTCGATGTCGCCGGCGTCGATCGGTCCGGTCAAGGCAATGCTGACCGAACTGCCGCTGCAGGAACTGAAGGCCTTTTTCGACGACAATCTGATGGTGCCCAGCCAGAAAGTGCCGATGCGAGCCTTGCTGCAGGCGTTTGCCGACGACCGTTCGATTCCGCTATAGCGTCCCGCCATGATCAACCTTCCCCGCGACCGCATGGATCAAGTCGTCAAGCGTTTCGAGATGCTCGAAGCGCAGATGTCGGCCGGGCCGGCGCCCGAGGCCTATGTTCGGATGGCGTCGGAATATGCCGAGATCCAGGAGATGGTTGCCAAGGTCCGCGCGTTGCGATCAGCCGAACAGGAGCAGGCCGATCTCAAGGCGATGCTTGCCGACAAGAGCACCGATGCCGAAATGCGGGCGCTGGCCGAGGCGGACCTGCCGGGCGTGGACGAACGTATCGAGGCGCTGCAACAGGACATCCAGATCCTGCTCTTGCCCAGGGATGCCGCCGACGACAAGAACGCCATCCTCGAAATCCGTGCCGGCACCGGCGGTGATGAAGCCGCGCTTTTCGCCGGCGATTTGTTTCGCATGTACGAACGTTACGCAGCGGAGCGCGGCTGGCGTTTCGAGACGGTGTCGGCCAGTGACGGCGACGCCGGCGGCTACAAGGAAATCATCGCCACCATCTCCGGCAAGGGTGTCTTTGCCCATCTGAAGTTCGAGTCCGGCGTGCATCGCGTGCAGCGCGTGCCGGCGACCGAAGCCAGCGGGCGCATCCATACCTCGGCGGCAACCGTTGCCGTGTTGCCGGAAGCGGAAGAGGTCGACATCGAGATCCGGCCCGAAGACATCCGCATCGACACGATGCGCGCCTCGGGTTCGGGCGGCCAGCACGTCAACACCACCGACTCTGCGGTCCGCATCACGCATCTGCCGACCGGGATCATGGTGGTTCAGGCTGAGAAGTCGCAGCACCAGAACCGGGCCAAGGCCATGCAGATCCTGCGCGCGCGGCTCTACGACCTGGAGCGCAGCCGGGCCGACGAGGAACGCTCGGAGTCGCGCAAATCGCAGGTCGGCTCGGGCGACCGGTCGGAGCGCATCCGCACCTATAATTTCCCGCAGGGGCGCGTCACCGACCACCGCATCAACCTTACGCTCTACAAGCTCGACCGGGTGATGATGGGCGAGCTCGACGAGGTGGTCGACGCGCTGATCGCCGATCATCAGTCGAAGCTGCTTGCCGACATGAGCCTCGATGGCTGACCAACTGCCCGCCGCGCTCGGGCCGCTGCTCAGGGCGGCGCGCGAGTGCCTGGCCGCCGCCGGTATTGCCGATCCGGCGCTCGATTCCCGGCTGATCGTCGAGCATTTCTCCGGCGCGAGCCGCACCCAGGCCATTGCCCAACCGGAGCAAAAGGTGAGTTCTTCGGTGCTTTCGGCCATCGAAGCGGCCCTGAGGCGTCGCGTCGCAGGCGAGCCGGTCCATCGCATCCTCGGCTACCGCGAATTCTACGGCTTGCGCCTGTCGCTTTCGCCGGAGACGCTGGAGCCCCGGCCGGACACCGAGACGCTGGTCGACGCCGTCCTGCCTTTCGCCCGGGCAACGGCCGAAAGGCTAGGCGAATGCCGTATTCTCGATCTAGGCACAGGCAGCGGCGCCATCGCGCTGGCCCTGCTCGGCGCCGTCCCGGTGGCCACCGCGACGGGCATCGACATTTCGCTCGATGCACTGGCGACCGCGGCCGGAAATGCCCGGGATCTGGGGCTCGGCGAACGCTTCAAAGCCTTGCATTCCAACTGGTTCGAAAAAGTTTCGGGCCGTTACCATGTAATTGCCTCGAACCCTCCCTATATACCGACACGAGACATTGGAAATCTGCAGGACGAGGTCCGCGATTTCGACCCGCACCGGGCCCTTGATGGCGGTGTGGATGGTTTGGACCCCTATAGGGTCATCGCCGCCGAAGCGGCAGCATTTCTGGAAGCGCAAGGCAAGGTAGCGGTCGAGATCGGCCACACGCAGAAAAACGAGGTCAGCGGGATCTTCGCGGCGGCCGGCTATACGTTAAACGCCGCACATTGCGACCTCGCCGGTAATGATAGGGTTCTGGTGTTCGAGCGGCGAAAGCCCTGATGCAGTGCGAAAAAACCGCTTGGCAATACCGGGGAATGCAGTTAGGGTCCGGCTCAACCGGATGAGACGAAGCAGGCAGTGCTCCCAGCGATTCGGTTTTCCTTGGAAATAGCTGCCTTCTTGCGCAAACGACGCCCAAGCTTCGTGCGGGAATCATCCGGCAAGTGATGTAACCGGAACAGGATGGCACGTGGCGCCAACGCAATTGATGCGGGCGAACGCCGGTGAAGAAACGAAACGGCTGGCTGCATGAGCGCCTCCGTTCGTGAAGTTTTTTTCGAAAATTCACTATGAAGAGAGTCTAATGAGGCCACAACAGCAGAACAGGCGCATGCGCGGTCGCAACAACAATGGCGGCGGCGGTGGCAACAACAACAACCGCAAGGGGCCGAACCCCCTGACCCGCACCTACGAGAGCAACGGCCCGGATGTGAAGATCCGCGGATCGGCTCAGCAGATCGCCGAGAAATACGCCACACTCGCCCGTGACGCGCAAAGCTCCGGCGACAGGGTGATGGCGGAGAACTATCTCCAGCATGCCGAACACTACAATCGCATCATCGCTGCAGCGCAGGCGCAGATGCCGATCCAGAACGTCCAGCAGAACCGCGATGACTTCGACGACGATCTCGACGAGGATCGCGAGGAGTTCGACAATGCCGGCAACAACAGTGCCGATGCGCCGGCCGCGGCGAACGGTTCAGGGCCGCAGCCGGTGATCGAAGGCACGCCGGCGGAACTCGCCTACAACCAGGAAAACGGCCGCGACAACAACAACCGTCGCGACAGTGGTCAGCGGGATGGTGGGCAGCGCGACAACAATGGCCGCGACCGGCATCGCGACCGCCGCAACAGCGGCTACGGTCAGTATGGCCAGAACGGCCAGCGCGGTGAAAACGGCCAGCGTGGCGAGCAGGGCGGCCAGCAGTTCGATCAGAACCGCCGCAATGAGGCGCAGGCGCAGCCCGAAGCTTCCGCGGAAGCCGGCGCCGCGCCTGAACAGGCGCCGCAGTTCGACAGTTTCTCGCCAGCAGCCCTTGCCGCTCAGGCCGAGCTCAATGAAGCCGCCCAGGACAGCGGCAGCCGCCGCCCGCGGCGTCCGCGTCGTCCCCGCGGCAGCTATGCCGACCAGGCCAGTGGCGAACAGGGCGACCAGCCTGAAGGCGCGAGCCCGGAAAAGTCGGGCGAAGCACCTAGCGCGGTGAGCAATGGCGATGAGGTCAATGCCAGGCCCGCCGAAGAGGCAAGGCCGGCGAGCGAGCCTGTCGCCAGCGAGCCGGCGCCGGTTGCCAGCGAAGCGCCCGGCGAGCCAGTCGTCGCCGACGCGAACAACTGATCGAAACACCATTCCAGGCATTGCAGACGGCGGAGAGCAATCTCCGCCGTTTTCGTTCGTGCGCACCTGGAATATTCTGCTTTGATCGACATCAAGGCGTCTTGAGGGACCGCGGCCCATACACCATATCTGCGCTGAACAGGGCCCGGCTCGAATGAGCGGGTCCGTCACCGCAATCTGATCCGGTGCCGCAAAGCGGGCCGGTGATGGAAGGAGACAGACATGAATCTTGAAAAATACTCGGAGCGCGTGCGCGGCTTCATCCAGTCCGCGCAGACCATGGCGCTCTCGCGCAACCACCAGCAATTCACCCCCGAACATATGCTGAAGGTGCTCGTCGACGATGACGAGGGCCTTGCCGCGTCGCTGATCGAGCGCGCCGGTGGCAATGTCCGCGACGTCAAGCTCGGCGTCGAGGCGGCGCTCGAGGCCATGCCGAAGGTCGAGGGCGGCAACGGCCAGCTCTACCTTGCCCAGCCGCTCGCCAAGGTGTTCTCGACCGCCGAGGACCTGGCCAAGAAGGCCGGCGACAGCTTCGTCACCGTCGAGCGGCTGCTGCAGGCGCTTGTCATGGAGAAGTCGGCCAAGACCGCCGACATCCTGTCCAAGGCGGGCGTCACCGCGCAGGCGCTCAACCAAGCCATCAACGATATCCGCAAGGGCCGCACCGCGGACTCGGCCAGCGCCGAGCAGGGCTATGACGCGCTGAAGAAGTACGCGCGCGATCTCACCGCCGACGCCCGCGCCGGCAAGCTCGACCCGGTCATCGGCCGTGACGACGAGATCCGCCGCACCATCCAGGTGTTGTCGCGGCGCACCAAGAACAACCCTGTGCTGATCGGCGAGCCGGGCGTCGGCAAGACGGCCATCGCCGAAGGCTTGGCGCTGCGCATCGTCAATGGCGACGTGCCGGAATCGCTGAAGGACAAGCAATTGATGGCGCTCGACATGGGCGCGCTGATTGCCGGCGCCAAATATCGCGGCGAATTCGAGGAGCGGCTGAAGGCCGTGCTCAACGAAGTCACCTCGGCCAATGGCAACATCATCCTGTTCATCGACGAGATGCACACGCTGGTCGGCGCCGGCAAGGCGGATGGCGCGATGGACGCATCGAACCTGTTGAAGCCCGCGCTGGCGCGCGGCGAACTGCACTGCGTCGGCGCGACCACGCTCGACGAATACCGCAAGCATGTCGAAAAAGATGCCGCACTTGCCCGCCGTTTCCAGCCCGTCTTCGTCGACGAGCCGACGGTGGAGGACACGGTTTCGATCCTGCGCGGCCTGAAGGAGAAGTACGAGCAGCACCACAAAGTGCGCATCTCCGATTCCGCGCTCGTGTCGGCGGCGGCGCTTTCCAACCGCTACATCGCCGACCGCTTCCTGCCGGACAAGGCGATCGACCTGGTCGACGAGGCGGCATCCAGGCTGCGCATGCAGGTCGATTCCAAGCCTGAGGCACTGGACGAGATCGACCGCCGCATCATGCAGCTCAAGATCGAGCGCGAGGCTTTGAAAGTCGAGAAGGACGAGGCTTCGAAGGACCGGCTTGCCCGGCTGGAGAAGGAGCTTGCCGACCTCGAGGAGGAATCGCGCGAGCTGACCACGAAGTGGCAGGCCGAAAAGCAGAAGCTCGGTCTTGCCGCCGACCTGAAGAAGCAGCTCGACGAGACGCGCAACGAACTGGCGATCGCGCAGCGCAAGGGCGAGTTCCAGCGCGCCGGCGAGCTTGCATATGGCAAGATCCCGGAGCTCGAGAAGAAGCTCAAGGAAGCCGAAGCGCAGGACGGCAAGACCAGCATGGTGGAAGAGGTGGTCACGCCCGACCATGTCGCGCATGTCGTGTCGCGCTGGACCGGCATTCCGGTCGACAAGATGCTGGAAGGGCAGCGCGAGAAGCTCTTGCGCATGGAAGACGAGATCGGCAAGCGCGTCGTCGGCCAGGGCGAAGCCGTGCAGGCGGTGTCAAAGGCAGTGCGCCGGGCCCGCGCCGGGCTGCAGGATCCGAACCGGCCGATCGGCTCGTTCATGTTCCTCGGCCCGACCGGCGTCGGCAAGACCGAGCTCACCAAGGCGCTGGCCAGCTTCCTGTTCGACGACGAAACGGCGCTGGTGCGCATCGACATGTCGGAGTTCATGGAGAAGCACTCCGTCGCCCGGCTGATCGGCGCGCCTCCCGGCTATGTCGGCTATGAGGAAGGCGGCGCGCTGACCGAAGCGGTGCGGCGCCGGCCGTACCAGGTCGTGCTGTTCGACGAGATCGAGAAGGCGCATCCCGACGTGTTCAACGTGCTGCTGCAGGTGCTCGACGACGGAAGGCTGACCGATGGCCAGGGCCGCACGGTCGACTTCCGCAACACGCTGATCATCATGACGTCCAACCTCGGCGCCGAATATCTGGTCAACCTTAGAGACGATCAGGATGTCGACGCCGCGCGCGACGAAGTGATGGCTGTGGTGAAGGCCTCGTTCCGGCCGGAGTTCCTCAACCGCGTCGACGAGGTGATCCTGTTCCACCGGCTGCGTCGGCAGGACATGGACCGCATCGTCGAGATCCAGCTCAAGCGGCTGGAGAACCTGCTCGTCGATCGCAAGATCGCGCTGTCGCTCGATCACCACGCGATCGAGTGGCTGGCCTCGAAGGGCTACGATCCGGCCTATGGCGCCAGGCCGCTGAAGCGGGTGATGCAGAAGGAGCTGCAGGATCCGTTGGCGGAGAGGATCCTGCTCGGCGAGATCCTCGACGGCTCGACCGTCAAGGTCACGGCTGGCTCGGATCGGTTGAACTTCCGCTCGAAGCCGACCGTGGTGGCGACGGAAGCCGCCGCCTGATCTCGGGCAAGTTGAAACGAAAGAGCGCGTCGCATCGGACTGGTGCGGCGCGCTTTGTTATTCCCGGCGACAGCGCATAATCGGTTGCCGATTCGAACGGCTGGGAAGAACTCGATGAAACTCGAAGACTATAACGGCTTCTGCGCCTCGCTGCCCGCGACGACGCATGTGGTCCAGTGGGGCGGGGCCCATGTCTGGAAGGTCGGCGGCAAGGTGTTTGCCATTGGCGGCTGGAACGAGGGTGGGCAGCTCTTCGTCACCTTCAAATGTTCCGAGATGGCCTATGACGTGCTGAAGGATCAGCCGGGCTGCCGCCCAGCGCCTTATCTTGCCTCGCGCGGCATGAAATGGATCCAGCGTCAGACAAGCCAAAGCATGGATGATGCGGCGCTCGAGGACTATCTGCGCGAGAGCCATCGCCTGGTCGTCCTCAAGCTGACCAAACAGGCACGTAAGGAATTGGGGCTTGCCGTGACTTAGAGATCTTATGCATGTCGTTCTCGCAAAACCGCTGCGCACTTTTGCGCGACATGCATAAGCTGTTATTCCTCAAGGTACCGGAAAACCGCCATCTTCATGCCCGGTTCATGTTGGAACCTTAACTTGGGTAACTGGTTTGCTGGCGAAGGGTTCGCCCGCCAGAAACCCAGTCGACCGGAGAGCTTGACCCTCATGCTGCGCTTGATCTTTTCCCTTTCGGCACTCGCGGCCGGGCTGGTGTCTTCAAGTGCGTTCGCCGTGCCGAGCGTGGATGGCGCGCAGGGTGCGCGCCCGACCGAGCGCGGCGTGCTGATGCTGGCTCAGGAAGGCAATATCGACATCTACTACGACGCCAGGGGCAACCGCGTTCTGGTCGACGCCGATACCGGCAAGGTCATCGCCATCCAGCCGCCAGGCAGCAGGCTCGATCGCCGCGCGCTTCGCCGGCAGATGCGCATGCAGGAACTCGGCCGCGCACCGGCCGAGGGCGACGACCGCTATTATCTCGACAATCCCGAGGACATGGCCCGCTTCCGCCGCCGGCAGCTGGAGGAGAACGGCCGCGTCATCCCGCCGCCAGTCGATGAGTACGACCCCACCGATGACAATTCCGTCGATGCCTACCCGCCGGCGCCCAACAACGATGAGGGCTATGCGACCACTTATCCGGAGGCGCCGAAGTCCAACACCATCAAGCGCCAGCCGCTAAACGAGGCGTCGATCGACCCGGAGCAGCCGGGCCAGGGCGAAGTGCTGCAAACCAATCCGGACGCCGAGCCTTCACTGCCGCCGAACACCGGCGGCAAGGCCACCGTCGATCCGTCGTTGTCGCTCGGGGTGCGCCAGGACGTGGCGGCACTTCAGGTGCTGCTTGATCGCGGCGGCGCCTCGCCCGGCGTGATCGACGGGCGCTTCGGCTCGAATGTCGACAAGGCGCTGGCCGCCTACAACGAGATTAACGGCACCAGTTTGAAATCGACCGATGAAGTCGGCATCCAGGCGGCGCTTGCCCAATCCGGCGGCGACGCCTTTGCCTCCTACACGATCACGCCGGAGGATGCGGCCGGCCACTATCTCGCCTCGATCCCCGAGGACTACAGCCAGAAGGCCAAGCTCGACTGCATGTGCTACACCTCGGTCACCGAGGCGCTGGCCGAGCGCTTCCACATGGACGAGACCTATCTGAAGTCGATCAACAAGGGCTTGGACTTCAATCGCCCGGGCACGATCATCAAGGTCGCCAATTTCGGCAGGCTGGTGTCGACGCCGGTGGCGCGCATCGTCGCCGACAAGACCAAGAAGGAAGTCTACGCCTATGATGCGGGGGGCAAGCTGGTCGCGGCCTATCCGGCCACCATCGGCTCGGCCGACACGCCTTCGCCTACCGGCATTCATGCCGTCTCGCGCATCGCGCTCGACCCGAACTACACCTACAATCCGAACATCAATTTCAAGCAGGGCCAGAACGACAAGATCCTGACCGTCCCGCCGGGGCCGAACGGCCCGGTGGGCTCGGTCTGGATCGCCCTCGACAAGCCGACCTACGGCATCCACGGCACGCCCGATCCCTCCAAGATCGGCAAGACCGAGAGCCATGGCTGCGTGCGCCTGACCAACTGGGATGCGCGCGAGCTTGCCAAACTGGTGTCGCCGGGCGTCACTGTGGAGTTCGTAGGCGGCCCTTCGGCCGACAATATTGCGCAGCAGGACCCGCCCGGCGACGTGGACGTCGGTGCAAAACCTGAGGAGCTCCGGTGATCGCGAGATATGCGCTTGCCGGCCTGCTTTTGATGGTCAGCCAATCCGCATTTGCGCAGTCGGACGGCGAGATGGCGGCATGCGTCGATCGCGCAAACGGCGCCACGGATGAAATGCTGGACTGCGGGAAGGCGGAAATCGGCAAGTGGGATGCCAGGCTGAATGCCGCCTACCAGACACTGCTGCATCGCGAGAGCGGTGCAGGGCGCACAAGGCTGCAAACGGAACAGAAAGCCTGGCTCCGCCATCATCTCAAGGAAACACATCGCCTTGCGGCCGATCCGGACACCGGATCGGGAGCGTTCATGCTCTCGCAAGGGTTCGAGTTGGACGACATCACCAAGCGCACGCTCGCCCTGGAACAGCGCGTTCGCGACGGCCACGGATAGCCAGGCCGCCTTCGTCCGGCGCCACGGTGGAGTTGTCGGCGGCCCTTCAGCCGACTATGTGGCGCAGCAGTGAGCTGCGCGGCGCGGTGGCGTAAATCAGCTGTACCAGCAGGATGAAGACGATGCCGAGCAGCGGCGTGATCAGGCACAGCGCTGCGCCGATCGCCCAAAGGGTCTGCGCCTTGACGATGCGATTGTAGACGGTGCGGCGCGTCTCGGCATCGACGTCCTCGGCGATCATGCCGTTCCTGTCGGCATACCACCAGCTTGAAAACAGCGTGACGCCCAGCATCAGCAGATTCAGCCAATAGACCAGCACCGCGACCCTGAATTCCAGAAAATCGGCGAGAAGGTCGGTGGAGAAAGGCAGTAGCGCGATAAAGGCAAGGAAGCACAGATTGAGCGTCGCGAGCCGCCGGTCCGATTTCGCGATCAGGCCATGCTGCGCCTGCTGGCCGAACCAGAAGATGGTCAATGTCAGGAAGCTCAGCGCATAGGTCAGGAACCGTGGCGCCAGCGCGAGGATCGCGACGAGCAATTCACTTTCCGAATGCACCGCCTCGTGCGAGGGCACCCTGATCTCCAGCACGATCAAGGTCAGCGCGATGGCGAAGACGCCGTCGGTTATGCCGACGATGCGTCCGCGTCCTTCCGCCGACGGTTCAAGCGGCCGCTTCATGGCTTCCCCTCCATGCGTGGTGATGGAACCTAGCACGCGATCGGCGGTTTGCATCAGGAATGAGCCCACCTCGCCACCCGGTTAGTGTCTCTGGTTTCAAGAACAGCGATACTCTGGCTTGTTGTTGCGCTCACGCGAGGGGGCTAAGCAGAGCTTCATGTCATCCGCGAACGAAACCACAACCGATTCGCATTCGCCCGCGCGGGCGAACGGTACGTTCTGTCCTCAGACGCAGCGAAAATTCGTGCTGGTCGCGGCGATCCTCGCCTCGGCGCTCGGCTTCATCGACGGTTCGATCCTGGCGATCGCCATGCCGGCGTTGCGCGTGGATCTTGGCGCCAGCCTGGCGCAGGCGCAGTGGATTTCCAACGGCTATGCGCTGACGCTGTCGGCGCTCATCCTGGCCGGGGGCGCCGCGGGCGACCGGTTCGGTCTGCGGCGTGCTTTCGTGACCGGGATCGCGCTGTTCATCGCGGCTTCGCTTGCCTGCGCGCTGGCGCCCGATCCGGCTGTGTTGATCGCCTTCCGCGCCATCCAGGGCATCGGAGCGGCGATCATGGTGCCGGGCAGCCTCGCCATCATCGCCAAGGCCTATCCGAAGAAGGAGCGCGGCCGGGCGATCGGCATTTGGGCTGCCGCTTCGGCGTTGACCACGGCGCTCGGTCCAGTGCTCGGCGGCTTCGTGCTCTCGACTTTCGGCGATGGGGTCTGGCGCGCGATCTTTGCCATCAACCTGCCGCTTGGATTGATCTCGATCTATCTGCTTTTGGCCAAGGTGCCGGCCGACAAGCCGACCGAAAAACGCAGCCTCGACCTTGGGGGTGCTGCGCTGGCGACGCTTGCTTTCGGCCTGCTCGCATACGGGTTGACGGCGATGAATGCCGAAGGCGCGGGATTGATGTCGGGCCCGGCGATCGTCGCCGGCGTGGTGCTGCTCTTTGCCTTCATCTTTTACGAGCTCAGGCGGCGCGACCCGATGATCGATCTCGGCCTGTTCCGAATCAGGGCCTTCGCCGGCGCCAATCTGGCGACCTTCTTCCTTTACTTCGCGCTGTCGGCCAATCTGTTCTACCTGCCGATGCTTCTGATCGCCGGCTGGAGGCTGAGCGAGGCCGAGGTCGGCTTCATCTTCCTGCCGCTGTCGGCATCGATCGCGCTTTTGTCCGGACCGGTCGGCCAGTGGTCCGATAGGATCGGTCCGCGTTTCCCGATCGCCAGCGGCAGCATGGTCGTGGCCATCGCCTTCGCCGGCCTGGCCTTGCTCACCCATTTCGGCATCCACGATTTCTGGGCCGGGACCTTTCCGCTGATGGCACTGATGGGGCTTGGCATGGCGCAGGTCGTGTCGCCGCTGTCGACGGCGGTTATGACGTCGGTCGAGGACAAGGATACCGGGGCCGCGTCCGGCATCAACAACGCGGTCTCGCGCGTCGGCGGCCTGATCGCGGTGGCGGCCATGGGTTCGATGGCGGCCTGGGTTTACGCTCGGATGACCGGCAACGCCTCCGGGATACCCGGTTTCGGCGAGCCGCCCGCATCCGGGCTTGCCGCCAATCTCGACGCGGCGAGAGTCGCGGCAAGCGATTCGGCTTTCGCCGCGGTCGCGGCAATCACGACGCTGCTTTGCGTGCTTTCTTCGCTCACCGCCTGGTTCACGGTTCCCGGACAGGCATCGCCCTGGCCGAGGCGGACAAACGATTCGCGTGATTAAGGTGCATTGAGATTCAGGTCAGGCCGGCATCACCTGAATATCAAGACACCCTTAGTTCGGAAGCTGCGAATCGGTCTTGGCGCTGGCAACTTTCAGCGAGTTGCCGTCTTCCTGCTTCAGAAGATCATCGATGCGCTCACGCTCGCGCTTGAAAGCCACGAGATCGTCGCCCTTCAGCACCTTGCCGACCGGCAGACGCACACGCATCGAGTCGACCTTGGTGCCGTTGACGATCAGCTCGTAGTGAAGATGCGGGCCGGTGGAGAGGCCGGTCTGGCCGAGATAGCCTATGACCTGACCCTGCCGGACATGAACGCCAGGTTCGATGCCTTTGGCGAAAGCGCTCTGGTGGTTGTAGGAGGTCTCGTAGCCGTTGGCATGGCGAAGGATGATCTGCTTGCCGTAGCCGCCGGCCCAGCCGGCCTTTTCGACGACGCCGTTGCCGGCGGCGATGATCGGCGTGCCGACAGGCGCGGCCCAGTCGGTGCCGGTATGCATGCGCACATAGCCAAGGATCGGGTGCCGACGCGCGCCGAAGCCGGAGGTGAAGCGCCCGTTGGGCAGCGGGTTGCGCAGCAGGAACTGCCTGGCGCTCGAGCCATTCTCGTCGAAATAATCGGTGCTGCCGTCCTGCATCTGGAAGCGGTAGAAGTTGCGCGTCTGGCCGCCGAAGGTCGCCGAGACATAGAGGAGCTCGGAATTGTCGGAGGTCTGGTCGTCGCCATCGGGTTGCGAAAACAGCACTTCGAGGCGGTCGGCCGGCGAAAGCCGCGACTGGAAATCGACGTCGGAAGCGAGAAGCTTGATCAGCTTCTGCGTCATCGCCTTCGACATGCCGTAGGAATAAGCGGCTCGGTAGATGCCGTCATAGATATTGGGCAGGTTGCCGCGGACCACGACGGGCTGCGAATCGTCGAACGCCGTCAAAAGCTCCGGATTGGCCTCGGGCTCCTGCGCCGGCACATACTGGCCACGGTCGTCGAGGGCGATGGTCACGATATGCGTGGTCTTGTCGTAAACGCTGGTGCGCACGACCTTGGCGACATCGCCGCGCACTTCGAGGCCGACGCGCAGCACGGTTCCGGCCTTCAGCGCCGGGGCGTTCAGGAGCTTGCCAATGGCCTCCGCCATGCCGGTGGCGTCATCGCCCGTGTAACCCGAATCGGCATAGGCCTCGGCGATATCGGTATCCTTGGTGAAGGGGATGATTTCCTCGGCGAAGGCCGGGGTCTGATCGTCCGGCGTGGCGCGCGGCGCGACCGAGACGTTTTCCTGCGTGATCTTCACGTCATAGGAACCGGCCATCGATTCGGCGAAGGCATCGCCGAATCGCTGCGGGTCGACATAATGCAGCGCCGCCACCTGAACGGCGCCGTCGCTCAAGCCGTTGCGGGCGTCCCGCACCACCTTTTCCACCTCGTCGGCGGAAAGGTCGCTCTTTTCGTCGAAGGAGGCCGTCTCGATCGGGAAATCGACCGTCTTCAAGCTCATCTCGCTTTCGACCTTGGCGCCGTAGATCTGCCCGGCGACCGCGGTGGCCATTGCCGGCTGCGCATTGTCGTCGCTGTCGTCGCCAAACACCTGCATCGGGTCGAATGGCGGGTAGGGGCGGTTGGTTGTGTGGCCGGCGGCGAGCGCCATCTTGACCTGCACGAAAGGCATGGTGTGGATAACGTCGCGATCGCCGACCTTGGTGACCATCGACACTTCCATGCGCCGCCGGTCCTTTGCGCGGGCGATCTGGCGCGGCGCGACCAGCCTGGTGGTCTTTGCCTGCTCGCCGGAATCATCGCCGCCGCCTGCAAGGCTGATGAGCTCGGCGATTTCGGGCGGGGTCGCCAGCTGCTGGCGGCCATCAAGCGCGGCGAACAAGGCTACGCCCATCAAAACACTGGATGTAACACCGGTGAGGAAGGTGCCCGACAGCCAGCGGGCCGAGACCTCGCGGCGGTCCGGCGGACCGCTGCGGCCGTCCGCGATCAGCGGCGGCTCGTTGCCGAGTTCGGCTATGACATCTTCCGTGTCTGGCATCCAGAAAGGCTGCTTCTTCCCCGGGCGAACGGCTTGTCGTTATCGTTGCGGCCATGACATTTGCCTGTCACGGCGGTTGAAGTCAACGAAACGGCATGCCGGGGCCGATATCCCCAATCATGCGTTCTGCGCACGGCGCACGTGTCGTCTGTCGTGGAGGCGCCTCACACATACGCGCGCGCCTTCCTTATATGGGCCGGTTTCACGCCTCAATGCGGCGGCAATAGGGCCTCGTTGTGGACGACACCAGGGCTGCCGCAAGGGCAGTCGGCTACAGAAAAAGCGGTTCGAAAAATTCGTCGCAAAAAATTCAAAAAAGTTCGAAATCGGTGTTGACGCGTCGACGGAGGTCCGACTATATACGCCCCACGAACGAGGGCGGTGCGCCGCTGGCGACGAAGAAGTTTGCTTCTAAATCTGCCCTCTACGAAATTCAAGAGAGCCGCGTGAGCGACACTCGGACGGCCCCGGAGCCAAAAGCGAAACGGGCCACGACATTGCGTGAAGTGATGTCTGTTCTTTGACAATTGAATATTGAAGAAAGAGAAACGTGGGCGGCAGAGTCCTGCTGAGCCTCTTACTCCGCCAGGGGTAATTGGTTCGAACGAGACTTTGGCGGATCACGTTTCGTGAG
>NZ_JBWGIO010000031.1:0-52459 GCF_057784215.1 Mesorhizobium sp. CNPSo 4661 | reverse complement strand
ACTAACAAAAATCTACGCGGCCCTCGCGGAGGTCTCATTGTCTGCCGCGATACCGCCATGGGTCGGAAGATCGATTCAGCAGTGTTTCCCGGTATCCAAGGCGGGCCGCACCCGAACGTTATGGCGGCTAAAGCTGTTTGTTTTGGAGAAGCTTTGAAGCCAGAGTTTATTGAATACGCAAGTTCAGTGCTCAAGTGCGCACGAACCTTGGCGCGGGAATTGGAAGCGCGCGGATACAAAATTGTGACTGGTGGCACCGATACCCCGTTCACCATGGTCGACCTCCGCACCCGAGGTATTACTGGCGATACCGCACAGAAAGCTTTGGAAGAACATGGAATAACGGCCAATCGCAACCTTGTGCCAAACGACAAGGAGTCGCCCAACGTCACGTCCGGTCTTAGAATGGGCACGTCAGCGATTGTGGCTCGTGGAATGGGCGAGACCGAAGCGTCTGAACTAGCACGAATGATTGCCGATGTGCTGGATCAAGTCGCAGCGGATCCCGGCAAGGACCTGAAACCCGATGCCAACATCGTTGAGAAGGTGTCGTCAATGGCGGCGAAGTTTCCATTGTATCCAGTTTAACTAGGCATTTAAGACCTTGGTTTTCGTGCCGCAGCTACGAGGGCGGCACATCCTCCACAAAATCTGCCGGGCATCGAGAGGTCGATGAACATCGCGCCCTTGACATCTTCGCCGGCGACGCGCGCTGCAACTAGTCAAAGCGGATGTAGAAAAAATGAAACAGTATGTGATCACCGTCTCATGCAAATCCAGACGCGGGATTGTAGCGGCGATCTCCAATCTCTTGGCCACCCAGGGCTGCAATATTGTAGATAGTTCGCAATTCGATGATCTCGATACAGGCATGTTTTTCATGCGCGTCAGCTTCATTTCTGAAGAAGGTGCTGATCATGCTAAGCTCATGGAAGGCTTCAAGCCAATCGTTTCCGATTTTAAAATGCAGCTTCAAATTCAGGATGCGAATAGACGCATGAAAGTGCTGTTGATGGTCTCCCGCTTTGGCCACTGCCTTAATGATTTGCTCTATAGGTGGAATATCGGTGCGCTGTCGATCGACATTGTCGGCGTCGTGTCCAACCATTTCGACTACCAGAAGGTGGTCGTGAACCACGACATTCCGTTTCACCACATTAAGGTGACGAAGGACAACAAGCCAAAGGCCGAAGCCCAACTGATGGAATTGGTGGAGCAGACCGGTACCGAGCTGATAGTGCTTGCTCGCTATATGCAGGTCCTTTCGGATCAATTATGCAAACGTATGTCCGGCCAGATCATCAACATCCATCATTCCTTCCTGCCAAGCTTCAAGGGCGCAAACCCTTACAAGCAGGCCTATGAGCGCGGCGTCAAGCTGATCGGCGCGACCGCGCACTACGTCACCGCCGACCTCGACGAAGGTCCGATCATTGAGCAGGACATTGCTCGCGTCACCCATGCGCAGTCGGCGGAGGACTATGTCGCTATCGGCCGCGACGTCGAAAGCCAGGTGCTGGCGCGTGCAGTCCATGCCCACATCCACCGTCGTACCTTCATCGACGGCAACCGCACCGTGGTCTTCCCGGCAAGCCCGGGTTCTTACGCTTCCGAGCGCATGGGTTGAGAATGACAAACGCGATTGTAATCGACGGGAGACAAGCGGGGGGCCACGTTGATGGAGGTTGTGAAGGCCGCTGCGTCAGCACTTGAAACCGAAACGGGTTTGAAAACCGGACTCGCAGTTGCCATCGTCGGCGATGATCCGGCCGGCCACACCCATGTCGGCGCGAAGAGCCGCATGGCTAGGGAACGCGGCTTTGATTCCATTCAACACACCTTGCCTGCCGAAACAACACAGGACGAGTTGGCAAAACTCGTCCAATTGCTGAACGAGGATACCGATGTGCATGGCATCCTTGTGCAGCCGCCATTGCCGAAACGTCTCGACCCGGATTCGATAATTCAGTCGATCCGACCGAACAAAGGATGTCGACGGCCTGCACGTCGTCAATGCCGGCAAGCTGGCGACTGGGGATCTCGCGACCGGGCTGATTTCCTGCACGCAGCCGGCGCCATGCTCTTGGTTCGTGCCATTCACGTCAAGGACTTGTCGGGCTCAATGCCGTTCTAATCGGCCGCTCCAACCGGTTCGGCACGCCGATGGCGCAATTGCTGGTTCATGCCAACGCGATCGGTGACGCGGCGCATTCACGGACGAAGGACTTGGCCAAGGTTGTCCGCAATGCCGATATCCTGGTGGCGGCCGTCGGCCGACCGGAAATGGTGAGGGCGGATCGCGTGAATCCCGGTGCTACGGTGATCGATGTCGGCATCAACCGCATTCCAGTACCGGAACGAGGCGAAGGCAGGAGCCGACTGGTGGGCGATGTCGCTATGGTGAAGCTTCCGAAGTCGCCGCAGCGATCACGCCGGTTCCCGGTGGAGTCTGCCCGAAGACGATCGCCACGTTGATGTAGAATAGCGGCTTACCGAGCAAACGGCCTCGCTTTGGCGCCCTTTTAGGACTGAGAAACGTCGCGAAGGCGGAATAGGATACGTGTTATGCCATTGAGCAATGCGGATCCATCCAACCTCATTCTCCCAGATGTGCTTTCAATTGCTGCTTCACGGTTGCCGTTACTTCGTGAAGCACTTTGACGAATAGGTCGGCGTGGGTAGATCGAAGCCCTTCCGCTGGCCTCCAGAGTGAAACTTGGTACGGTACGCGCACGCTTAGCCTTCTCAGTACGACACCTTTTTTGCAGTAGTGAGCCGCCGTAAAAGGGTTGACGATCGATACGCCTACTCCAGCCGCAACCATCGAGCAGACGCCTGTTGCGGTTGTTGTTTCTACCGAAAAACGTCGCGAAATTCCTTCAGCATCGAAAATGTCATCGAGCTTGCGGCGATAGGGATCTTCTTGCGAGAAGTACACGAACTCCACCCCTTCAAAATCCCTCGGTTGAATAATTTTTTTTTCTACCAAACGATGCCCTGCTGGAAGCACGCACAACAATTCGCCGGCGTCAATTTTATCGGTCGTCGTTTCGTCGTGATCATAGCTCCCCTCGGTCAATCCGACGTCAAACATTTGAGTGGTGAGGTCGTGTCGAAGTGGAACTTCTTCGAGCGAGTGAACGGAAAGAAGGACCCGCGGACGACTATCGAGAAACCGCCTGGCCACGACGGGCATAAGTGCCTCTGCGTAAGCCGGGATACAGGCTATCCTCAGATAGGCACCGTCATGCCCCCTTATCGCGATCGCCACGCGACTGATTTCCTCCATTCCCACAAACGAGCGAGCGACCACCGAATGAAGCAGTTGCGCCTGATTCGTTGGCGTCAGTCGTTTGCCAAATCGATTGAAAAGGTCAAATCCGATCTGCCTTTCAAGGTCCCGCAACTCGCGGCTCACAGTAGGCTGGGATGTCCTCAGAGAGGTTGCGGCTGCTGTCACGCTCTTATAGACCATGATAGCATTGAATATCTCCATCTGGCGCTGATTAATCCGCACGATGGTCCCTAGCATATCGAAATTAAATCAATACCGCATCCGCAGTGTACCTTTTGGCATGATCTCTGTCGACAGGATAACGGTTTTTAGCCGACCAAATTATGAAAACGATGCGTGGAGCCCACGAAGACAGCCGATACGGCAGCCGTCGAGGAAGCGATTGAAACCCGTTTGGCATTTCTCGAATGGCGATCGAGACTTGCGTCAAAGCGCGGTGAGCTGATCCGCCTGCTGGGGCAGGGTCCGTCAGACGCTGTGGCGCATCACGTCCAACGCGCGATATTGGCGGCGGGTGCCGCAGAACGACCCATCGCCTTTGCCGATAATGACCGACCGGGGATCATGTTGGCGGACGCGTTGCGGCTTATGCTAATCGCTGGGCGGCGTGCCCTTCCAAGACGATCGCGGTCTTCACCAACAATGATGACGGTCATCGCACTGCCAGCGACCTCGCCGGCAAGGGCGTCCATGTTGCGGCCGTTGTCGACGCGCGTCGCGAGGCCAGAGCCTTCGCCGATTATAGCGTGATCGCGAGTGGCATGGTGATCGGTTCGCGCGGGCTGCTGGGCCTGACAGCCATCGAGGTTTCCGCGAACGGCCGCAGGAATGGATCGAGTGCGGTTCACTCGGTGTTTCGGGCGGCTGGACCCCGAATGTGCGTCTGACCTCCCATCATCGCGGCAGGCCCGTTTGGGATGCACCCTTGCAGGCGTTCCTGCTGGGCGCCGATGGTCCCGCCGTGCTGCTTCCGGTGGGTGCGGCCGCGGGCTATTTTCTCGCCCACCCAGACACTTCGCTCGGACGCCGAGGTGGCTCTGCGCGCGCTGAAGATCTCGCAATTACGGCAGCACTGCCAGTGCCGCCGGGGTCGGAGGAGTCGGGCTACGACGTCGCGCCCATTCTCCATGTACTGGCAAGGAGCGCGCCTGGGTCGATTCCACAACGACGTGACGCTGAAGGATATCAAGCTGGTCCGTCCGGTAGAGCATTTGAAACGCTATACGACACTGGGAATGGCGACGGACCAAGGCAAAACCGCGTACGTGACCGGGCTGGCGGTGATGGCGGAACTGACCGGGAAATCGATCCCGGAAACTGGAGCGACGATTTTCCGCCCGCCCTACACCCCGGTGACGATCTCCGTGCTGGGCCGCGGCGATACGGGGCTGCATTTTCGCGCGCACCGCCTGACACCGACACACGGCTGGGCTGAAGCGCAAGGTGTCGTTTTCGTCGGAGACCGGCCAGTGGATGCGAGCCGAATAGTTCCCCGCCAGGGCGAAAAGCATTGGCGCCAGAGCGTTGATCGTGAGACCGAGGCAGTGCGTTGCGCCGTGGGCCTGTGCGATGTCTCGACCTTCGGCAAGGTTGACGTGCAAGGTGCCGACGCAGGCGAATTTCTTAACCGGCTCTGCAGCAACGTCATGGACACGCTAAAGGTCGGTCGGGTCTGCTATGGGCTGACGCTGCGCGAAGACGGCTTTGCCTATGACGACGGCACCTGCGCTCGACTGGCCAAGGACCACTACGTGGTCACCACGACAACTGCCAACGCCGGGCTTGGTCTAAGCTTCCTCATGATCTGGGGTCATGGACTGGTGAGCAATATGCGCTTGTAAGCCAAGACACAGCAACCGACAATGAACAATGAAATCAGGACGTTGGCGAGATCGTGACGCAGCGGCCGTCCGCGACGCATCGAATATTGCAACCTGGAGGTTCGTGCTGTGAACACCATCGAAAAATACCAGCCCACGCAGCGCGAGCAGGCGTTTCTGGGCAGAGTCGCCAACGGCAAATATGACCGACAGATCATCACCGGCATAGCCAAGTTTGCCAGCGGCGACGTGGCTCAGGACATGCGGGGTTTCTACTCGCAGGAAGAACTGGACCGGATCCTTGAGCTGAAAGGCACCACAAAGGATCTTGAGGCCCGGATGCCGATCAAGATCACGCGCCATTACTACGAACAGGCGCAATACAGCCGCCCCATGCAAACGCTGGTGAAGGCCAGCCCCAAAGAAACCTACGATCTCGACGGTGCCGAAGATCCGGGCAAGCAAATGACATACAGCCCGCGTGAAGGGCTGATCCATAAATACGAGCTTGGTCTGCTCTACGTGGCGTCGACCTGCTCCGCCCACTGTCGCTTCTGCTACCGCGAGGAACTGATCGGCCGCAAGGAGATCACCCGTGAGGACGGGACAGTTGCTCCAAAAGGCTTGGCGCAGCTCGGCGAGATTGTCGAATACATTGGCGAGCACAACAGGGCGGTGGCCGCGAATGGCGGCCGCCATCCGGAAACCGGCCGTGAGAAGCTTCGCGAGATCCTGATGTCAGGTGGCGATCCCATGGTTCTGGGAAACAAGAATATCGCTGCCTGGCTGGCCGGGCTCGCGGAAGCCGGCGTCGAGAATATCCGCATCGGGACTAAGGAGCTGGCGTTTCATCCTCAACGGTTCGACCAGACTTTCTTTGCCATGCTCGACGCATTCCACGAGGTCTATCCGGAGGTCAGCCTGCGGATGATGGTGCACTTTAACCATCCCGACGAATTTCTCCGCAAGACACCGGATGGCGGCTATGTCGACAATCAGGGCGGTGGCCTGCAATGGATCCCCGAAACTCGGGTTGCGGTAAAGGAACTCGCTCGGCGTGAGTGGATTACAATCCACAATCAGTCGCCGATCATTCGCGATATTAACGACGACGCCGAGGCGCTGCGGATCATGCAACGCGAGATGCTCCGAAACGGCATCAACAATCACTACTTCTTTTGCGGCCGCGACATTGTCGGACACAAGGCTTTCAATGTCCCGATCGAGCGGGCCTGGCAAATCCTGAACGAGTCGCAAAAGGGCCTGTCGGGCGTCGAGGCCCATGCGCGGCTTTCGATCACACACTACAAGGGCAAGACAGAAGTCGCTGCGGTCACCAACGAGCCCGTGCCGGGCGTCCCGGGTGGTGAAAAAGGCGTCGTGATCTTCAAGCTGTTGCGTTCAGCCGCTGATGCAGGCGATCGATGCAAGGTGACCATCGTCGGCCGAAACCCGGACGCTATCTGGTTTAGCGGGTATGATGATCGCGTCATCTTCGACGAGGCCGGCCTCTATTCCATGTATGGGATCAACCCCGCATTCCTGCAGGCAGCGGAGTAGCTGCATAGAAAAAGATATCCGGTGTTTCCTACGGATGGGGACCAGACATGACCTATGTCGTCACCGAGAACTGTATCAAGTGCAAATTTACCGACTGCGTCGATGTGTGCCCCGTCGATTGCTTTTACGAGGGCCCGAACTTTCTCGTTATACACCCTGAAGAATGCATTGATTGCGATGCGTGTACACCAGTGTGTCCGGCAAAGGCGATCTACCGCGATACGGACCTGCCGGCGGATATGAAGCACTTTCTGGAGCTGAACGAAGAGCTTTCACGAATGTGGCCCAACATAACTGATTCCAAGGAACCACTTGCCGACGCAGCGGCCTGGGATGGGGTGCGAGGCAAGTTCAGCCACTTGGAACGCTAGCTGCTATCGGGAGATGCCGTGTGGATTCGAATTTGCATACGAATATTTCAAAAAGCGCAGCCCTGTTTGAGCGCGCCAAGTCCATTTTGCCGGGCGGATGCAGCCGAAACACGATTTTGCGCAAGCCGCATCCGATCTACGCCGAAAGGGGGCAGGGGTGTTACGTCTATGATGTGGAGGGCGTCCGTCGCACCGACTTCGCGAATAATATTGCCTCGCTGATTCACGGGCATGCACATCCGGCAATCGTTGCTGCTGTCAGCGAACAGCTGCAGAAAGGAACCGCGTTTACGCTCGGCACCGAAGTCGAGATCGATTATGCCGAGTATATTCGCAGCCGCAATCCTGCCTTTGAGCGAATCCGCTTCGTCAATTCGGGAACCGAGGCGGTCATGGCGAGCCTCAAGGCTGCCCGGGCATTCACCCGGCGGCCCAAGATCGCAAAGGTCGAAGGGGCGTATCACGGCCTCTATGACTACGCCGAGGCAAGCCAGACGGCCAAGCCGGACAATTGGGGACAGCCAGAGCACCCGTCCAGTGTTGCTGTATCGCGCGGAACGCCTCAGCGCGTGCTCGACGATGTCGTTGTTATCCCGTTCAATGACGTGCAAAGGGCGCTCAAGATACTCGACGAACACCGCGAGCAATTGGCGTGCGTGCTTATCGATGTGCTTCCTCATCGTATAGGCGTGATTCCTGCGGCGGAAGATTTCATTCAGGCTCTGAGACGCTGGACCGAACAGAACGGGGCGCTTCTGATCTTCGACGAAGTGATCACGTTCCGGTCCAAATTTGGAGGGGCGCAGCAATGGTATGATGTCCAGCCGGACATCACCGCCTTGGGCAAGATGATAGGGGGCGGCTTTCCCGTCGGGGGCATTGCCGGACGCGCGGACGTGATGGAGGTCTTGAACCCCCTAAACGGGCCGGCGCCTTTCCCGCTTTCTGGCACTTTTTCGGCAAACCCAATCACGATGATCGCCGGCCATACGGCGATGAAGCTGTACGACCGGGAAGCTGTTGACAGGCTCAATGCACTTGGCGAGCGCGCGCGGGGCTTAATCGGCGAAGCGATCAAAACAGCGGACGTGCCCGTTTGCGTTACCGGCCGGGGGTCTATGTTTCGAATCCACCTGTCCGCGGATGCGCCGGAGAACTACCGGCAGGCTTACCTGTCATCGGAGAAAGCTGCACTTCTTTCGGCTTTCGTCGGGCACCTTTTCGACGGCGGCCTGCTCATGGTCGAAACCGGCACCGGCTTTCTGTCCACGGCCATGTCGGAGCAGGACATCGATGACATGACGGCTGTGGTTCTCGCAGCTTTGCGCAAGATGAAACCGTACCTGTAACCAGCCCCTCGCAGCCATATCCAGCCGAGCGACCAAGTTAAACGTGGAGCCCACAATCGTGGTGAAGTTCTGCTCCCTAGCCGAAGCCTTAGCGGAGAACCTTTTTGATGGCGACAGCGTGGCGTTCGAAGGATTCACGCATCTCATCCCCTACGCCGCCGCACACGAGGCGATCCGGCAGGGGCGGCG
Source organism: Mesorhizobium sp. CNPSo 4661 (assembly GCF_057784215.1). Taxonomy (NCBI): domain Bacteria; kingdom Pseudomonadati; phylum Pseudomonadota; class Alphaproteobacteria; order Hyphomicrobiales; family Phyllobacteriaceae; genus Mesorhizobium; species Mesorhizobium sp. CNPSo 4661. The sequence continues at coordinate 43,875 of NZ_JBWGIO010000031.1, read as the reverse complement.
GAAACTGACCCTGATCCGCATGACGCCGGACCTGGTCTACGACCAGATGGTCGGAATGGGGATAGCGAAGAAGCTCATCTTCTCCTATCTCGGCAATCCCGGCGTCGGGCTCTTGCGACGCTGCCGCGACGCGATCGAAAATTGCTACCCGCGCCCCGTTGAGATCGAGGAGCACAGCCATGCCGGTATGGCGAACGCCTACGAGGCGGGAGCGGCCGGGCTGCCGTTTGCCGTGTTGCGCGGCTATCGTGGTGCAGGACTGCCCGATGTCAATCCGAACATCAGATCGGTCAGCTGCCCATTCACCGGCGAGACGCTCGCTGCCGTGCCGGCACTCAGGCCCGACGTCACCTTCATCCACAAACAGAAGGCGAACCGCAAAGGCGACGTGTTTATCGAGGGTATCATCGGCATTCAGAAAGAGGCAGTGTTGGCTGCCAGGCGCGCGGTGGTGACGGTGGTGGAAGTCGTCGAGGACTTCGCCGACGTGCACCCCAATTGCTGCGTTCTGCCTCAGTGGACGATCAGAGCGATAGCTGTCGTGCCTGGCGGCGCGCATCCCTCATATGCAAGTGGCTATTATGCGCGCGACAATGCGGCCTATCTCGAATGGGACCGCATCGCCGCTGGCCGTGAGGCCTTCCGCGCATGGATGGAGACAAACGTGCTCGACGCGAAGCCTGAAGATTTCGCGAGCCGCGTCGGCCATTTGCGGAGGGCGGCATGAGCGGGCTCGCCTTCACGCCGGAAGAAATGATGACGGTTGCCGCCGCGCGGGTGCTGACAAGCGACGATGTCTGCTTCGTCGGCATCGGCGCGCCATCTTCGGCCTGCAACGTGGCGCGACTGACGCACGCGCCAGGGATCACGCTCATATATGAGAGCGGCACGATCGGCGCCGCCCCAAAGGTGCTTCCCTTGTCGATCGGCGATGGGGAACTCTGCGAGACGGCCGTGACAACCGTCTCGGTGCCAGAGATGTTTCGTTACTGGCAGGGCGGCCGCATTACAGTCGGCTTCCTCGGCGCCGCCCAGCTCGACCGCTACGGCAATATCAACACCACAGTCATCGGCGGGTATCACCATCCGAAGACACGGCTTCCGGGAGGCGGCGAAGCGCCAGAGATCGCGGCCTCTTGCGGTGAGATCTTCATCACAATGAAGCAGTCGCTGCGGGGTATGGTTGAGAAGATCGATTTCTTCACCTCCTTCGGTCACGGCGACGGCGGTGAAGCGCGGGCGAAGCTCGACATCAGGACCAAGGGCCCGACCCTGCTTGTCACTGACCTAGCCGTGTGGAAGCCGAACCCTGAAACAAAGGAGTTCACGGCGGTGTCGCTTCATCCGGGCGTTACACCAAGTGCCGTCCAGGCAACCTGCGGCTGGCGAGTGAAATTCGCTGATCGCCTCGAAGAGACGCCGCCACCCACTGACGCCGAGCTTGAAACGTTGCGCGATCTGAAAGCGCGAACCGACCGCGGGTGTCAGCCGGGAAGGCGATTGGTAGCGTGACCATGGCCGGAGCCGTGACAACATGTTCCTTCTTTCCGGGACCAAATGAAGGCGGGAGAGCCCCGCAGGACAACTCCTTGAAGCTTAACCTGCTTCTTCTGCCGGGATTTTCCTCGCTCAGCCTCTCTTCATTTTTAGAACCGTTTTACCAAGCCAACTGGAGCGCCGGCGAAAGTCTGTTCAGTTGGCGTCTAGTCGGGCCAGACAAAAGGGCGGTTGTTAGTTCAAGTGGTATCAGCATCGCGCCTGAAACTGACATAGACTCCTACAGACAGGACGACGATAAATCACCCTTTGTCATCATAGGCGGCGATCGCATAGAAGAACACAAGACATCCGTACTCTTAACGCTTTTGCGCACGAAGAGCCGCCATAAGCTGCCAATCGTTGGGATTGGAACCGCTCCATGGCTGTTTGCAGATGCTGGTATCTTGCATTCCGGAATGCATTGTACAATCCATTGGTCGAAACTAAGAGCTCTCGCAGAGAAATACCCTGAGCTCGTCGTAGAAGATTGTCTCTTTGTACAGGAGGGCTCGATCATCACATGCGCCGGGGAATACGCATCATTCGACCTGGCGGCTGATTTGATTTCCTTTCGGCACGGCGAGGATTTGGCGCGGCGCATCTGCTCCCAGCTGAATGCGGACAGATTCCGCACGGGGACCCACTGCCAGTCCTTGCCGGCTGGGATCCGCTACACCGGCACGGCAGAGAAGCTTATTCGTGTAATAAAGCTGATGGAAGGAAACTCGGAGAATCCGCTACCACTCGACAAGATTGCACGTACGGTAGCGCTGTCGCGTCGCCAGATCGAGCGTCTCTTCATCAAACATCTCAAGTCAACCCCGATGCAGTATTACTCCACCGTGAGGCTTAGACAAGCGCGACAGCTTCTGGAAACGACGAGTATGTCGGTCATTGAAGTGGCTATCGCCTGCGGCTACGTTTCTTCTTCACATTTTTCAAAGACCTTCAAAGATCATTTTGGCCTCCTGCCGAGCAATGCCCGTTTATGGGCGAGCACCCTTACGCCTGGACACGCCGCCCGGAGCGCGTCGCGTGGCGTGGGGAATAGCTGCGGAACTTGAAAGCCTGAGGTCGGTATGGAGTTGTCTATCTCAATGGTCACGCGGTCCACCTGCCGCGGGTCCTGTCTGCCAGTTTTGACCTGCAACTCGGCTCTGGGACGCCAAGGTGAGGGTGCACTACGGCGACGAAATGGGGACGGCGGGGCGCCGAGCGGCGGATGTCAGCCACCGCGTAAAAGCATTCACCTGCGGATTAACGTCGCCAGCTGGGCTTACCACGAAGTAGCTGTTATGGGTCTTCAGAGATGTCTCGCTAAGAGGCACCAAAACTTCACTCTCAAGCTCCGTTTCGATCAGATATTTTGGCAGAAGGGCGGCGCCAATTGAGCATACGGCTGCCGAAATAATCATCGAAAACTGATCGAAATGCCGGCCGCTCAGCAGCCGCTTGTCGCTTATTCCGTTTAACGCGAACCAATCTATCCAGGCGCTTTCGCGGGTAATGAGATGTAAGAGCGGAGCCTCTAGCAGGCGAGCGGGCTCAGTCAACGCGTGCGCATCGCGAAATCTGGGGGAGGCGACCGGCAGCATCTCCTCATCGAACAATTTCGTCATGCGGGCATCCGGCCAATCCGCCTTTCCGAAGTGGATCGCCACGTCAAAGCGTTCCCGAGAGAGATCGAACGGGACAGTCCGAGTCTCCAGCCTGATTTCGATATTGGGATGATTGGTAAGGAACGTTGGCAACCGTGGGATCAGCCAACGGCTGCCAAAGGTTGGCAGGATGCCGACACGCAGTGCTAGGTTTCGCTCTCCGGCGGCAATGGCCCGCACCACCGACTGCTTGAGATTTCCGAGATCGATCGCTAGATCAGCAGCAAACCGCCTGCCGGCCTCGGTTAGCACCACCCGGCGTCCCACACGTCGGAACAACGTCGTACCGATCATCTCCTCAAGCTCCTTTACTTGCCTGCTAATGGCGCTTTGCGTGAGATGAAGCTCCTCGGCTGCCTGAGTAAAACTGTCGTGCCGCGCAGCAGATTCAAAGCTCCGCAACAGGGCATAGGACGGCAGATTGTGGTGACCAACCGAATGCATAGGCCTAGCACCTCCCATGAGCGGAACTCATGCTTCCTAACTATTATGGTCGGCCGGTTCATATCAACCGGCATCTGCCAAGGCTACTGCTGCAGATGGTCCGCGATGCCGCCGCTTCTATCGTTGGAATCGCGTCGACAGGATGACCGACGATTGCGTTTTCTCGACACCATCGACCTCGCCAATCACGTCAATTATCCTATCAAGTTCGCTGATCGATGACGCAGCTACATCGACGATTAGGTCGAAGGCTCCGCTGACAGAATGAACCGACATGACTTCCGGCAAGGCACGAAGCGCTCGGACGACCGCGCCAAGCGCCTTGGACCTGAGGACGATCATAACATGGGCCCGAACAAGGCCGTGCTCATAAGCATCTGTGAGCCTTAAGCCATATCCCGCGATGACCCCCTCTTGCTCAAGACGGTCAACCCGCGCCTGAACGGTTGTGCGCGACAACCCCAACCTGCGCGCGAGCACTGAGATAGGCGTGCGCGCGTCTTCCGCAAGCAGCATCAGAAGTTGGCGATCTTTTGCCGAAACCTGCATTCCGCTAAGTTATGCCCTGCGATATGATCAATAGGTCTAGAAATTTTATAAAATTTAACGCTGCAAATCAACCAGATAACGTGAGAGCGTGAGAACGTGGATCGTTCGCTGAAGGAGAATAATAATGAAAGACGTGGTCATAATCGGATCAGGAAAGATCGGCTCAACGATCGCTCGGTTGCTCGCGGACACCGGCGACTATCAGGTTACGGTTGTCGACCGCAGTGCCGAGCAACTGGCCGACATTGAAAGTGGTCCCGCGCTTTCGACGGCATACCTCGATATCAGCGACGAAGAGGCCTTAACTGCGCAACTTTCCGGCAAATTCGCCGTTCTCAGCGCGGCGCCTTTCCAGTTGACCGTAGCGATCGCCACCGCCGCTGCCAAAGCCGGGGTGCATTATCTCGACCTCACCGAGGACGTTGAATCCACTCGGCAGGTTAAACAGATCGCCAAAACAGCCAAGACCGCATTCATTCCACAATGCGGTCTAGCGCCAGGTTTCATCTCCATCGTGGCGAACGATCTTGCAGGCAAGTTTGACAGCCTCGATAGCGTACGGCTGCGCGTCGGTGCACTCCCGCAGTTCCCGAGCAACGCCCTGAACTACAACCTCACCTGGAGCACTGACGGGGTCATCAACGAGTACATCCAGCCCTGCGAGGCCGTCGTCAACGGCGAACTCGTTGAAGTGCCGGCACTGGAAGAGCGCGAAGAGTTCTCGCTCGACGGCGTCACATACGAAGCGTTCAACACTTCCGGCGGCCTGGGCACGCTCTGCGAAACCCTCAAGGGCAAAGTCAACACGCTCAATTACCGGACCATACGCTATCCCGGTCATGCCGCTATCATGAAGGCGCTCTTGCACGACTTGGGACTGCGATACCGCCGCGATGTCCTGAAGGATATACTCGAACACTCGCTGCCGACCACGCTGCAGGACGTTGTGATTGTCTTCGTAACCGTTTCCGGGCGCCGAAACGGCCGCTTGCTCCAGGAAACCTACGCCAACAAGATCTACAGCACGCAGATTGCCGAGCGCGCAACAAGTGCGATCCAGATCACGACCGCATCCAGCATCTGCGCAGTTCTGGATCTGCTTGCCGGCGACAAGATCCCGATCCAAGGCTTCATCCGCCAGGAAGACATTGCACTCGACGCGTTCCTGGAAAACCGCTTCGGCGTTTACTATCGCCAGAGAGAGGCGGCGAAGGGCCACAGCGTCACGGCTGCCGCATGAGCAGGCGTTTCCCACACCCATGTCGATCGGCGTCCTTTCCGCGACCGGCCAGTTCCGAACAGCGAAAGGCGGGGCTGTCTCCTGCTCAGGCGGCCAGTTCAGTTAATAGGACCTCTGAACTTTTCGTTGGCAGCGCTATAGCAGCGAAGAGCCTTCCGCCGGGAGATGCTTGTCGCTGCTTCGCTTCGTATTCATTCCAATTCGGAATGAACTTCTGAATAGATATCCATATCGTAGCCAGTCGAACAATGGTTTAATCGTATCCAGAGCACGCAAGCAGCCGTATCCGGCTGCTGCTTCTTTGTCCTGTCGGCATTCGTGGAGGTCCGGATGACGCATGCTCAAATAAAGTCACGCAGAATGTCCCCGGTGAAAGTCTGCGCCGACGACGTGCGGTCGCTTTTCTCGCGTGCGATGTCGAAGATGTACCGCGCCGAGGTACCGCAGTACGGCACCCTCATTGATCTCGTCACCGACGTCAACGCTGCAACGCTGTCTAATGACCCGGACTTGGAACGAGCGTTGTGGCGCAACGGTGAGCTGCACCGGCTCGGTGTCGAACGTCACGGCGCTATACGTCTTGGCACGCCACAAGAACTCTTCACCATCCGCCGCGTTTTTGCGGTGCTCGGCATGTATCCGGTCGGTTACTATGACCTTTCGGTCGCTGGCGTGCCTGTGCACTCCACTGCCTTCCGCCCTGTCGAGGAAGAGGCGTTGCGGCGCAATCCGTTCCGCGTCTTCACCTCGCTTCTTCGCCTCGAACTAATCGAGGATAAGGCGCTGCGCAAAACGGCGGCGCGCATACTGCAAGAGCGACAGATCTTCACTCCGCGAGCCCTAGAACTCGTCGAGGTTTTCGAGGCCGCGGGCGGCCTCGACCAGGCGGAGGCCGAGGAGTTCGTAAGCGAGGTTCTGGAGACCTTCCGGTGGCACAAGGATGCTACAGTGACGTTGGCCACCTATAACAAGCTGCACACCGCGCACCGGCTGATTGCTGACGTAGTTAGTTTCCGCGGACCGCACATCAATCACCTGACGCCGCGCACGCTCGACATTGATGCCGTGCAGGTTGGCATGCCCAAACGCGGCATCACGCCCAAGGCCGTCATCGAAGGTCCGCCGCGTCGCAAATGCCCGATCCTGCTTCGCCAGACCAGCTTCAAGGCCCTTGAGGAGCCGATCGAGTTTAAGGCCGAAGACTACGGGCCTGCTGGGGGTAGCCACACGGCTCGATTCGGCGAGATCGAGCAGCGCGGCGTAGCGCTCACGCCTAAGGGGCGCAAGCTTTATGACAAGTATCTGGCTTCAAGTCGCCGTAATGTCCAGGTTGGCGCCGCAGGCTTGAATGCCGCTACCTACGAGACTCGACTGGCAGAGACGTTTAAGGAATTTCCCGACAGTTGGAGCGCACTGCGCGAACAGGGGCTCGCCTATTTCCGTTATTCGCCCACGCCACAAGGCCTGCATGCCGCGGCCCGGGAAAAAATCGTGCCGCCTTTCGATCAGCTGGTCAGCCATGGCTATTTACGATTCGATCCAATCACCTACGAGGACTTTCTGCCGGTTAGCGCGGCTGGCATCTTCCAGTCGAACCTTGGAACCGACGAACAGCAGAACTACGCTGAACACTCCAATCGCCGGGCCTTCGAGGAAGCTTTGGGCACAAGGGTCGCCAATGAAATGGACATCTACGCCAAGACGCAGCAGGCGTCGATCGAGGACGCCCAAGCTCAACTGAGCAGGGCCGCAAGTGAGTGGCAACTATGATCGCTTGGCGGCCTAAGGCATTGAGAGACTTCACGGACTCTCGAGCGCCTGGCAATCGGCGCTATGACGCGCGCGAGTGTATGCCCGCCGTAGCGCTAACAGCATCTAGCAAGTCGCGTGAGGCGACATTCGCTGTGTGTTCGCAACTCGCGCCCACCGGCGCGGTCGAGCACTAGCCTGCAACCCCGGAACTCGCTGGTGACTGTTCAGTTTCGCTGCGGGGGCAAATCGATCGCGCAGCCGTCGCGGGACTGTGACGACAACTCATTCCAACAGGAGAAATGCCATGACATCCCAACCCCCGCAGTTCAGCGCCCGATCACTCGCCGACGAGGTTACCGGAATCCTCGGCCGCTGTGGTGTTGATGCCGATGCGCTCCATCACGGCGAACTCGTTGTAACGTCTCCCATCACGGGCGAGACGCTCGCTAAGTTAACAACCGTCGACGCCGCTGCCGTCAAAGTGGCTGTCGAAAATGCCCATGCTGCATTCCTCGAGTGGCGACTGGTGCCAGCACCGAAGCGCGGTGAGTTGATCCGCCTGCTTGGCGAAGAGCTCAGGGCAGCCAAAGACGATCTCGGTCGCCTCGTCTCAATCGAAGTAGGCAAGATCCCGTCCGAAGGCCTGGGCGAGGTACAGGAGATGATTGACATCTGCGACTTCGCTGTCGGCCTGTCGCGCCAGCTTTACGGTTTGACCATCGCCACGGAGCGCGAGGAGCACCGGATGATGGAAAGTTGGCACCCCCTTGGCGTCGTCGGCATCATCTCCGCATTCAACTTTCCCGTGGCCGTCTGGTCATGGAACGCAGCGCTGGCTATCGCGTGCGGAAACTCCGTTGTCTGGAAACCTTCGGAAAAGACCCCTCTCACCGCCTTGGCGGCCGAGGCTCTCCTGCGTCGGGCCATCGCGCGCTATCGGGAGCGCGGGGGCAGCATCCCCGAAGGATTGTCGACCGTCATCATTGGGGCGCGGGTCGTAGGCGAGGCGTTGGTTGATCATCCCAAGGTGCCACTCATCTCCGCTACCGGCTCCACAGCAATGGGCCGCGCTGTGGCACCTCGGGTCGCATCACGCTTCGGTCGAGCGATCCTGGAGCTGGGGGGAAACAATGCTGCCATCGTCACCGCGACCGCCGATCTCGATCTGACCTTGCGCGGCGTCGCATTCGCTGCAATGGGCACCGCGGGACAGCGCTGCACCACGCTGCGGCGACTTTTCGTGCATGACACCGTCTATGACAGTTTCGTGCCGAGGCTCAGGAAGGCTTACGAATCCGTCTCGGTCGGAAACCCGCTCGAACCAGGCAATCTAATCGGCCCTCTGATCGACAAGGCAGCATTTGAGGCACAGCAGGCTGCGCTTACGGAGGCGAGAGCGGCTGGCGGTAGGGTGTTCGGCGGCGAGCGGGTCGAGGCCGGGTTCGGCACCGACGCCTATTATGTCCGGCCGGCGCTGATTGAAGTTGCGGAGCAAACCGTAACGGTTGAAAAGGAGACTTTCGCTCCGATCCTCTACGTCCTACGCTACAGCGATTTTAACGAGGCACTCTGGTTGCACAATGACGTGCCGCAGGGGCTCTCGTCGTCGATCTTTACCAACGATCTGCGAGAGGCAGAGACTTTCTTGTCTGCCCGTGGTTCAGATTGTGGCATCGCGAATGTGAACATTGGACCCTCGGGTGCCGAAATAGGCGGGGCGTTCGGGGGCGAGAAGGAAACTGGCGGCGGGCGCGAATCGGGCTCGGATGCTTGGAAGGCCTACATGCGCCGAGCAACCAACACGATCAATTTTGGCCGTACCCTTCCGCTCGCCCAGGGCGTCAAGTTTGATGTCGCGTGAAGACACAGCCCCTGCTGGCGGTCGCGAGCTCGCGGCTTGGACCGCGGATAAGTAGAGAGCTCAAGTGAGCGGTTTGAAAGCCGAATCTGCCGACGATCCACGGCAAGACTGCCGTCACGATCGAGCGGCACGCCCTGCCGGTTTCCCTCCCGGCCGGCAGGGCGCTTTGTCATTCGCGATAGGGCGCCGCCGCCAGCGTGTCCCGTCGCGTCAGGCTATGGGTCCTTGAACGGCGGAACCGCAGAACCGCATCAGATCGCAGAGCAGATCAGCTCTATCGGTGCTGGCGGTCACGTCGATTCCGGCAGAGGCCTGCGAGGAGCTTCCCTTGATTGGAGGAAGCCGTCAAACTCGCTCAAAGGCAATCGCAATACCCTGGCCGACGCCGATGCACATGGTGGCTAAAGCCAGCTTGCCGCCGCGCTCGCGCAGCTCGAGCCCCACCGTGCCGGTGATGCGGGCGCCTGACATGCCGAGCGGGTGGCCGAGCGCGATCGCGCCGCCATTCGGATTGACGTGCGCGGAATTCTCCGCGATGCCGAGCTGGCGCAGCACGGCGATACCCTGCGAGGCGAAAGCCTCGTTCAATTCGACAACGTCGAACTGGTCGGGCGCCAGGCCGAGGCGGGCGCAGAGCTTCTTCGTGGCCGGCGCCGGTCCGATGCCCATGATGCGCGGCGCCACACCGGCGACGGCGCCGCCGAGGATGCGGGCGATCGGCGTCAGCCCATGCTTCTTCGCCGCTGCCTCGGATGCGATTATGAGGGCGGCCGCGCCGTCATTGACGCCGGACGCATTGCCGGCGGTGACCGTGCCGCCCTGGCGGAACGGCGTCGGCAGTTTGGCCAGCGTCTCGACGGTCGTTCCGGCCCGGGGATGCTCGTCCTTCGAGACGACGATCGCGTCGCCTTTCCTCTGTGGGATGGTCACCGGCGTAATCTCCTTTGCCAGCCGGCCATTGGCCTGCGCGGCCACCGCCTTGTCCTGGCTGCGCACGGCGAAGGCGTCCTGGTCGGCCCGGCTGACAGAAAGATCCTCGGCGACGTTCTCGCCGGTCTCCGGCATGGAATCGACGCCATACTGCTTCTTCATCAACGGGTTGACGAAACGCCAGCCGATGGTGGTGTCGTAGATCTCGGCATTGCGTGAGAAGGCGGTGTCCGCCTTCGGCATGACGAAGGGCGCGCGGCTCATCGATTCGACGCCGCCGGCGACCATCAGCTCGGCCTCACCTGATTTGATGGCGCGCGCGGCGATGGTGGCGGCATCCATGCCCGAGCCGCACAGGCGGTTGACGGTCGAGCCAGGAATGTCCTGCGGGAGGCCGGCAAGCAGCAGCGCCATGCGCGTCACGTTGCGGTTGTCCTCGCCGGCCTGGTTGGCGCAGCCATAGACGACGTCATCGATGGCCGCCCAGTCCACGCCGGAATTGCGCTCGACCAGCGCCTTCAACGGAATTGCGCCGAGATCGTCGGCGCGCACGGAGGACAGCGAACCGCCGAAGCGGCCGATGGGCGTGCGGATGTAATCGCAGATGAAGGCTTCGGTCATTTATGCAGCTTTCCCTTTGGCGGTCCCTTGATGCGCCGCCTTGGTGCGGGCCTGCAGGTCGCGCAATGTCTTCAGCTCGAGTTCCGTCGGCGCCGGCGTCTCGTCAAGGGCCTCCGCGAACTTGACCGTCCAGCCACAGGTTTCCTGCACCTGCTCGCGGCTGACGCCCGGATGCAACGAGACGACGGTGAATTCCTTGGTCACCGGGTCGGGTTTCCATATGGCGAGATCGGTGATCAGAAGCGTCGGGCCGGCGGTGTCGATGCCGAGGCGCTTGCGGTGGTCGCCGCCTTCGCCATGGCCGAAGGAGGTGAAGAAGTCGATCTTCTCGACCATGCCGCGCTTCGACTGCGCCATGGTGATGTAGACCTGCCTCGACGAGGTGGCGATCTCCGGCGCGCCGCCGCCGCCGGGCAGGCGGGTCTTGGGATGCGCATAATCGCCGATGACGGTGGTGTTGATGTTGCCGAATTTGTCGAGCTGGGCGGCGCCAAGGAAGCCGATCGAGATGCGGCCGCCCTGCAGCCAGTAGCGGAACATCTCCGGCACGGCGACAGTGGTGACCGCCGTTTCGCACAACTCGCCATCGCCGATCGACAGCGGCAGCACGTCAGGCGCGGTGCCGATGGTGCCGCTCTCATAGATCAAGGTGATATCCGGCGCATGCGTCAGCCGCGCGACGTTGCAGGCCGCCGACGGCGCGCCGATGCCCACGAAACAGACATCGTCACCTTTCAGCGCGCGGCTGGCGGCAATCGTCATCATCTCGTTCGGGGTGAAACCCATATTCTTCGCGCCGCTCATGCGCCTTTCCTCAGATGCTCGACGCGGCCGGCAAAGTCGTCGGCGCTGCTCTCGATAACGTTCTTCTGTATCCAGGCCTGGAAGCGGTCGCGGTCGGCGGCGATTTCGTCCCATTCCAGATAGGAGGCGTTGTCGCGCTGGTAATAGCCGTGCGTGTAGGAGGGATGCGAGCCTCCAGGCACGAGCGAAATCGCCGCGATCGTCCAGCTCGGCAGCACGGTAAGATTGGGGTGGAGGTCGTCGAAATTGTCGACTACTTCCTCGACCGTCACCACGGCGCGCCTCGCGGCAAGAACGGCCTCTTTCTGGACGCCGATGATGCCCTCGGCGAGCACGTTGCCTTTCCGGTCCGCCTTTTGCGCATGGATGAAGGTGACGTCGGGTCTTATCGCCGGAACGGCGGCAAGCACCTCGCCGGTGAACGGGCAGGTGACGGATTTGATGTTCGGATTGACCGCGGCGAGCCCGGCGCCGCGATAGCCGCGAAACACCGCGCAAGGCAGGCCGGCTGCGCCAGCCTCATAGGCGTTGGCCATGCCGGCGTGGCTGTGCTCCTCGACCTCGATGGGGCGCGGAAAACCGTTCTCGATTGCGTCGCGGGCACGCCTGAGGAGGCCGACGCCCGGATTGCCGACATAGGAGAAGACGATCTTCTTCGCCATGCCCATGCCGATCATCTGGTCGTAGATCAAATCGGGCGTCATGCGGATGAGAGTCAGGTCGCGAAAGCCCTGGCGGATCGCCTCATGCGCCGCGGCGGTGGGGATCAGATGGGTGAAGCCCTCGAAAGCGACGGTGTCGCCGTCATGCAGATTTTCGGCAACCGCCTCTTTCAGCGGCAGGAACCTGACCATTTCACGCTCCGTCGATTGCAAAAGTTCGTATTGCGAACATGTGTTTTGTATGAGATACTTCTAGCCTTAAGTTTCGTATTTAGTCAACCACCGGCCCGGAGACGTTCGTGGAAGACGAAGCAATTTCACGCGACCATGTCGGCTCGCTGGAGCGCGGCCTTGCGGTGATGGAAATCCTCGCGCGCCATCCGGGCGGCATGACGCTGACCGAGATGGCCGAGGAGGCGGATCTCACCCGCGCGGGCGCCCGCCGCTTCCTGCTGACCTTGGTCGCCACGGGCTATGCGACGCAATCCGGCCGGCTGTTCTCGCTGTCGCCACGTCTTTTGACCGTGGCGCGGACCTGGCTCGGCGGCGCATCGCTCTGGACCTTCGCGGCGCCCATCATGCGCGAGGTGGCGGGAAAATTCGACGAAGCCTGCAACGCAGCGGTGCTGTCGGGCGAGGACGTCGTCTATGTCGCGCGCATCCCCGGACGGCGAATCCTGAGCGTCGCGCTCGACGTCGGCACCAGGCTGCCGGCTTATTGCACGTCGATGGGGCGCGTGTTGCTATCCGGGCTGACGGGGGAGGACTTGAAGACCTTCCTGACGCAAGCGACGATCGAGCGGCGGACGCCGAAGACGGTCACCGGCCGCGCCGCGCTCGGCAAGGCCATCGACAAGGCGAGGGCGGAGGGCTTCGCCGTCGTCGACGAAGAGCTGGAACTCGGCCTGCGCTCGATCGCGGTGCCGATCGTCGATCGCGCCGGCCGGACCGTCGCCGCCATCAACGTCTCGACGCAATCGGCGCGTTTCTCGGTCGAGGCGATGGAGCACGAGATCCTGCCGGTGCTGCGGCAGGCCAAGCAGCGGGTGGAGGAATTCTTCTTCGTCTGATCGGAAGGGCGGCTGTGAGGCCGGTAACTTCTCTGGTGTTACGCGGCGGGCAGATCGAAAGCCAACAGAGTGGTTTTTGTTTTGGCGATGTCGACTGCACAGTCGGTCCGAGCCGATTCATGAAGGCTATGGGTGGTCACCAGTGGCACCGCTGGTGCAACGTTTGGTGAGGTTTTATAGGGTACTCGAGGGCCGTGGGTACTGAGGACGTCTGGAGGCCCTTTGCCCCTCGCGTCGACCTTGACGAAACTCTTCCTGGAATTAGATACCTGTCACCGTGACCTATGCCGACGCCGCTTTATGGCGAGAGCAAAACCATTCTTATTCTTCAGCACTCTCCATTTCTTGGCATCGCTGTTGTCATCCCGATCAAAATTTGCCGCGGTGGGATCTGCGTCCAGGCGACCGCCGTGGTTCTCGACGGATGAAAAGGGAATATTTTCGTGAAGCGCTCAACCTACATCGTGCAAGAGATTGCAAGTCTTGCCGAGGCCATCGATCTTCTCGATGAATGGCCGCAAGATCGCATAGATCGTGCCCGCGAAACTGCCCTTCGGACGTGCCATGATGCCGACGATGGACACAAGTCCGTAGGTGCGGCGCGTAACGCGCTTACCACTTTGGAAAGCAGGCTGCCATATTGGAAGATGCGACCTCTACGATTTAGTATTTTGCGGCCTGCAATCGGGCGCCGCGAAATTCTAAATTCTATTGGCGGATGCGACTAGGGCGAGACGCGATTATAGTCCGGCTTTAGCATTCGGCGCGCAGACGGGCTATCAAGGGGGGGAGCCGACGTGAGCAGGTTCGAAAGGCCAGTCGTTGTACAGGTTGGCCGCCATGGCTCAGAGCGTATCGTGCTCGACGTCAATGACGCCGCCGCTATCTTGCTGCGGGATATTGGCCGTCAGACCGAAAAGAGCAAGATAGCAATGGACGTCTGTCTGCAGGTGCTGCGTGGCAAGGCTCGGTCGCCAGTTGCTCGACGCGCTTTCGTAGCAGCCGCACTGGAAGCAAAGATACTGCGCGGCGATCAAACCGACCTCTCGCGCAGCGCCTCTTCGATCTCTCGCTGCCTGATATAGCCTTGGCTACGACCCATCACCAGCAGTCGCGTTTAAAGCCAAAGCGCGCAAACGCTCCTCCAGGCCGTTTGTTCAAGCAACTGCTAAAGCAGGTCAACATGCCGGACGCCCATAAAAGCCGTTTCATGACAGCTCCTGGAGAGGCAATGTCCGTCCGATTTGGTGACAGGCAAGCCGTCGGGCGGTCCCCATAGGATTCTAGACTTTCCGTTTGTTTTGGGCACATTCTTGCGCCGGGGAGAAGGGCTTGGATAAATCCCGCTATAACGATCGGACGCGCCCGTGGCGCACGGGTACCGGCTCAGGACGCTCCCCATACAGCGCTGGACGAGCGTGCCGATGCGGCTGGTATTCGTCAGCGTGGCCGCAGCTTCCGCTCTGGTGACGCAGTTTGTCATGCATAACAGCGGATCACTGCCGGAAATCAATCTGCAGAACCTCATCAAGCCGAAACCGGTGGCACTTGGTGGGGTCGCATCTGTGATCGACGGCGACACGATCGAGATCCATGGCCAACGCATTCGCTTCAATGGCATCGATGCATGGATTCAGCACAGCAGTGCGACGACGCCAAAGGCTTGCCGTATCAACGTGACGCTAGGTCAGCTGGCGCCCTCGATGCCTTTCTCGCCGCCTCACGACCAACCCAGTGCACGTTTGTGCGGTGGGATCGGTATGGTCGGTATGTTGGCAATTGCAGGCGGGCCGATGGTGCCAGCGTCGCCGCCTGGATGGTCGAGAACGGCCATGCTGTTGATTGGCCGAAATACAGCCAAGGTGCCTACGCCATGCTGCAGGGGAAGGCCAAGGCGGCAAGGGTTGGCATCTGGGCAGGACCATTTGAAGTGCCGGGATTGGCGTGCCCAGCATCGCGCTGATACCGAACAGCCATCGACGCTCGCTCCCCTGCCCGCAGCCTCGCCCAGTGCCTGCAACATCAAGGGCAACATCGACGCCCGCGGTGAGCACATCTATCACATGCCCGGCCAGCAGTTTTACGACCGCACGGCGATCACGACCAGCAAGGGAGAGCGCTGGTTCTGCATCGAGGAAGAGGCCGTGGCCGCCGGTTGGCGCAAAGCAAGGCGGTGAGACACAGGGCCGGTGTGTCTGCGGCTCGGATCGATCCGCGGGCGGTTCTGCCACTGCTGCATGCTTCGGGCGGCCTTAGTGAGATTGCAGGAGCCCAGGCCGTGGCCGGAGAACGCGGAAGGTGTCGCGCGACTTCCGGGACGACATCAGTCACCGACCTCAATCGAATTCTGATCACACCACGTCCTCAACGCTCTTTCCTGCGCATTCGCTTGAAAACGAATCACCGATCGAGCGCACTTCCGCTGCAACACAGCCTTGAATCTCGCAAGCAGGCGGACATTGTCGTTCGGCGCCCCACATAGTTTGCCGCGGAGTCACGCATCAGAGGTCGGCACTACGGGGTGCTCCCGAATCCCCTGGTCTGATTTCGGCGATCAAAACGATCCGCTCTCCATGCCCTGCCTGGCCAGCAAGCCAGCTTCGAAAGCAAATGAAAACCGCAAGAGTGGCGAATTGGCGTCATGGACATGACGATATCGATCGCCTCATGCCGCAACAATGGTCAGACGGGGCGGCGCCGCTGGCGCGAAGGGAGGTGGAGAGCAGGGCCGGGCAGCCGTGACGAGTTGGGAGGCCGGAGAGAGTCTTCGGCCGCTCGTCACGGAGCTTTCCGCATGTCACGTGACCGAGCCGACATTTATGCACGTATAACCGACCAGATCATCGCGGCGATCGAGGCCGGCGCCGATGAGTATGTAATGCCCTGGCATCATGATGGGACAGCAACCGCCCGCCCGATAAACGTTGCGTCCGGAAAGGCGTACCGCGGCGTGAACACGCTCGCCCTATGGGCCGCGGCACAAAGTGCCAGACACCCCGAGGGCCTGTGGGGGACATATCGCCAGTGGCAGGCCCTTGGAGCCCAGGTGCGCAAAGGCGAGAGGTCCACAACCGTCGTCTTCTGGGGGCAGATCGGCGGCCACACTGCCGAGCAAGATGACGAATCTTCCAGCGATGCTGACGAACGTCGGCGTCTATTTGCCCGCGGCTATTCGGTGTTCAACTGCGCGCAGGTCGATGGTTATGAGCCCGAGCCGACGGTTGCTCGCACAGAGCCAGAACGCATTGCGCATGCCGATGCATTCTATGCGAATCTTGGCATCAATACCGTTTATGGCGGCAACGAGGCCTACTATTTGCCGGCGACTGACCGAGTGTTTATCCCAAGTTTCAGTTCATTCAGAGATGCTGCTTCTCATTATAGTGTGCTTTTCCATGAAGGGCTCCATGCCACGGCAGCGAAACATCGACTTGACCGCGATCTAACCGGACGGTTCGGCTCCGAGGCCTATGCCATGGAGGAGATCGTCGCCGAATCTGGTGCAGCCATGATACTTGCCGACCTGTCCATATCGGCCCGGCCCCGGCCGGATCATGCTGCCTATATCTCCAGTTGGTTGACGGTGCTTCGCAATGATACCTCCGCCATTTTCACTGCATCAAGCAAGGCTCAGGCTGCCGTGGACTGGATGCATGCCCAACAGCCCTCCAATCAGGTCAGCGCCGCCGCGGCATGAGCGGGACTGAGGCGGGTGTCTGTGGCATCCGCCGATACTGCGCGCGATCGACCCTTAGGCGACCCTTAGTCGGCGCAGCAGCCACGCGAAGGACGCTCGAGGAGGGCGGACACCAGAATCGCTTTCGACCTAATGCCGCAGTACGCGCGTCGCGCGGGACAAACCTCATCAGGATGTCCGTCTGGAAATGGCGGCCAAGGCCAAGAAGCTTCTCGATTTCACCGCCTAATCCTGCGGAGCCGGGCCGCGAAGACTTTCGTTGTCTGCTCCCGTGAGCTTCACCATCCACATCGTTCCCAGCGCCGTCTCCGAAGCAAGGGGGACGGCGCTATTTTTCATGACGGTTAAGGTGCCGGAAGAAGGCTTTCGGTCGGCCGTCGTGGAGCAAACCGATGAACGAAGCCACTTGTAACCCCATGCCTCTGCTGACGCCTGACCAACGCGAGCAGCTTCTCGCCAATGGACGCCAGAGCGATCGCGACCATGTGCCCGTGGTTAAATTCTTCAACCCCGTCGGTATCGGCACGTGGCTTGCCACCGAGCTCGCCGAGGACGGTGACACGTGTTTCGGTCTAGCGGATCTCGGCTTCCCGGAGCTCGGATCGTTCAGCCTCGAAGAGCTTGCCACGCTGGTCCTGCCGTTCAACATGCACATCGAGCGCGACATCCTTTTTAACGGCGTCTACCCGATCTCGACCTATGCCGAAGTCGCACGGCAAACCGGGAGCATTAACGCTGCCATCCAAGCCCTCTCGCTTGCCGCACGGCCTGCACATGGGCAGGGCGACTGAAGCGCTTCCGTCAACGGCCTAAAGCCGAGCCGGAACACGTCCCCGTAAACGCGTTGCCATCGAACAACGCCTCGCGTGAGAGGCGTTGCCGCTGTTCGGCGAGATGATCACTGAAGGCCAGCACGGTGTCGATGAAGAGATGGCTCGCCGCTACATCGTTGGGGATGAGCCCAAACGTGAGCAGCCCGGCCACCGCTACGCGCTTCGCCAGCCCGGGCTCGGCTCGCCCCAGTGACAAGCTGCGCCATACGGTGCGCGACCTCGGCCGCCCCCGCCTGATCCCGCCTATCTGCCGGATTGGCCATGGCAGCGATCCACCATTCACGACTCATTAATGCGGCAGGCAGCCGGCGATGGCGCGGGCCTGGAGGCAGAGGGGGGAGGGGAGGGTTTCGGACGGGCTTGGAGGTTCGGGGAGAGGCCCCGGCCGCCCGTCATGGAGAAGATGGCCATGGCAAAGAACGCCATTCAGAAGATCGCGATGAACGCCGCCGAGAACATTCCCTACGACCGCCTGGTGCTGTCGCAGAAGAATGTCCGGCGCATCAAGGACGGGGTGTCGATCGAGCAATTGGCCGAAGACATCGGACGGCGAAAGCTCATTCAGAGCCTGAACGTCCGTCCAGTGCTCGACGGCGAGGGCAATGAGACCGGCACGTTCGAAGTGCCCGCCGGCGGCCGGCGCTATCTGGCGCTCGGCTTGCTCATCAAGCAGAAGCGTCTGGCGAAGAACGAGCCGATCCCCTGCATTGTCAACCGTCGGCAAGAGACCTCGGCCGAAGAGGACTCGCTTGCCGAAAACCTGCGACGCGCGGACCTGCATCCGCTCGATCAGTTCCGCGCCTTCAAGGCGCTTAGCGATCAGGGTCTCGATCCGGAGGAGATCGGTGCCCGGTTTTTCGTGTCGGCAGCGACCGTGAGGCAACGTCTGCGACTGGCATCGGTGTCTCCAAAATTGCTCGAGCTCTACGAGAACGACGAAATCCGGCTCGAACAGATCATGGCGTTCTCGATTTCGGACGACCACGCGCGCCAGGAGCAGGTCTGGGAGCGGATTTGCAGCTCGCACTCGCACGAGCCGTACTACATCCGGCGCCTGCTGACGGAAACCACGGTCCGGGCCGATGATCGTCGGGCCGTCTATGTCGGCGCCGAAGCTTATGAAGCGGCCGGCGGCGTCATTCTTCGCGACCTGTTCGAACAGGATTGCGGCGGCTGGTTCCAGGATGCAGCGCTTCTGGAGCAGCTTGTCTTCGACAGACTTAAGACAGACGCCGAGACGATCCGCGCTGACGGCTGGAAGTGGGTCGAGGCGGCGATCAGCTTTCCCTACGGCCATACCTTCGGCATGCGGCGCATCTACGCCGAGGCGCAGGAGCTGAGCGCAGAGGAGATCGAACGCTACGACGCGCTGAAGGCCGAATACGATAAACTGGACGCGGACTATGCCAAGGCAGAGGAGGCCGACGAAGCAATTGAGGCAAAGCTCGACCAGCTGGGTGACGAGCTCGATGCGATCGATGATCGTCCTCAAAGCTACGATCCCGCCCACAAGGCCATTGCCGGGGTGTTCGTGACGCTCGGTGCGAACGGGCAGCTCCAGGTCGACGCCGGTTTCGTGCGATCCGAGGACGAGCCGCGGACCGAAACCGGCGACGTCGAGGATGACGAGGAAGGCCACGCCGAGGGCCGAGCACAATCCGACGGCGACGACGGTGATGGCCTTGTGGTCAACGGCAAGCCGGTGGGTGACAGCTCCGAAGACGAAGGCCAGGACGATGGCGTCAAGCCGCTGCCCGATCGGCTCGTTTTTGATCTGACGGCGCAGCGTACGCTGGCATTGCGCAACGCGCTCGCCGGCGACGTCGACATCGCCTTCGTCGCCGCACTCCATGCCTTCGTCCTGCAGGTCTTCTATCGCTTCGCGCCGAACACCTGCCTGGAGATCAGCCTGAAGAGCGGCAGCTTCAGCCAGGTTGACGGTCTTGCCGAGACCTCCTGGGCCAAGGAGATCGCCGAGCGGCACGAAGCCTGGGACCGCGATTTGCCCGATGAGGCGGAAGGCCTGTGGGACTTCCTTCTCGATCTCGACGAGCCAAGCCGTAAGGCGCTGTTCGCGCACTGCGTTTCGCTGACCCTCAATGCAGTGGTCGAACCCTGGAACAGGCGAGCCAAGGCGCTCGAGCACGCAGACGTGCTTGGCCGCTCGCTCCAGTTCGACATGGTCGACGCCGGCTGGACACCCACGATCGGGTTTCTCGGGCGTCTTACCAAGGCCAGGATCCTGCGGGCTGTGCGTGAGGCCCGTGGCGCGGATTCCGCGCAGCTGATCGATCACATGAAGAAGGACATCATGGCCCTTGAAGCTGCCCGTCTACTCGAAGGCTCGAACTGGCTGCCAGAGCCGCTGCGCGTTGAGGTCGATGAAGTGTCTGCCGATGCTGGCGACGCGGTCGCCGGCGACATGTCGGGCGAGGCGGCTCTCGACGGCGATGCCGCCGAGCTGCCCGCCTTCCTCGCCGACGATGCGGATCCATCCTCCGATGAGCCGGTGACCATCGACGGCGACGAGGAGGACCACCTCCAGGCCGCCGAATAACCGGCTCGCACAGGGCCCGGCATTCCCGCCGGGCCCAGTCCAGTTCCAACTTACTCTCAAGCCCGGGATCGCCATAGCGACCCGGGCGCTTTCGTTTCATGGAGACACACATGTTCGATTGGAACAGAAGCTGCTCCTACGATGAGCAGCAAATGTGACGTTTCCACACGACAGCGCGTTTACGCCTCAAGAGGCTCGCCGCCGAGTTAAACCTGCCGCCAGGCAGCTTTGACCTGCACTCGAACAGGGCGGGCATAGCCGTTTCCGGTGAAATCACCTTGCACCATGACCGCGCCTATATCCAGGTCGGCCAGTTCGGGCTCTCCTCAGGCCACGGCATCCTGATCAGGACCTGCAAGGGGCGTAAGGACTATACTGGCGGGGCCAACCACTTCGTCGCACTCAGCATGCTCGAGGACATTCCGGCGCTCGCGCCGGCCGTTCGCGCCATCACTGGCGTGGGTCGCCAAAATCCGTCCCAATCTCGCGCCGCCTGACAAACAGCAACACTCGTTGCAGCTCCCAGAACGCCATCGTCAACAGCCTCTCGGCCGGACGCGACCCCGCCGGAGCCGAAGGCGTATCCCCGAAGGAATCCTGGTATGTCCGACCATCCCACCTTCCGAAAAGTCTTCGATGGGAATCGCGACCCGTGAAGAAATGTTCTCGCTGTTCAACCGCCATCGCGATGATCCCGGCATCGATCCCCTATCCGGCGCGATCTACGCCGGGGAATGGTTCGAAATATTTGAATGCGAGTACCGCTTCATGCTCGCGCTCCTGCCGCCGCACTTCCAGCGCACCGGCATGTTCGGGCTCTCCGAATTCAAGGCTGGATATGTGACCAGTGTATTCTTCGCGATCCGCATCCGCGGCCGCGAACGCTGGTTTCATGGCTTCTGCGACCTCTCTGACAAACGCAGTCCTGATGTCATGCGGGCCGCCATTGCCGCCTATGAGACTGGAGCAGTCGACAGCATGACGCGCGAGGAAAAGCTCGAGGCGATCTGGAACATGATCCCAGTCGAACTCAGGGGCATCGCCCGCAATGCAGACCCTGAGACCGGGTGGGCCAAACATCGCGGCAAACGAACCATTCTCGTCAACGCCGGCAGGCATGATGCTGTTTTCAAGCGGCTCGACGATCTGTCGGGTCAAGAGATCAACGAATTACTGTCCGCCGCCCGATCAAGGCAGAGCTCAAGCAAGGAAGGGAGATCATGAAGGTTATCCCTGACCTGCCGCTCGGAAGAAACGTCCCAATGAATCACGGTCGCCTTCCCGGCGAGGAAGAGTTGCGGCCTGCTTGGGTGCAAAACTTCAGGGACGAGACCTGGTAGGGCCCGTTCCATCGAACTCAATTGCAAATCCCGCGTCGACAGCAATCCGCGCAATAAGGTCGCCGAGTTGCCAATCCGTCAGTTTGCAAAAAGGAAACTTTCTCCTCGCGGCAGAGACCACGTCTGATATCGAAATGCATGGGTTGTCAACTTCGTCCAACAGACAGCGGACGATCGTTTGGCGAACGTCAGATGGGCTGGACGTGTACTCGAGTGCGCGCATCTCTTGCCCTCTAGGAAGGGAGCCGCGCTTCTGAACTGCCGGCCGTTGCTACGTCGAAAGCAATCGGCACGCCGTGCGCAATGCATGTTTCGGCCAGCAACTCTTCCAATTCGTCGTCGGTGGCCTTGCATGCTGGCATCAGTGTTCGAATGGCGCGGATCGCCTGTGTGATGGACAGAAACCGGGCCTTGCCTCTTGAGCGCACATAGGCGTCGGCCGCCCTCTCGAGCGTGAGGGCGTGAAAAGCATGGGTCATCGAGATTCCTCCCTGAACCTGACCCGAGAATTTAGATGTGGATTTCTGCGGTCTTCAAGGCTTGGTATGATTCCGAACATTCGGCAGTATGAGGTCGGGGTGACCTTGCTGTGTGCCATTCGGACCGTCAGGCAGACTCCGGGATCACAGCGCCGAACGGCATCACCAGCACGACCCTGCCGGTCTCGTCGGTGACTTCGAAACTACAGTCGAACCAGCTGCGGATTGTGTCCATGCGGGTGCGGAAGACGAGATCTCGCGCGGTGTCGAGCGCATGCCCGCGCAGAGCTTCCTCGTCTGGCAGTTCGTCGCCTTCATGATCGGCTATCAGCCGACCGCGGTAGCGCACGTTCATGAAGTAGCGCAAGGCCGCCCTCATCCGCCTCGCTTGATCGGGAACTGGAACACGTTGGAATATTCCTTCTCGGCGAAACCGTAGGACTGGCCGGCGATCTGTTCCAGCTTCTCGCGGTCCCTCAGCGTGATGTGACCACGCGTGGCCTTGATCGCACCGACGCCCTCCAGCATCTGCACCGCAAGGGTCACGCCGGGACGACGCGTGCCGAGCATAACCCCCATGAATTCGTGCGTAATAGGCATGTCGTCCCGCTCCAGCCGGTCATGCGTCATCAGCAGCCAGCGCGCCAGTCGCTCTTCGACGGAATAGCCGGCGTTGGCATAGGCCGTCTGGCTGACCTGCACGACGAAGGTGTGCACGAACCGAAGAAGCAGCGGGCGCAGCGTCGGCCCCTGGTCCATCGCCGCCTGGAGCGCCTCCGCCCCGATGCGCACGGCTTCTCCCGAAGCCTGGACCAGGCAGGTGTGCGGCGAACGGTCCACGCCAAGCACGATGGGGACACCCACCAGACCCTCCGATCCGACCATGCCGACCTCGAACCGTCCCTCCCTCGTATCGGCGACGATCGAGGCAACGCCGGATTCGGGGAAGGTCACATGCGCGATCTTCTGGTCGGCTCTGAACAGATGTTCGCGCACCTCAAACGTAACGGCCTCGAGATGCGGCTGCACCAGGGCAAAGTCGTCCGGCGATAGAGATGCCAGTAGACGGTTGCGAATGACTGATTGCTGAAGCTGAGCCATGCTCCAGGCCTCCGTTTTGGGGCAAGAGCACACGCATCTCTCAGCCGCTTGCGCCCGAACAGTCAGCAAGCGATCGACCTTTATCCTGCCAAGCCCGGTCCCAGGCAATGGCGAATGTCACTTCGTTGGGCCGAATAAGGACTTGGGTACGAATTCGTACGCTCGTGTCGTCAAGGGGAACCGTGGTGCAAATCAAGCATTAGGCACGCCAGAGCGGTCGAATGTCTGTCCCAAAACCTGTTGCGGCCGCTTCCCACGCGCGTGAGAGTCCGCCGGCTGCTTCCCGGAGCCGCCAGCGGGCTTTTTATGTCGGGTAGATTCCCTAGTTTGTCACCAACCGGTCTGAGGCTATGCTGGCGTCATCGACGCTCAGGTGATACCCCTCGTCGCCTTCTTCGAGCACGCCGGCGTTCGACGTGATGCGCTTCCAGCGCCGGATTCTGATGCCGCATCTGTCCAACCCATCCAGGAGTCAGAATTCGGGCGGGGAACATAGTGAAAGGTCCATCCGGTGTGAACGAGCGGCCCGGCCCATGAAGAGGCCAACTGCGTCGACAATATGGTCGACAGCCACCGAACTAAACTTCACGTCAGCGCCTGCCGCGCGGGATGTATCCGGCATTGCGTAAAGCGGCGATGAAGAGGCTGATCGGGCCGGCGATACTCGTCCTTGCCTGCATCGGCAGCGGCAGCGTGTTCCAGTCCTCCAAGGGAGCGATAAAGCCGGAGAAAGTGCCATTGATCATGCAATGGCTGATCACCGAGCCGTGCTTGTCCAGGGCTAGGATACCTGTCTGATTGCTGGGATACCGGATGGCGGCGATCCGTTGCATCTCCAAGTCGCCATCGATGCGCAAATCGAAAAGCAGGACGCCATGGCTTCTGTCGGCGATTTCTGCGGCTTTTTCTGTGAAACCAACAGGAAGCGCCCGAACGCTGTCGACCGCCATCCCGAAAACAAGCGCGTCCAGCTCATCCGCCGCCATGAGAAGATTAGTTCCCAAGAATATAAGGATTGCAATCGCTCCAGCCGGATTGTGCACAGTCATCGCACTCCGCCGGCTCGACGCCTGAGCATCGCGTGTATGAGGCAGCGCTCTCTCGGTAGGCACGTTTGCCCCCGTTGATTGAGCCGATTGCCTGGGCCCATGACACACCGCTTGCTCGTTGCGGGGCTTCTCCGGTAAAGCACGGCGAAAGCGATATGATACGTCTGGCACTCGCTAACCCAAACTCCGACTTGGCTAACAAGTCATGCTCACATCAAGGAACGGACTATGAAGCGCCAGATCCGGCCATTCATCGTGGAACTGAAACAGAAGCGTGGCCTGCAAAAGCGAACTCATTCGATCTGGGGCGATCTTGACCTGTCCAAAATTGCCACGGAGATGACGCAGCCGGCTCATGCTGCTCAGCTTCCAAATTCCCAGGTCATTGACTTCAGTATTAGACCCCTTGATGCTGAAGAAGGGGAAAAACCAGAAGCGGAGTGTATGATGGCCGATTTTCAGGACGCTCAGACTGTTCAGACGACAGTAGCGCCAGCCAAGATGGTAGTGCCTGAATCGAAGAAGAAAGTTCCGCGAGCAAAGAAAGCGAAGGCAGAGCTCGTAAAGCCGGCCCGCAAGAACGGAGCGAAATCTGCGCCCCCAGCCGCGGAAGCTCCGGTGACATCGAAGACCGCCCGCAAGACATATTCCGAGAAGGAACGCGCCCAGAAGCTAGCCCAGATCGAAAAGTCGATCGCGGGCGGCGCGACCAGCAAGATTGCTGTCGGTCAGGCCGGCATATCGGAGCAGACCTACTATTATTGGAAGAGGGCCGCCGCACCTTCTTCAGACAGCGGCGACCTTCGCGATCTTGTCGCGCTCGAAGAAGAAAACAAGCGCC
Source organism: Mesorhizobium sp. CNPSo 4661 (assembly GCF_057784215.1). Classification (NCBI taxonomy): domain Bacteria; kingdom Pseudomonadati; phylum Pseudomonadota; class Alphaproteobacteria; order Hyphomicrobiales; family Phyllobacteriaceae; genus Mesorhizobium; species Mesorhizobium sp. CNPSo 4661. The sequence continues at coordinate 18,848 of NZ_JBWGIO010000031.1, read as the reverse complement.
TAAAGAACCTGCTTGCCGACCGTCTGCGCAAGGAGAATGCCGAGCTCAAGAAGAAGCTGGGTCTTGCGTAAGACGTACTGAGCCTCGCTGGAAATTTTGCCCGCGACACAGCTCAAGGCGGTAGCGGGGGCATATCGCCTTCGCCGACCCGCCACACCCAGGAGTCGATTTCCGGCCGCGCCGCGATCATTTCGTCGAGCGACGCTTCGAAGTTCTGGTCCGCTCCGGCCGGAACGACGAAGAGCGCGATCGGCTCGTCCTTGTTCTGGAGCAACGCATCGGCGGTCGGCTGGTCGGGTTGCAGGTCAAAGCGCAATCCCTTGACGCTCTTCTCGCACGGCGGGCGAGCTCATCGACAAGCCGTTTTTCCGGGACCGATTCATAAGGAACCCAGTTCTCGGAGACCACCATCAACGCGATTTCCTCAACAATGGCGATGCCGGCGGGGTTCAGTCCGAACGTCGCGATCGCTATCAAATGTGAGCTCGTATCCGCCTCCCACAGTGACAGCTCTTTCTCGAACCGTGCCTGCAAACGCCGATGCAATGCATCGTCGATCATGAAGGGAAAACCGGGCAAATGCCTGATGACGAGCTTCTGACCTGAGCGGCCGGGCATGATCTCCTTCACCTCGCCGACGAGCACCAGCAACTTCCGTGGGCCGGATTTCGGCGGTAACGCCGGAGCCAGGATCGCGTTGCGGCGATGTTCGATCGCTTGCCTGTTCCCGGCGCGAAATGGCTCGGGCACCAACAGCATGTCTGCCAGCGGGCCGCCTCTTACCGTCATTTGCGCCGCTGCCTCGAGAAGATGCCAGCGGACATTCCACCAATGTCGCTTGCCGGCCCCTCGCGATGCCCAGACCGTCAGTTCGGCCTCGTGCCAGAGATAGTGAAGCAGACCACGCAGCGACATCCTCTTGGGAGATGCGGTTACGCCGGCAGAATTCTGGCCACCAGGCACAGCCACTGTCCGACTTCCGGTCTTTGACAAGCTGAAGTCCAGCTTCAATGCTGCCATGCCGTTCTGCGGATCGACCTGTATCGCGCTGCCCATCAATGGGCCCAGCCCAGACAGTTCGAAAGGCGAATCGTAGGAATCGCAGGTTGGATCATGCCCGCCGCCTCTCAGCGGCATGCGCTTGATCAGGTGAAGGTCGCCGATGCGGGCGACATACATCGCGCAGCCTGGCTCGCGGCACAGACATAGCGGACGTTCCTTGCGGGCGTAGGCGTTCGCCAGCGCCGCCTGCAGGTCAGGCGCTGCCTCCTCGTAGACCGCACTGCCAATTCTGAACCGTCGCATCACCTCCACAGATCCAGGTCGCCGCCGCATCCCTGTGCGCGCATTCAATCCACGGCTCGGCGTTGAGCGCAACCCGTAGAGACAGAGGGGAGCCGGGAGGAGTGCGGCCCGGCTGGCGCGGAGAGAGTGCCGGCGCGGGCGCCACTCCCCCTCTCGCGAAGGACATCTCCATGAACACCGTTTCGATCACATCGGCCGTGGGCCGCAGGACCGCTTCTCTTGCCCCGCCGGCACAAGCGGATAGCGCCCAGGCCATCCACCAAGCGGCAATGCTGCTTTTGCCCTTTCTCGAAGAGGGCAAGATCATCACCGCCGCGGCATTGCGTGGGGCCATGACCGACTGCTTCGGCGGCAGCGATGCGCAAGGGTTCTGGGTCTGGAAGGACGCCTATGAGGCGCTCGAAACTGCCGAGGTGCTTTTCCTGCGCCGAGTCGGTCCTGCGATCCTGTCCCGGTGCACCACGCCGCGTGCAGCGCTGGCGATGATGAAGCGCATCGCTGAACTTCTTCCCACCCATACGCGACGGTCCGATGAAAGCCAGGCCCTGCAGCAGCTCTCCACGCCGCTGCCGCTCGCTTTCGTTACCGCACAAGCCGCGGCGATCGCATCTTCGGACGTCGTCCTCGAACCCTCGGCCGGTACCGGACTGCTCGCCGTGCATGCCGAGATCGCCCGGGCATCGCTCGTCCTCAACGAGCTTGCCGCGACACGGGCCGATCTCCTCGCGTTGCTGTTTCCGCAAGCCCGGGTCTCGCGGCATGACGCAGCGCATATCGACAATCATCTCGATGCCGCGATCGAGCCCTCGGTCGTCTTGATGAACCCGCCCTTCACCGTCGGCGCCTATGTCGACGGCCATGTCGCCGATGCCGCCTGGCGACACGTCTCCTCCGCGTTCGCCCGCCTGCGTTCGGGCGGCCGCCTGGTTGCGATCACCGGCACCGGTCTTTCTCCTGAAAATCCCAAATGGCGGCGCGGCTTCGAACGGCTGCAGCAGCAGGGCAGCGTCGTGTTCACCGCGGCGATCGACGGCGGTGTCTACGCTCGCCATGGGACCACGGCCGAGACCCGCCTGACCGTCATCGACAAGGTTCCCGCTACCAACCCGACCAGCTTTCCCGGCTCGCGGGGCAAGGCCATGAATGCCGAGACGCTGCTCTCCTGGATCTCCGACGTGCCGCCCCGGACACCGGGCGGCTTTCCAGATTCGATCGGAGCTTTGTCGCAGCGAATCCTGGCGAACACGGCGGCGCGCATGTCCGGCCGTGCCGCTGCAAAAGCCGTGCCCCCAGCCGCGGCACCGACATCTCCAAAGTCTGTTCGAGCAGCCGGCCCGACTGGCCGGGCAGAGCCCACCCGGGCGCTCGTAGCAAGCGGCACGCCCGCCGTTCCAATAGCCTACAAGCTGCGCGACTGGATGCCGGAGGAGGGGGGCCGGCTGACCGATGCGATCTACGAGCCCTATGCCCTCCAGTCGATCGACATACCCCGCGCCAAGCCCCATCCGACGCCGCTGGTGCAGTCAGCGGCGATGGCTGCGGTCGCGCCCCCAAAGCCGTCATACCGCCCCCTCTTGCCTGACGCCGTGGTCGACGACGGCCTGCTGTCGGACGCCCAACTCGAAAGCGTGATCTATGCGGGCGAGGCGCATCGCGGCCACCTCGACGGCGCCTGGACAGTCGACGAGACCTGCGATGTCGTCGCGGCCGCGCCGGAGAACACTGAGAATGCTGTGCGCTTCCGCCGTGGATGGTTCCTGGGTGACGGGACCGGTTGCGGCAAGGGCCGGCAGGTCGCCGGCATTATCCTGGACAACTGGCTGCAGGGTCGCCGGCGCGCAATCTGGATTTCCAAGTCGGACAAGCTACTGGAGGATGCCCAGCGCGATTGGGCGGCACTTGGCCAGGAAAAACTTCTCGTCCAGCCGCTGTCGCGCTATCGGCAGGGCACGCCGATCCGCCTTGCAGAGGGCATCCTGTTCACAACCTACGCGACGCTGCGCTCACAGGAACGGGAAGGCAAGAAATCCCGGATCGCCCAGATCCTCGACTGGGTTGGCCAAGAGGCAGGGAGGGCCGACGCCCCGACTGGGAACAAGGAAAATTCGGCGAGGAGGGCCGAAGGCTCGACGGGGATTGATGTAAACCTGTCGGCGGAGAAAAAATCGTTCGACGGCGTCATCGTCTTCGACGAGGCCCACGCCATGGCCAACGCTGCTGGCGGCAAAAGCGAGCGTGGCGACGTCGCCCCGTCGCAGCAAGGAAGGGCGGGACTGCGGCTGCAGCACGCCCTTCCCGACGCGCGCGTCGTCTACGTCTCCGCGACCGGTGCGACCGCGGTCGAGAACCTCGCCTATGCGCAGCGTCTCGGCATCTGGGGCAGCGAGGATTTTCCCTTCGCCAACCGCGCCGAGTTCGTCGCCGCGATCGAGGATGGCGGTGTCGCGGCGATGGAAGTGCTCGCCCGCGATCTCAAATCTCTCGGCCTCTATGCGGCGCGTTCGCTCTCCTATGACGGCGTCGAATATGATCTGCTCGAGCACGCGCTGACCGACGAGCAGATCCGCAGTTACAACGCCTATGCGGACGGCTTCCAGGTCATCCACAACAACCTGACCGCCGCACTCGAGGCGACCAACATCACCAGCGAGGCCGGCACGCTGAACCGCGACGCAAAATCGGCGGCGCGTTCAGCCTTCGAGAGCACCAAGCAACGCTTCTTCAGTCATCTCATCACCTCGATGATGACGCCGACCCTGATCGGCGCGATCGAACAGGACCTCGCCCACGGTCATTCGGCGGTCGTGCAGATCGTCTCGACCGGCGAAGCGCTGATGGAACGACGGCTGGCCGAGATCCCGACCGAGGAATGGTCTGACCTGCATGTCGACGTCACGCCGCGCGAGTATGTCGGCGGCTACTTGATGCACTCTTTCCCCACCCAGTTGTTCGAGGAATATTCGGACGCCGAGGGGAACGTCTATTCGCGGCCGGTCCACGACGCCGACGGCAATCCCGTCCAATGCCGGGAGGCCGTTCGTCGGCGCGACGAGATGATCGAAAAACTCGCCTCGCTGCCCCCGGTCGGCAGCGCGCTCGACCAGATCCTCCATCACTTCGGCGCCGACACCGTTGCCGAGGTGACCGGCCGCTCGCGCCGCATCGTGAAGAAGATCGGCCGCGACGGCATTGCCCGGCTCGCCGTCGAGCATCGCCCGATCTCTGCCAATCTCGCCGAGACCCAGAGCTTCATGGACGACGACAAAAGCGTGCTGATCTTTTCCGACGCTGGCGGCACTGGCCGCTCCTATCATGCCGATCTCGGTGCGAAGAACCAAAGACTGCGCAAGCATTATCTGCTCGAGGCCGGCTGGCGCGCCGACAATGCCATCCAGGGTCTCGGGCGCACCCACCGCACAAATCAGAAGCAACCGCCGCTGTTCCGGCCCATGGCCGCGAACGTGAAAGCCGGCAAGCGCTTCCTGTCGACCATCGCCAGGCGTCTCGACACGCTGGGTGCGATCACGCGCGGCCAGCGCCAGACCGGCGGGGCAGGGCTGTTCCGTGCCGAGGACAATCTCGAAAGCCCCTACGCGCGGGCCGCACTTCGCCAATTCTACATGCTGCTGCATCAGGGCAAGATCGAGGGTTGCTCGCTCACGACCTTCGAGACTGTGACCGGACTGTCGCTGACGACTGACGAGGGCGGGCTGCGCGACGACCTGCCGCCGATCACGACCTGGCTCAACCGCCTGCTGGCGCTGCGCATCGAAACCCAGAATCTGCTGTTCGAGGTGTTCGAGCAACTGATGACGGCGAAGGTCGAGGGCGCGATCGCTGCCGGCTCCTATGACAAAGGTCTGGAGACGATCACGGCGGAGAGCATCGTCGTCACCGATCGCCGCACGGTCTACACGCATCCGGTCTCGGGCGCGCAGTCGCATGTGCTGAGCGTCGCCCGCAAGGACCGCGTCCGCCCACTCGGTCTGGCCGATGCTCTCGCGATCGCCCGAGCGGAGCCGCGATCGGCCATGCTCGTCAACTCGCGATCGAGCCGCGCGGCGATACAACTACCCACAGCAAGCCTGATGCTCGACGACGGAGCGATAGAGCACCGTGTGAGGCTGCTGCGGCCGACGGACGAACTACGCTTTGGCCTAGACGCCCTTGCCAAAACCCACTGGCAGCCCGCCGACCGGAAAGAGTTCTGCGAGCTGTGGGACTCGGAAGTCGCCGCCGTCCCGGAGTTCACCACAAGCATCTTCCATGTCGTCACCGGCCTCCTGCTGCCTATCTGGCGGAGGCTGCCGGACGACGACTGCCGAGTCTATCGTATGCAGACCGATGCCGGGGAGCGCATCATCGGCCGCCACATCGCAACACCGCTGGTCACGACCCTGTTTCGCAACCTGGGTCTTTCCGATGCGCCGAGGCTCGCGCCGGGAGATGCCTGGACCGGGCTCGTCGACGGACGGATCGGACTGCAACTCGCCGACGGACTGATCCTGCGCCGCAGTCGGGTCATGAACGACCACCGTATCGAGCTGACCGGCTTTACCGACGCTTTTGTTCCCCGCCTGAAGGCGCTGGGCCTGATCTCCGAAATCATCTCCTGGAAGCTCCGGCTGTTCATCCCGACGAGCGAGAAGGGGCCGTCCATCCTCGCCGCGTTGCTCGACCGCCACACACTGGTCGGCGTCACCGACCGCGCGTCAGTGGCGTGAGGGGAGACGATCATGACCGTCTCGGCCTCCGAGCTGGCACGCCGCCTTGGCGAACATGCCGAGGCGGTGTGCCGCGAATATCTCTCCAACGGCCATCGCTCCGGCAACTACTGGATTGTCGGCGATGTGCGCAACGCCCGCGGCCGCTCCATGCATGTGCGGCTGAAGGCCAACGCGAAAGGATCAGCTGGAAAATGGGTCGATGAAGCGAGCGGAGAATATGGCGACCTGCTCGACGTCATCGAGCTGAGCTGTGGTCTGGTCGACTTCCGCGAAGTCGCGGATGAAGCACGTCGCTTCCTCTCCATGCCGCTGCCACCGTCCCAGCCTGCGGCCCACCCCTTCGGCGCGCAGCGCCGGCCTGCCGCGGCGCGCGGCTCCCCCGATGCCGCGCGTCGGCTGTTCGCCATGTCGCAGCCGATCGCCGGCACGCTGGCCGAACGATACCTCGCCGGCCGCGGCATTCTGCTCTCCGTGCATGAGCGTGCGCTGCGCTTCCATGCCGGCTGCTACTACCGGGATTTCGTGACCGGCGAGACGCGGACGCTTCCGGCCCTGATTGCCGCTGTCACCAGCTTCGACGGGCAGATCACCGGCCTGCAACGCACCTGGCTTGATCCCTCGGGTCAGGGCAAGGCGCACCTCGCCCACCCACGCCGCTCCCTGGGTCATCTCTTGGGCAACGCCATCTGGCTTGGCCTTGAGCCCGGTGTGCCCGTCCCGGCCGTGGCCGCCGGTGAGGGGTTCGAGACGATCGCGTCGCTTAAGGTGGTGATGCCGGCTCTGCCGGTTGCCGCCGCCACCTCGGCGAACCACCTCGCCGGCCTGATCTTCCCGCCTGACTGTCGCCGCCTCTACATCGCGGCCGATGCGGACGCTGCCGGCCGGCACGGCATCGAGCGCCTCAGCCAGCGCGCCGGCGAGGCCGGGCTTCTCGCCCTGGTGCTGCGGCCGCAGCTCGGCGACTTCAACGACGATCTGCGTCATCTCGGGCCCGCCCGTCTCGCGGCATGGCTCCGCGACCAGCTCACCCGGGGCGGGCCGGCCCGCGCGCCGCCGCGACGTCGCCGGACAGCCTGCAGACGTGGCGGCGGTCCACCGGAGAGGCCGCGCCCGCAGCCTGCCCGAGAGGCGACCCCTGCCACCCCCCGGTCACGGCCGCAACGGCTGCGCCGTCCTCCGCTCGCGCTCCGGCCTTCGGTGCGGCCGCGCCTGGGGCGCGGCCGGGATGCGCTGTCAGGCCGCGATAGGCGCGGCCACCACCGACGGAGACACCGCCATGACCTACGAGCTTCCTCTCGACGACGCCTACGAGCCCTACCACGCCTCCTCGCCGACCGACCGAGTCATCCTCGAACTGCAGATGTACGGCCATCGCCCGCATCAGGACGAACCTGATCCTCGGCCACTTCCCGACGACGAGGTGATCCGGGCCGGCCTCGCCGACATCGTCGAGACCTTCGCCGGCATGCTTGGCGACACCAGGCTCGAACCCGACCTCGACGACCTGCTCTGGTCGTTCGCAAACGTCTTCCACCGTGCCGCCGAGCGCGTCGCCCGCAGCCTCGACCGCAACGAGGAGGCGCAGCGCTCGAGCCAGCAGGAGCAGGACGGCTCGGAGGTAAAGTCCGTCGAGCTGGAGCGGCTGACCGCGGAAGGCATCAGCTATATCGAACGCCGCAACGTGCTCGAAATCATGCGCGATGAGGCCGCCGACCTCTACGAGGCGCAGACCGGATCGGCATGGCGGCCGCGCACCGGCTCCAAGGTCTCCCACCAGGCGATGACCGCTGCGGTGATCGACTCCCGGGACTTCCTCGCCGCCCGTCGCCACGCCGAAACCGAGGTGCTCGTTCCAGCCGGGACCAAGATCGCCTTCGCCGGCGGCCTCGACTGCAACGATCACGACCGGATCTGGGACGCGCTCGACAAGGCCCGCGACAAGCATCCCGACATGGTCCTGCTCCACGGCGGCAGCCCGCGCGGCGCCGAGCGCATCGCCGCCTGCTGGGCCGAGAACCGCAAGGTCACCCAGATCGCCTTCAAGCCGGACTGGACCCGGCACGCCAAGGCGGCTCCGTTCCGCCGCAACGACCAGCTTCTCTCCGTGGTGCCCTACGGCCTGATCGTCTTTCCCGGCTCCGGCATCACCGACAACCTTGCCGACAAGGCTCGTCGGCTGGGCATCCCCGTCTGGCGGTTCGCGTAGGACGGCGCGTGACAGGCTGTGTCAAAACGCCATGCGGGAAACGGCGTCGTTCATGGATGATGGGCGGCGTGACTTGACCCCTTCCCAGCCATTCTGTTCACATGCCGTATGTTCAGAGCCATCAATGCCGTACAAATTCATGTATCACTGGATGAGATCAAGCCGGAGGTCTGGCGTCGGCTGGTTTTGCCGGCAAACTGGAATCTCGATCAACTGCATCTTGCCGTCCAGGCGGCTTTCAATTGGTGGAATTACCACCTTCACGAGTTTCGGATCGGTGGATTGCGCTACAGCGATGTGGAGTTACTGACTGAGGATGCCTTTGAGGATGACCCTCGTGTCTTCAACTCCCGAGACGTCCATCTTCGCGACTTCGAACAGGGGGCCATCTTCAGTTATCTCTATGACTTCGGCGATAGCTGGCGCCATACGATCGTAGTCGAGGAATTTGGCACCTTCGATGCCGCACCTAAGCATGGGAGCTGCATCGATGGGGCGCGTGCCAGGCCGCCCGAAGATGTCGGCGGCGTGCCCGGATACGAGCGTTTTCTGGAAATCGTGTCAGATAAAGCAGACCCCGAACACGCCGATACCAAACGGTGGTGTGGTGGGTATTTCGATCCCGAATGGTTCGATCTCGCCGTGACGGATAAGGATGTGCGTAACGCCCTGCGGCCGAACGTGAAGCGTCGGCTGCATCAGCCAAAACCAGGGCAGAAGCGTGACTGAGCGACGACAGTAAAAATCATGCCGCAAGGCGGCGAGATGCAGATTGTTAGCCGCTATCCTTCAGATTCTGCTATGGTTTCCACCCGAAGCAGTGGAATGAGCATTGCATACATCGCAGGGATTGATCGGCGTCAGGGCAACGTTGCTGCCAGCGACGGTCGATGACTATGTCGAGATGGATTCCCCAGTACGGGTCATCGACGCATTCGTTGAGAACCTTGATGTTTCCGCTTTGGGCTTCCAACGGGCAACATCTGCGCCAACAGGTCGACCAGGTTACGATCCGAGCGATCTGCTCAAACTATATCTCTACGCGTATCTGAACGAAGTTCGCTCCTCCCGCCGTATCGAGCGTGAATGCAAGCGAAACGTCGAAGTCATGTGGCTGGTAGGCAAGTTGGTTCCCGACCACAAGACGATTGCCGATTTCCGCCACGCGCTGCATCGCTGCGTCGCCGGCGCCGACATCGTCGGCGGCCGCGCGGTGGTGGTCGGGCGATCGACGCCGAGGCCGAGCGCTACTCGCAGAGCTGGGGCTTCATTCCCGCGCGGGACAATCAGTCGGTGCTCTTGCGCTCGATACAGGACATGAGTCTATGGGCTGGCGGCAGGGTCCGGGCGCGCCGGCCTGCGGCCGGCCGGGCTCTAGTCGCGGCGTCCCGCCGCTCCCCGAGCCGGCTTCGCCGTCTCGGCCTTCGGGTGACGATCCCTCGCGCAGGGCGCCAAGGGGGAGAGGGCGGCCGGCGCGGGGCGGGGGCGCTGGAGAGAAGGGAAAGTCACGATGTCAATGATATTCATAGGCGGATCACGCGAGATATTCGAGCTGCCGGAACCTGCCATCGCTCGCATCGGCGCAATCGTTGCTGCCGAGCACGGCGTGCTGATTGGCGACGCGCCTGGAGCCGATGCCGAGGCGCAGGGCCTGCTCGCCGGCTACAAGTACGAGCATGTCGGGGTCTTCTATGCCGGCAAGGAACCCCGCAACAATCTGGGCGACTGGGCCGCCTACCATGTTCCTTCTCCTGAGGGCGCCACAGGATACTGGGTCCACGCCGCCAAGGACCGGGAAATGGCGCGGCGCGCCGACTTTGGCATGATGGTCTGGGACGGCGCATCACCGGGCACGGCCGTCAACGTGCTTCGGCTCGCCATCGCGAACAAGCCGTGCGTCATTTACGATCTGGCCAGGGGCCAGATGGCGACGACGTACAATGTGGAGGACTGGTGCGCCATGCTGCGCAATGCAGGTACGGACATTCGCCGCCAAGCGGAAGCCCGCATGACACCGGACGAGCGTCTGGCGTTGCCAGGATGATGGATGCGGTCCCCCCGACAGCCCGGCGGGTTCAATCCAATATGTTGATCCGGCTCCTCGCCGCCTAATCCACTTGTATGAGCGGACGGAGCCGGCCCCCTTCGAAACCGGTCCACGCGCAGAGCCGCGGGGCTTTGTGCGGATGATCATCTTTTCTCGCCTCTGAAGCGGGTGCAAGCGTGCCGAACAACATCCTGGCTTGCCGGGTCATGCAACCTGACTGCGCGATATCATCCCCGAGGGGCTTGAAGGCCGCTGCCAGCCGGCCCCGATCTCGAAACCGCTATGCCGCCATACCGAACACGCAAGGCGCTCACGCGCCGGGCTGCTGTTCGATGTGTGTTGGCAATACCGACGATATGACCCGAGAGGCTGCAGCATGTTCCTGCGATCCGCCAGCGTTGCGTCGGCGGTCTGGCGATGGCGGCCTGAGTTCTTTTCCTTCGGTCGCATCCGGGGCCATTCCCGTTTCATGTCGCCTTTGTAGACGACCGCCTGCTTTGTGCGGTCAACCCCCGTTGGGGGTACACTCGGCGAATATTCAGGAAAATTCGATTTCTGTTTTTTGTCTGCGGGCAGGCGAAGGGCCTGCCCGCAATTTTTCGGCAAACAGAATTTTCCAGAATTTTCGCCGAGATGACCGCAGCAGGACGGCCCTCTCCTTTGGCGCCATCGGGAATGGTCCCGATGCAACGAAGGAGAACTACCATGGCCACCACGATCGCAAACCTCACCACCAAGGCTGACGGCTCGATGGAAGGCGTCTTTGCCACGCTCCGGGTCAATGCCCCGATCACGGTTATCCCGAACACCAACAAGTCGCGCGAGGACGCCCCCGACTACCGGATCGTCAACAAGCGCACGGGCTTCGAGATCGGAGCCGGCTGGCACCGCATCTCCCAGCGTTCGGGCGAGGAATACCTCTCGGTCAAGCTGGAAGCCCCCGAGATCGGCGTCATCTTCGGCAATCTCGCTCCCGCCCCCGGTGGCGAGGAAAACAAGAAGGTCATCCTCTGGAACAACCCCCAGTGAGGCATCAGTGGCCGGTCCCGCAAGGGGCCGGCTCCCCCGCTGACAAAAGGAGGTTGCGATGAGCCGCTACACCATCACCGTCACTGGCACCGTCACCGGACAGGTGCGCTCCGATCCAGACGCTGTCATCGGCTACGATCCACCGCTTCGGACGTACTTCCTACAAGCGTTCCCGCACGAAGAAACCGACGAGCCCGGTCTTTGGCTCGGCACCCACGATCGCGCCTTCGAAACGCTTGAGGATCTTCACCGCGCAGCCATCTCACACGGCTACGACTTCATCCCGCTGTCGCCCAGACTGGCCGCAAAGCTGGTCGACGACAAAGCGGCAGCCAGCGGGCGTCCGGGACGAGACACAATCCTCGGCCAGGTGCTGAAACACCTCAAACAATCCAAGTAGGCAAGACGTCTCAGGGCCCGCGACGCAGTGTTTCGCCGCAGGCCCTTTTTTGCGCGTCGCAAAAGAGCCACGAACATCACCCGCTGCAGCAAGAGACAGCGACTCCAAACCGCCGACTATTCCTTCGGCAGTTTGTGCTTGTGAATGCGGATATAGCCCTGAACAGCCTTTCGCAGCAGTTCGGTCATGCTGTGCCCGTTGCTGATCGTCAGCAATTCGAACTGCCGCTGCTCCGCAGCCGTCAGGTAGTAGCCGCAGCGGATCATCTCCTCCTCGCGAATCTTCTTTCCGGCGATGGGTCCCTTTTTGCTGACCCTGCCGCAGCAGTTTGCGAAAGTCGCGCGTTGCACCCGATGCCGGTTCGGGCGTCTGCGGTATGGCCGATCCGGCATGCGGCTCCAGCTTTTGCGCCTCGATTTTCGAAGATGAAATGAACATGCTCGGCAATGCCGGCGGCTGCGCGGAAAAAATCGCCTTCATCATCCGCGCTTTCGTGACGGTTTTGGTGCGGTTTTGCGCGTGGTGCGAGATCAACCGCGTCGACTACGTCTTCGGGCTCGCCCGCAACGAACGGCTGGAAACCAAGATCGCCCCCGGCCCTCGAGGAAGCCTGTCTGGTCTCCAGGAAAAGCGGCCAGGCCGCCCGAGTCTTCCGCGACTTCAGATGGTCGACAAAAGACAGCTGGTCACGCCGCAGGCGGGTCGTGGCCAAGGCCGAATGGACGACGCAGGGCGCCAATCCGCGCTTCATCGTGACGTCACTCAAGCCGGAGCGCTGGGCGGCACGGGCGCTTTATGAGGAACTCTACTGCGCCCGCGGCGAGATGGAGAACCGGATCAAGGAATGTCAGCTCGACCTCTACGCCGATCGCACCAGTGCCAACACCATGCGCGCCAATCAGCTGCGGCTGTGGTTCGCCTCGTTTGCGTATGTCCTGATCTGCGCCTTGCGTCGCCTCGGTCTTGCCCATACCCGGCTCGCCAACGCCAGCTGCGGCACGATCAGATTGAAACTGCTGAAGATCGGCGCACAGGTGTGCGTCTCGGTTCGTCGCATCAAGGTGGCGATGGCCTCAGCGTGTCCCTATGCCGAAGAGTTCGCCCTGGCTCACGCCCGAATACGTGCCGCGGCTCTGTGACGCCGCCGGACCTGAACCCTTCTCACAAACAACACAGGATACATTGCTGAGCAACCCGACCGTCGCAACACTGCGGCGCTGATCGCGCCCGTTCTCGAATTCCACAGCCATGCCAGCGCCTGCGCCGCGTCACAACGGAGCCTGGCGCTTAGATTCGGTGAGAAAAGCAGGCTAGAACAAGGGTCGATAAAGAACGAGCAGCCAGAGACAGCGGGATGCCGGAAATGCCAATCGCAAGGATGATGACGCCAGTCATCGTGCCCAAGACACTGACGCGCCCGTCGAGCCAAGAAGAGGCCCCGACGAGAGCGGGGAGAAGATATTGGATGCTGGTCCGGAAGCGCTTCGTGATCATCGTCTTGCCCATGCCTCTGTCGCCGGAAGGCATTCGCGTCCTAGCGGACAGACAAGCCAAAGCCATGCGGCCCGTCATCAACCGCTGTTCGGCCAAGCGAAACGTCGTCGAGGTCCTCTTCGATCACCCCGGCCGCGTACAACTGGTCCAGCAGATCGGCGACTGCAAGGGCGCTCGCTCCGTCCGTTGCGACCCGCATAATAAGCTCCGAGGCTGTGCAGTTGCCGTACGCGATCAGATCGCCAACGGAAATCGGAACGATCTCGTCGAGCACCCGGTGTTCAATGTTGCGTGAGCGGAGATGGAAGTACCCGTTCCCTGCCTCGTATTGCAGATCTCCGCGGAAGCGGATCGGCCGGTTGGGAGGTGGGCTTTCGAACATATGCCCGTCGATGATGCACTGCAGCCCTTCCCGGAACTCGTCGGGCGTGCTGAAGAAACGTTCGTCCACGATACGGTACCCGAGAGGCCAGCGTTCACTACCCGGTACCGGCGTTACCAGTTGTATACGTCCTTGCCGCATATTTACGAGGAAGCCGGAGACGCAGGCGATCGTCGTGGGATAGTCCCCCGACAAGGCGAGTGCATCATCTGTGTTGGCTGCCTGGAGTTTCTTCTGCCGCTTGCGTGCGCGCCCGGCAAAAGCCTTTGCGGTCGGCCCCTCTTTGCCCTGCAGGACGAGTTCGACCCCCATCAGGTCCTCGGGCGAAAACGCCGCGTGAATCTGATTGAGATGGTTCGTGCTCAGCACTGAGAAACGATTCGTCACGCTACCGTAACGTTTGAACAGTTCAAGCACGCGCCTGGTGAGCGCCTGATCCTTAAGCGGGGCGGCCGTCGTCGTTTGTGGCAATGCGCCCGTGATTTGATAGTGGCCGAACAGAAAGCGGTCGTAGTCCGGGTTATCGATCGGATCTGTGGCCCAGTAGCAGAAGCCAGTGCGGGCTGCCGAACCAAACATCTCGCTCGCGACACCGACCACACCGCGCCAAACCTCGGCATGCTCCTCGCTATACTCATAATAGCCCTTGAAGCGCTCGGCCGACAAGCCGCAGAACCAGCAACCGACGGAACAGCCTTCACTCAGCTCGAAAGCGATGATGGGGTGCGTGATCGACGGCGCCAGCTCGCCTAGTTCGTCGTCACAGCGCCGGATTTGGCGCTTGCGCCAAGCGTGGAAGCGAGGGTTGACTGTCAACATTTCGCCCTCGGCGCGCAGGAGGTGGCGATGGCGCAACATCTCGCCCATGTACTCGTCCCACATCATAACCAGCGGCCACCTGGCAGCCTCCGGCTCGAAGCGGTGCTCCACGTAGTCCCCGCACCAGAGCGGCAGCATCTCCATTGGGTCAACTTCGATGCCGTAGCGCTCTGTTACCGATCGAGGGGCGTCGATGTTCTCCGAAAGGGCCGTGCGGAACTTCCTGTCGCCGGCCAGCCGCTCCATGAAGCGCTTGACGTGTGGCAACATTCGGCGGTCCTCCAGCGTTCGCTGGGCAAAGATTTGTTGCCAGTCTTCGCGAGGCTTCGGGTCAACCCTTGAAGTGGCCTGTTGTACGCCTGATGGCATGATCGCATCCCTCGACGCGGGTTGCTTTGATGTTACTTTAGACCGGCTCGACCGAGCCAATGCGGTTAGGTTGCGACCAAAACAGCAATTACGACAACTAATACGACCGCAGCGACTCTAGCTCTTCCCTCGATTTGCGCAGGGCTAGCGGAATTAGCCAACGCAGTGGTCTGTACAAAGCTGGTCAAGGCCGGAACGCTCGAACCACACTTGCGTCCTGCAATCGCGCTGAGCTTCTTCGTACTGGACTTGTGCCGGCTGTTCGATCGGATGTAACTTTTAACCTCGTCAAGCGTGATGTTGTAGTTGAGGCTCTTTCCAATCGCTACGATCGATGCAAGCCCTCCAGCGCGTCGTTTGAGATTTTCAAGCGGACTGCCTTTTTTTCCTAAATCGTTGACGAATCGCTCTAAGTCAGTTTTCCGCATGACGAATTCGTGCCTTTGCTCGATGTTGCCTAACTATCCATCTCGCTCTCACAAGCGATCGGATGATGATCCCGTGAACGTGCAAGCGCCGTACCAACCTCAAAATCCTGACTTTGCGCGTTGTCTGACAGTACGCATTGTCAACTTGCCGACTTTTTGGGTTGCGAATCGACAATTGGCCCGCTCCGTGCGGATGCGGGTGAGGAGCTCGCCCCAAACCTGGCCCGCCGTGATAGGAGGCGAGATTTCAGGCTGCACCCTGCCGACATGCCTGCCCCGATCAAGGCATCCTGCTCATCGTTCTCGATCGCATCCCCCAACTCATGACATACCCGACGGAACGCCGGACGCACCGCGAACCCGCTGACCCTTTCAAGCCGCAAACCCAGATCGACGCCGAGACGGTGCGTCATCTCACCATGGCCTCGAAAGCGCAGCAGGAGGATTGGCTCGCGCTCTATGCCGATCCCGAGCAACGCGCCACGCGGCTGGCAATTGAAGCAGTGGCTCTTCGGCGGCGAGTCGATCTCCACCCCCGTGGCGATGTTCCCAATCGAAGACTATCCCGGCCTCATCGTGTCGGATCTGTTCGGCGAGGAGAGCTATTTCGCCGATGCCGACCTGTTCTGGCAAAAGCAGAACGAGGCGATTTGCGACAAGCGCGAGGCCTATCTGGAGGCCGGTTCGGCGGAAGTGGTGCAGCTCGAGCCCGGCCAGTATTTCCATGCGTGGGAATACGAAAAAACGCCGAAAAAGAAGGGCGGCAAGGTCGTCATCACCGTCTCGCAACGCGGCGAGGTCGAGTGCCACCAAGGCTATCTGTCGCGCAAGGAGGCGCGCCGCTCCCGCGCGAATGGCGAGGCTAGCGAGGAAGCGGAGACACCGGCCAAGCCGTCGCGCCCCGAAGCTATCCGGCCCGCTGCAGAACTATGTCGATCTGCATCGCCATGCCGCCGTGCGCGCCGCCTTGCTCGATCACCCGGGTGCAGCGCTCCTCCTGATGGTGGCGCATGCCATTGCCGGGTCGAGCCTCTGGACGGTGCGCGTCGAGCCACCGCGCGCCGCCAACGCGGCGATTGCCGAAAGCGTTGCGGAAAGCAGCACTGAGGCTGCTTTCACCTGTTGGCAGCCGGACGATGCCTTCTTCGACCTGCTGCGCGACAGGAAAGTCGCCAACGCAATGCTCGCCGAGGTGGGCGGCAGTCAGGTCGCCGAAGGCAATTCTTCGGAGAAGGTGAAGACGCGCAAGAAGATCATTCGCGACTTCCTTTCCGGCGAGAACGAGAGGCAGAAAGTTGAAGGCTGGCTGCCGCGCTGGATGGCGTTCCCGGTATCCTGCTACACGGATCGCGGCGGTTTCCGCACCGCCGACCGGCGGGCAATCCGTCTCTTCGGCTCTCGCCAGGACCATTCCCCTGCACCTGGCTTGATGACCTATGGGCGGATACGGCCCGCCCGAAACCCTCGCCGTCAGCTTTTTTCCCCGTCGCCTACGGCGGCTCCTCGCGCCGCTTACGCTTCAAAAAAAGTTGCCCGCTCGGGTCCTCCGCTTCCGCTGCGGCCCTTACGGGTTCGGGCGGGCCGGACGCGCCCATCCCGGTCAGCCATCGCAGGGGAATGGTCCCCGGCGAGAACAAAAAGAAGACGTGGGAATGACCGCGATCGGATACGTCATCAAGCAGGAGAACGGCAGCTACAAGGGCCTGCTCAAGACGCTCAGCGTCCGCGCCGACATCGCCATCGTGCCCAATCAGTCAAAGACAACCACCCCGACTTCCGGGTGCTGACGCAAGGCGTCGAGGTTGGCGCCGGCTGGGTCCGGAAGGCGAGGCTCCGGCAAGGAGTATGTGAGCCTGTCGATCGCAGCGCCCGAGTTGGCCCGCGAAAGCTCTACGCTAATCTCGGCCGCGCCGCCGGCCAGGATCACGACGACACCTACGTTATCATCTGGAACCCGCCGACCGTGCGACTGATGCGAAAGCCCCGCGCCGCGGCCGGAGCGGGGCTTCTTCAAGCGCTCTCGAGCCGCCTTATGGGGCGGCGAAAACTCCCACCCGACTCTTCGCCCGTCCCGCGAGCGCTCCCGCTCGCCGATCCTTCGCCTCCTCTGAAGCCGACGAAACGAGGATCATCATGGACGACGAAAACGAACGCGCCGCTCGCGCCAAGAAGGGCAGCCCGTTCCTCAACACCGCGCAGGCCGCCTACTATGTCGGGTTGTCCCAGCGCACCCTGGAAAAGATGCGGCTCACGGGCGGCGGCCCGCAATTCAGGAAGCACGGCCGCTTTGTCCGCTATCACATCGACGAGCTCGACGCCTGGTCGAAAGGCCAGCCGCACGCCGCTCACTCCGTCGCTGACCGGCCTGGTTCCACCAGCACCAAAGACGGAGGCCGGTCATGATCGCGCGGCCTTCTGTCCGTCTTATCGGCAGCCGTTTGCGGCGCGTTCGCGCCCGCAAGACGCTTGCCGCAGCCAGTCTCGGCCTTGCTCTGATCGGCTTCAGCGCATTCGCCAACCCGTCGCCTTTGCTGGTTTGGAACGCCTCGGCCAGCGCGCCGGTCGGGCTCTATGGGCTTGGCTTCGGCGCGCCGCGCAGGGGCGATTTCGTGTTTGTCCGCCTGCCGAAAATGGTCGCCGCACTTGTTGACCAACGCGGCTATCTGCCTCGCAACGTGCCGCTGGTGAAGCGGATTGCAGCCCAGCCGGGCGAGCATGTCTGCGCGTTCAATGACGTCATCATCATCGGCGGCGAAATTGTCGCCCGCCGCGTTCCAACCGACACGCAAGGTCGAACCTTGCCGTGGTGGAACGAATGCCGCGCGCTTGGGCCCGACGAGATCTTCCTGATCAATGGCGAGGCTCCCGGCTCGTTCGACAGCCGGTATTTCGGGCCGGTGCCGACTGCAAATGTTGGCGGGAGGCTCGTGCCGCTATGGACCGAGTAACCCTCCTGATCTTGGGCATGGTGTCGATCGCACCATGCGCCTGTTCCGCCGCGACCGGCGCGCAGCCGGCCGTCATATCCCAAGATCCGCAGCTTGCAAGATGGCGGCCCTTTGTAGTCGAAGCAAGCCGCCGCTTCAGCGTTCCACAGGCCTGGATTTATGCCGTCATGGACGCCGAAAGCCGTGGCCGGACAACGCTGCATGGCCAGCCAATCACCTCGCGCGCCGGGGCGATCGGTTTGATGCAGGTGATGCCTGGCACCTATGGAGAACTGCGCGTCGAGCATGGTCTTGGCGCCGATCCGCGCGACCCACGCGACAATATTCTGGCCGGCACCGCCTATCTGCGCGCCATGTATGATCGCTTCGGCTTCCCCGGCCTGTTCGCAGCCTACAATGCTGGACCGGAGCGCTACGAAGCGCATGTGCAGAGCGGCCGACCGCTGCCGAACGAGACGGTTTTGTACCTCCAGAAGCTCAAAGCCACAGGGGTATCGGCAGCCGATATGGACGTGTTCAAGGGCAAATCTCGTCCTCCAAAGGTGCCGAAAATCCGCTCCGGGCGAGAGTTGTTTTTCCTGAACGACGGCGTGTCCGCGAGTGGTTCGAGCGGCGGGATTCTGGTGCCGCTGGGGTCCCAGCGAACTGGATCGGCGCGGCCTGGCAGCAGGTAGGGCAGGGGGTGCTTCTCGGT
>NZ_JBWGIO010000004.1:0-371613 GCF_057784215.1 Mesorhizobium sp. CNPSo 4661 | reverse complement strand
TATCGATCACCGATGGAGTTCGAGGCTAACTTGCCGCCGCATGGGGTTGCTGCGCAGCAGCCCCGTGCGGCATAAACGCAACCATGTCCCTATTCCTCTGTCTCACGACAGGGGTGCACTCCACTACTGCCTACTGCCTACTGCCTACTGCCTACTGAAATTACGGAGCATCACTATGACAACCATCGCCTTCATCGGCCTCGGCAACATGGGGAATCCCATGGCTGCCAATCTCGTAAAAGCTGGCCACGCTGTGCTGGGCTTCGACCTCGTACCCGAAAACCTTACAGTCGCAAAAGAGCATGGTGTGACGGTGATGGCGAACGCCGGCGTTGCGGTGAAAGACGCGGACGTGGTCATTACCATGTTGCCGGCCGGCAAGCATGTGCTGTCGGTTTATGAGGACATC
Organism: Mesorhizobium sp. CNPSo 4661; assembly: GCF_057784215.1. Taxonomy (NCBI): domain Bacteria; kingdom Pseudomonadati; phylum Pseudomonadota; class Alphaproteobacteria; order Hyphomicrobiales; family Phyllobacteriaceae; genus Mesorhizobium; species Mesorhizobium sp. CNPSo 4661. Next base: position 371,204 of record NZ_JBWGIO010000004.1, on the reverse strand, counting down.
GCGCCCAAGGCAAAGAAAGGCGCGCTGTTCATTGATTCCTCGACCATCGATGTCGAATCGGCGCGCAAGGCGCATGCGATTGCCGCGAAGCATGGCCTGCAGTCGATCGACGCCCCGGTCTCCGGCGGCACCGGCGGCGCCACGGCCGGCACCCTCACTTTCATGGCCGGCGGCTCCGATGAGGCCTTCGCCGCCGCCGAACCGATCCTGAAGCCGATGGCCGGGCGCGTCGTTCATTGCGGCGGCGACGGTGCGGGCCAGGCAGCCAAGATCTGCAACAACATGATTCTCGGCATCTCGATGATCGGCGTCGCCGAAGCCTTTGTGCTCGCCGAAAAGCTCGGCCTGTCGCATCAGGCGCTGTTCGACGTCGCCTCCACCTCGTCGGGCCAATGCTGGTCGCTGACCACCTATTGCCCGGTGCCCGGCCCGGTGCCGGCCTCGCCGGCCAACCGCGACTACAAGCCGGGCTTTGCCGCCGCGCTGATGCTGAAAGACCTGAAATTGTCGCAGGAAGCAGCACAAGGCGCGGGCGCCGTAACCCCGCTCGGCGCCGAAGCCACGCAGCTCTATGCCTTGTTCAACGCGCAAGGCCATGCCGGCGCCGATTTTTCCGGCATTATTAATTTCCTGCGTGGAAATTCAGCATAAGCCATTGCTTTTAAATCGTTATTTTCGATATTTTCTGGTCAGAAGCCGGCAAATTTAGATTTGCTTAAGGTCTCGCTAACTCACCGGTAACGATGTGCCTTTAAAACGGATTGCGAGGCGGACATCGCGTCTGCCCGGCGCTCCGGATCAGGTCTCGCGTACCGGAGCCCGTAAGTTTCGCAAGTATTGTCGTCGCGAAACGCCATGCGTATCTGGCAGAGCCGCGTTCCCGTCGGGACGCGGTTTTTGCGTTTTGAGGGCGTCACCAATTTCGTCATTCCAGGGTCTTCGCGACGGAGCTTCGCTCTTGCTGCGCCCTGGAATGACGACCGGTTGCGTTTCGCCTTGTCAGCGCTTCCGCAAATCGGCATCCGCGAGATCGAGCGCCTTGGCGATGCGCTCGCAGGCCATGTCGATCGTGTCGCGCGTCCAGATCAGCGGCGGCGACAGGATCATCGTGTCGCCGGTGGCCCGCAGCATCATGCCGTTCGCGATCGCATGGTCGCGCACCACGACCGCGGCACTTCCCGACGGCAAATAGCGTTCCTTGGTCGCCTTGTCCTTGACGATCTCGATCGCGCCCATCAGGCCGATCGAACGCACTTCGCCGACCAGCCTGTGCCCGGCGATGCGTTCCTGCAACGCCTGCGCGAAATAGGGGCCGGTGTCGTTCTTGACCCGCTCGACCAGCCCTTCCTTCTCGATGATCTCGAGGTTCTTGAGCGCGACCGCGCAGGCCACAGGATGACCGGAATAGGTATAGCCGTGGTAGAACTCGCCGCCCTTCTCGACCAGCGTGCTCGCGACGCGGTCGCCGACCAGCAGCGCCGACAGCGGCTGGTAGCCCGAGGTCAGCGCCTTGGCGGTGGTGATGGTGTCGGGCTCGATCCCGAAGGTCTGCGCCGCGAACCACTCGCCGGTGCGGCCATAACCGGTGATGACCTCGTCCAGCATCAACAGCACATCGTATTTGCGGCAGATGCGTTCGACTTCCGGCCAGTAGCTCATCGGCGGGATCTTCACCCCGCCGGCGCCCATCACCGGCTCGCCGATGAAGGCGGCGACCTTGTCGGCGCCGGCTTCGAGGATCGCGTCCTCGACCGCCTTCGCCGCGCGGATGCCGAAATCATGGTCGCTTTCGCCGGGCAGCGCCAGCTCATAGGCGTAGGGCATCATCACATGGACGATGTTGGGCACCGCGCCGCCCAACTGCTTGTGCATCGGCTCCATGCCGCCGAGCGACGTGCCGGCGACCGTCGAGCCATGATAGGCCGACTTGCGCGAGATGATGCGGTTCTTCTCGGGCTTGCCTTCGAGCGCCCAATAGTGACGGACAAGCCGCAGTGCCGTGTCGTTGGCTTCCGAGCCTGACGAGCCGTAGAAGACCTGGCTGACATGCTTGGGCGCCAACTCCGCAAGCTTCTTCGACAACAGCACCGGCGTCGGCGTCGAGCATTTGAAGAAGGAGTTATAGTAAGGCAGCTCCTTCATCTGTGTGTAGGCGGCCTCCGCCAGCTCGTCGCGGCCATAGCCGACATTGACGCACCAGAGGCCCGCCATGCCGTCGAGGATTTCGGTGCCATCGGCCTCGTAGATGAACGGCCCTTTGGCGCTTGTGATGATACGGGAACCCGTTTCTCGCAGTTCCTTGTGGTCGGTGAAGGGATGAAGGTGATGCGCAGCGTCGATCTGCTGAAGCTGCTTCAGCGAATAATTCTGATAGGTCATGGATTTGATCTTTCCTCTTGAATCAATCCGGCGGGAGCCGGGGGCGGATTCGTCAGAGGAAACGGGGCGGCGAATAGCCGATGCGGGCGCACAGCCGCAACAGCTCGGCGCGCAGCGTCCGCGGTGACGGCGTCACCGCGACCCCGAAGGCGCCTGATGTGCTGAAGCGGATCATGGCAACAGCTTATGCCGCCTGGGGCCTGGAATTCAAGCCGTTCCGGTTAGCGCCCGCTTGAGGAACATATAGCGCATCGCCGTCTGCGCCGCTTGCGGCCGGCGATCGCCGCGCCCGCCATGGCCGCCTTCGGTCTCCTCGAAGAACAGCGTCCGGCCGTGACCTGCCTCCTGCAGCCGCGCCGCCATCTTGCGGGCATGCCCGGGATGGACGCGGTCGTCGGCGGTCGAGGTCATCAACAGCACCGGCGGATAGGCGACATCGGCCGCCACATGCTGATAGGGCGAATAGGCACCGAGCCAGGCCGCCTCTTCCGGCTTCGACGGGTCGCCATATTCGGCGATCCACGAGGCGCCGGGCGGCAGTTCGGTGTAGCGCAGCATGTCGAGCAGCGGCACGTCGATGATGACGGCGCCGAACAGTTCCGGCCGCTGCGTCAGCGAGGTGCCGGTGAGCAGGCCGCCATTCGAGCCACCCTGGATGCCGAGCTGCGCCGCCGTGGTGATGCCGCGCCTGACCACATCCTCGGCCACCGCCGCGAAATCGTCGAAGGCGTTCTGGCGCTTGCCCTTGAGCGCCGCCTGGTGCCAGGCCGGACCGAATTCGCCGCCGCCGCGGATATTGGCCTGGACATAGGCGTTGCCCTTGTCCAGCCAGAGCTTGCCGCGAATGCCGGCATAACCGGGCAAGAGCGGCACTTCGAAGCCGCCATAGCCATAGAGCAGCGCCGGCACCGGCCCTTTCTGGTCGCGGCGCCGCACTACGAAATACGGGATCATCGTGCCGTCCTTCGAGCGGGCTTCGAACTGCTCCGAAACATAGGGCGAGGCATCGAAGCGGGCCGGCTGCGACTTCACGGTTTGAAGCGTCTCGCCATCGTCGTCCGACCAGATGATCGAGCTCGGCGTCAGGAAATCGGTGAAAGAGAAGGAGACGCTGGAGCCGAAATGCTCGACATGGCTGATGCCGACATTGCCGTTGTCGGGCAGCGCGACCGGTTTGAGCGACCAGCCATTTGCGGTGCGGTCGCAGGCGATGACCTTGCCGCGCACATTGTCCATCAGATTGATGAACAGCCGATCCTGCGTCCTGGCGAGGCCTGCAATCGAAACGCGGTGCGCCGGCTCGAGCACGGTTTCGAACGGCCCGAACGCGCCGCTCTCGATCCAGCGGTCGAAATCGACCGAATAGAGCCCGTCCGGCAAGCAGCGCGTGCCGTCGGGCGCCGTCCACGGGCTGCGCACGCCGAAAATGAGCTGGTCCTTGAAGATCGCCGTGTCGGTAGCATCGTCGGGCAGCGGAATGCGCCGGTTCTCGCCCGAGGCCAGGCGCAGGAAACTGTGCGAGGTGAAGAAATCAAGTGTCTTGCCGAGCAGCACATGCTGCTTGTCGTCGTCATACTCCACGCCGCCGCCGACCGCGAGATGCTGCTTCTCGCCTTCGAAGATCGGCGTAGCGTCCTCGAGCTTCGTGCCGCGCCGCCAGAGTTTTATGACGCGCGGATAGCCGGATTGCGTCTTGTCGCTCTCCTCGAAAGCGGCGGAGACGATGACGGTATCCTTGTCCAGCCAGGAAAAGCCCGACTTGGAGGCGCGCGCGGAAAAACCGCCGTCGACAAAGGATTTCGTCGCGATGTCGAATTCACGCATCTCGTTGGCGTCGCCGCCATCGGGCGACATGTAGAGCAGGCAACGGTCGAAATCGGGATAGAGCCGGCTGGCGCCACCGAACACCCATTTGATGCCTTCCTTCGCCGAAAGCTGATCGAAATCGATGATCGTTTCCCATTCCGGCTTCTCGGTCTTGTAGGAAGCGACGGGCGTGCGCCGCCACAGGCCCAGCGCATTGGTCTTGTCCTGCCAGAAATTATAGACGTAACCGGCAAGTGCGGCCCCGACCGGGATATTGTCCTCGGCCGTCATCAGGTCGAGCGCGGTTTCGAAGGTGGCCTGATAGGAAGGATCGCCCTGCAGTTCGGCGACCGTCAGCGCATTCTGGCGATGAACCCAGTCCAGCGATCGTTCGCCGTCACGGTCTTCCAGCCAAATGAAGGGATCCTCGTCCGCCAATTCGGGCTGGGTTTTGGTCATTGCGCTGGTCATGCGGGTCTCCGGGTGTCATCTCGCGGCCCGCCCTACATCGCCTTCGCCGCACGAACATTCAAGAGCGGCATCGCGCGATGCCGGTTGGCGGATAGGGCCAGTCCGCTCCCTTTCGTCATGTCGCTTCCCTCGCCCTAGTGGTCGCCGCCTCCTTACCGGCGGCATTGCGGCCAGTTCATTATGCCGCCAATTTCGCATCCTCACGAGGCTTCTCATGACTGCCGCCCTTCATCCCGCCGAGCCGGCACTGGCAACCGATCGCGCCCGCCGTGGGGGCCGCGCGGGAAAACGCGCCGGCGGCTCGGCCGCCTTCGAGCAGCCCGCCTTCCGGCAGTTGAAGAACCCGCTGACGCCAACAAAGCTCGTTTCCGACGACGAGCTGGAATCGATCCACCTGGCCTCGCTGCGCGTGTTGAAGGAGATCGGCGTCGACGTTCTGCATGAGGAAGCCCGCCGCATCATGAAGGCGCATGGCGCGGACGTGCGCGAAGGCTCGGAGCGCGTGCGCTTCGACAGCGACATGATCCTCGAGCTTGTCTCGCACTGCCCGTCGGAATTCACGCTGCACGCCCGCAACCCCGCGCACAATCTGCGTTTCGGCGGCAACAACGTCATCCTGTCGATGATGGCCTCGGCGCCCAACTGCTCCGACCTCGATCGCGGCCGCAGGCCAGGCAACCAGGCGGACTACCGCAATTTCCTGCGCCTGGCGCAGATGCACAACATCCTGCATTGCACCGGCGGTTACCCGGTCGAGCCGATCGACATCCATCCCTCCGTTCGGCATCTCGAGTGCATCCGCGATCTCGCCATGCTGACCGACAAGGTCTTCCACATCTATTCGCTCGGCAAGGAGCGCAACGTCGACGGCATCGAGATTACCCGCATCGCGCGCGGCATCAGCCGCGAGCAGCTGATGCAGGAGCCGTCGGTCTTCACCATCATCAACACCAATTCGCCGCTCAAGCTCGACGTGCCGATGATGGAAGGCATCATCCAGATGGCGAGCATGGGCCAGGCCGTGATCGTCACGCCGTTCACGCTCTCCGGCGCCATGGCGCCGGTCACCGTCGCCGGCGCGCTGGTGCAGCAGAACGCCGAGGCGCTCTCGGGCATCGCCTTCGCGCAGATGGTGAAGAAGGGCGCGCCGGTCGGCTATGGCGGCTTCACTTCCAATGTCGACATGAAGTCTGGCGCGCCGGCCTTCGGCACGCCCGAATACATGAAGGCGCAGCTCGTCGGCGGCCAGCTCGCCCGTCGCTACAACATCCCCTACCGCACCTCCAACACCTGCGCAGCCAACACGGTCGACGCCCAGGCCGCCTATGAAAGCGTGTTCTCGCTGTGGGGCGCGATCCAGGGCGGCGGCAATCTGATGATGCACGGCGCCGGCTGGCTGGAAGGCGGCCTGCGCTGCTCCTACGAAAAGACCATCCTCGACATCGATCTTTTGCAGATGGTGGCCGAGTTCCTTACCCCGCTCGACCTCTCCGAGGACGCGCTCGGCTTCGACGCCATCCAGTCGGTCGGCCCGGGCGGCCATTTCTTCGGCACCCAGCACACGCAGGAGCGTTACAAGACCGCCTTCTATTCGCCGATCGTGTCCGACTGGCGCAACTTCGAGACCTGGGCCGAGGCTGGCTCGCCAACGGCGCTCGAGCGCACCAACAAGGTGTGGAAGGAGCGCCTTGCCTCCTACGAGGAGCCGTATATGGATCCGGCCATCCGCGAGGAACTCAACGATTTCGTCGAGAAGCGCCGCGCCGAAGGCGGCGCGCCGACGGATTTCTGATCTGCGTTCGGCCGGGCAACCGCCCACCGCTCGTCTTCATTTCTGATTCCACATTGCACAAGACGGACCTATCTGTATGAAATCTCATGTAAAAGCGGTTGTCATCGGCGGCGGCGTCGTCGGCTGTTCGGTGCTCTATCACCTCGCCAAGGCCGGCTGGACCGACATCATGCTGATCGAGCGCTCGGAGCTCACCTCCGGCTCCTCCTGGCATGCGGCGGGCGGCTTCCATACGCTGAACGGCGACCCGAACGTCGCCAAGCTGCAGGCCTATACGGTCCAGCTCTACAAGGAGATCGAGGAGATTTCCGGCCAGTCCTGCTCGCTGCATCTGACCGGCGGCGTCATGATGGCCGATACGCCGGAGCGCATGGACTTTCTGCGGCTGGCGCATGCCAAGGGCCGTTATCTCGGCATGGACACCGAGCTGATCACGCCCTCGGAAGCCAAGGCCATGTTCCCGCTGATGGATGAGAAGAACTTCGTCGGCGCCATGTGGGATCCGGTCGAGGGCCATCTCGATCCGTCCGGCACCACCATCGCCTATTCCAAGGCGGCGAAGAAACTCGGCGCCGAGATCGTGCTGCGCAACCGCGTCGTCGACCTGACCCAGCAGCCGGACGGCACCTGGAACGTCGTCACTGAGCAAGGCACGGTCCATGCCGAGCATGTCGTCAATTGCGGCGGCCTGTGGGCGCGCGAGATCGGCCGCATGGTCGGCGTCGAACTGCCGGTGCTGGCCATGGAGCATATGTACCTGCTCACCGAGCCGATGCCTGAGGTCGAGGAATTCAACAAGTCGACCGGCCGCGAGATGATCGGCGTGCTCGATTTCAAGGGCGAGATCTACACCCGCCAGGAGCGTAACGGCATCCTGCTCGGCACCTATGAGAAGGCCTGCAAGCCGTGGTCGCCGGTCAACACGCCGTGGGATTTCGGCCATGAATTGCTGCAGCCCGACATCGACCGCATCGCGCCGTCGCTGGAGATCGGCTTCAAGCATTTCCCAGGCATCGAGAAGGCCGGCATCAAGCAGATCATCAACGGCCCCTTCACCTTCGCGCTCGACGGCAACCCGCTGGTCGGCCCGGTGCAGGGCCTGACCAATTTCTGGTGCGCCTGCGCCGTCATGGCCGGCTTCAGCCAGGGCGGCGGCGTCGGCCTCGCGCTCTCCAACTGGATGGTGCACGGCGATCCGGGCTTCGACGTCTGGGGCATGGACGTCGCCCGCTTCGGCGAATGGGCGAGCCTTCGCTATACCAACGCCAAGGTGCGCGAGAACTATTCGCGCCGCTTCTCGATCCGCTTCCCGAACGAAGAGCTTCCGGCCGCCCGTCCGGCGCAGACGACACCGCTCTACGACACCATGCTCGCCAACAATGCCGTCATGGGCGATTCGTGGGGCCTCGAAACCCCGCTCTGGTTCGCACCCAAGGGCACGGAGCCCAAGGACATCGTCTCCTTCCATCGCTCCAACGACTTCGGCCCGATCGGCGAGGAAGTGCGGGCCACGCGCGACAAGGTCGGCGTCACCGAGATCGCCAACTTCGCCAAATACGAGGTTTCTGGCCCGGGCGCGGAAGATTTCCTCAACCGGCTGATGACCAACCGGATGCCGAAGGTCGGCCGCATCGTGCTGACCCCGATGGTCAACGAATTCGGCAAGCTGATCGGCGACTTCACCATCGCCAAGGCCGGCCCAAGGAATGGAGAAGACCGCTTCATGATCTGGGGCTCTTCCGCCGCGCAGAAATACCATATGCGCTGGTTCGAAAAGCACCTGCCAAAGGACGGTTCGGTGCGCATCCACCGCTTCGACCAGACGCTGGTCGGCCTCTCCATTGCGGGACCGAAATCGCGCGATCTGTTGCAGAAGCTGGTCGACGTCGACGTCTCGACCAAGGCCTTCCGCTTCATGGATTTTCGCGAGATGGCCGTCGGCGGCGCGCCCTGCATGGTCAACCGCATCACCTATACCGGCGACCTCGGCTACGAGATCTGGATGGCGCCGGCCTATCAGCGCCTGGTCTACAAGGCGATCAAGGACGCCGGCGCGGAGTTCGGCATTGTCGACTTCGGCATGCGCGCTTTGCTGTCGATGCGTCTCGAAAAGAACTTCCCCACATGGTTCCGCGAACTGCGTCCGATCTACGGACCGTTCGAAGGCTCGATGGACCGCTTCATCAAGCTCGAGAAGAACGACTTCATCGGCCGCGAGGCCTCAGCCAAGGAGCATGCCGAGGGTCCGAAGGTGCGCCGCGTCTCCTTCATTGTCGACGCCATCGATGCCGACGTGATGGGCGACGAGCCGATCTGGGCCAAGGTCGGCAAGGATTACGGCACGGTGGAAAAGCCGCATGGCTACGGCGCGCCGCGCTTCGATGAGACGGGCAAGGAAGTCCGCGGCTCGAAGGCCGCCGAAGGCGCTTCCGCCGTGCGCGGCATCGTCGATGGCGAATGGCGCGTCGTCGGTTGGGTCACGTCGGGCGGCTACGCGCATTATGTCCAGAAGTCGATGGCCCAGGGCTATGTCCCCGCGGCCCTTGTCGAGGACGAAAGCGCCGGCCTGTTCGAGATAGAGATCCTTGGCCATCGCCGCCCGGCCCGCATCAATGTCGAGCCGCCTTTCGACCCGAGCGGCGAGAAAATGCGGACCTGAAGCCCCACGAATTGTTGGATTGCGCCGGTGGCCATGGCATGGTCAAGCCCGCTACCGGCGCATGAGCACGAGAAGACGACCCCCTTGCGGCAGCTAGAGAAATGGACCGATTGGCTCTGCGATGAACGGGGCGGTCTATTCAGCGCCGCGGTCGCGTCGGTCCTTCTCTACTGCCTGACCCAGATCGTCGTGATGGCCCTGCTGTCCCATTTTGCGGGTACGGGCGTCGGTGTCGACGATTCCGAGCAGTTGATGGAAATGCGGTTCCTGGCCGCCGGCTACGGCAGTTCGCAGCCGCCTTTATATACCTGGCTCGCCATGCTTGCGGCCTCTCTGGTCGGGACCAGCGTCCTTGCCCTCAAGATCGTCAAATACGGACTGCTGGCCGCGGGCCTGGCAGCGTATTTCACGGCCATACGTCGCCTGGGCTACTCGAACCGTGCCGCTGCGGCCGGCATGTTCGGGCTGCTTCTGTTTCCCCAGATCTTCTGGGAGATGCAGCACGCCCTCACCCACTCGGTCGCCATATTCTGTTTCACCTCTGTGCTGCTTCTGGCGCTGGTCGAGGTGGAGAAGCGACGATCGGCCGTCGCCTATGCGTTTTTCGGTCTGGCGACGGCGGCCGCGACGCTGTCGAAATACAACATCGCCATCTTCCTTGCCGCCCTGTTCCTGGCATCCCTCTCGCTGCGCGAAACGCGTGAGGCCATCTTCGATCGCCGCTTCCTGATCAGCGTGGCCATAGCCATTGTCGCTTGCCTCCCAACATTTCACTGGACCATCACGCATCCGGATGACTTCCTGGCGCACAGCGGTGGCTTCGGCGCCGGCCAAGGTGATAGCCTGCTTGAGACGGCTACGCTGGCCCTGCGGGGCCTGGGCAACGCGATACTCAATTTCGCAGCTCTACCGATTGCTATCATCACCGTGGCGTTTTTCCTGGTGGCACGGAAAACTGCGACAACCCCACGGCCGGTGCGCTGGCCCGAGGAGCTGTTGTGGCGAACCATCGCCTTCGCCTTGCTGGTCACGCTGGTGGTGGTTCTGGCCGGTGGCATCACGCAGTTTCGCGATCGCTGGGTGCTGCCCGTGTTCGTTCTGTTGCCCGCCGCCCTTGCCATGCGCTTCGATGCGATCGGCGAGAGGGGCCGAAAAACGCAAGGTACCATCGTCTTTGTCGGCGCCGTCCTTGCCGTCCTTGTGCTGCCACTGAGTTGGTACATGCATCTGCATGGCGGCGACAGTCGCGGCAGTATCGTGCGCATGGATTACCGGTCGCTTTACAACCAGATCAATGCCGACGGACCGGTCAGGACCGTGGTGTCGAGCTGGTTCTGGGTCGGCAATCTGCGCCTGGTCAATGCCGATCTCATTGTGCTCGATGACGAGATACCGGACTTCGCCCGGTCGATCCGCGAGCCGGCGGTGCTTGTCCTGACCGATGACAGGGAACCGTCCTCGGACGTCTTCGAGGAGATGGCGAAGGCCGGATATGGGATGGACACTGTCCACCGCACTGTCGACGTCCCGCAGGCGTTCGGCTTTCCGCCGCGCAAGGTCACGATCACCAGGCTGCTCAAGAAGGCCGCGCAGTAGGTTTCGGGGGAACGAATGGACAAGCAACGCTTCGGTCGCCACCGCAAGATCATGCCCTTCGAACCCGGCTCGGTCGAAGCGCTGCGCGAGGCCTCGCGCGAGAAGGCGGCCTCGCTCAACCAGCATGTGCTGGGCTATGGCGCGGTGGCCGAGGGCGAATGGGCGGCGGCCGGTATCGCCGCGCCCGACTTGGACGAAATGCGCAGGTACCGCCTGGAGCGCATCCGCGCCGAGCTGAAGCGCCGCGACTATGCCGGCGCCCTGCTCTACGACCCGGTCAACATCCGTTACGCGACGGACTCGACCAACATGCAGCTCTGGGTCGCGCACAACCCGACACGCCATTGTTTCGTCGCTACCGAAGGGCCCGTGGTGCTGTTCGACTATTTCTCCTGCGAGCACCTGTCCGACCATTCGGGTGTCGTCGACGAGGTGCGCCCGGCCGTGTCGTGGATGTATCTCTACAGCGGCGAGCTTACCGAGCAGAAGGTCCGACGCTGGGGTGCCGGCATCGCCGAACTCGTTGCCGAGCATGGCGGCGGCAACCGCCGCATCGCCGTCGACCACATCAATCCCGAAGGCGTGGAGGAACTCGCCCGCCGCGGCATCGCGATAGGCAACGGCGAGGCGGTGATGGAGAATGCGCGCCTCATCAAATCGCCGGACGAGATCCTCGCCCTGCGCCGCGCCATCGTCGCCTGCGAGGCGGCGATGGGCGAGATGGAAGCGGCGCTGAAGCCCGGCATCTCGGAGAACGAATTGTGGGCGGAGCTGCATCGCGGCAACATCGCGCGCGGCGGCGAGTGGATCGAGACGCGCCTTTTGTCCTCCGGACCACGCACCAATCCCTGGTTCCAGGAATGCTCCGCGCGCATCGTCGAGAATGGCGACCTTGTCGCCTTCGACACCGACCTCATCGGTCCTTATGGCTTCTGCGCCGACCTTTCGCGCACATGGCTCTGCGGCGACAGGCAACCGTCGAACGAGCAGCGCGACCTGTTCCGCATCGCCGCCGGCCAGATCGCCCAAAACACGGATCTGATGCGGCCGGGCATTTCCTTCCGCGATCTCGTCGAACGTTCGGCGGTGCCGCCGGACGACTGCTATCCGACACGCTACGGCGTGCTTTATCACGGGGTCGGCCTCGCGGACGAATATCCGACGCTGCCGCATGCCGGCGACTGGACCGCCGACACGCCGGACGGCGTGCTCGAACCCGGCATGGTGCTTTGCGTCGAAAGCTATATCGGCAGGCTTGGCGGACGCGAAGGCGTCAAGATGGAGGAGCAGATCCTGATCACCGAGAGCGGCAACGAGAAGCTTTCAGCCTACAAGCTGGACGAGCGGCTGCTCTGACCCGCTTTCGATAGAAGCGACGGCATCGCGCATCGCAGCAATGATCTTTTCCGGCGTCGTTCTGGCGGTGATGTAGGGCAGGCCCTTGCGCCGCGCCGTCCAGCCGACCACCTTCACGCCTTTCGCCGCCGGCTCGAAACGCCGCGCCAGCGCCCAGCTTTCGCAATCGATGGCGGCGACGTCGGCCCTGCCTTCCGCGACCGCCACGATCGACGACCGGTGGCCGCCGCTCTCACTGCGCGAGGCGAAGATGTCCAGGCTCTCGCCCATGGCCTCCAGGTCGCGCGTCAGCCCGATCAGCCCGGACATCGAGTCCGGATTGTTGAAGGTGAAGCGCTTGCCGCGAATGAGATCGAGCGGGATGACAGCCTTGCCATCCCCCGGCGCGACGACTGACGGTCCGCCGTCCGCAGCCATCACCAAGGCGCTGGAATAAAGCTCCCCCTGCCCGCCTTCATAAGCGTCGTAACTTGGCTGAGAAATCACCTGCACATGCTGAGCCAGGCCAAGTTCCATCGGCCCCCAGCAGGTTTGTCCGAAGAGCAGCGCCGGGCTCAGCCAGAGTTGGTGAAAATCGAGCTCGTCCGGGGGCAGCGTCGCGGGGTCGGGCGCGATCGGCTTGCCGTCGTCGTCGAGGATCCCGCCTGGCACCGCCGACAGTTCGCGATTGCTGCGCACGACCGCCTCCGGCGCGTCGATCCCCCTTTGCCGGAAGGCGTCGCGAAGCCGTGCCCATTGTGCGTCGACTTCGCCACGCATCTCGGGCCAGTCATACATCGGCAGGGCCGCAACAAACTTGCTCATGTCGAATGGCTTTCAAAGACAGGCGATCTTCGGCGCCTGCGTTCCGCCGCGGAAAAAGCGTCGCGGAAAGTCGAGTTTACTCTTTCGGCGGCTCCGCCGGAACTGGCGCGGTGCCCAGTCCATTGACGTTGCGCGCCCTGACTCGCGGCTTGAAGGCGCGTCCGGGTTCCGGCGTGCGCCGCAGAACCGGGTGGACGATCGGCTCCTTGGCCTTGAAGGCGTGGGCTTTCAGCATCGCGAAATAGTTCGGATAGGCGTAACCGTTGTTCATCCGCAGCCACTCTTCGCGGCGCTCGCGAAACAGCTTCGGCAACCTGTACCAGGCAATGGTCGGGCTCTTGTGATGAACGAAATGCAGATTGTTGTTCAGGAACAGGAAGGAAAGCGGCGAACGCTCGACGATCACCGTGCGCCCTTCCGGATGCTCCGACCACTGGTGCTCGGCATAAGTGCGGATCGAGATCAGCGACTGGCCGAGCCACACCGGCACCAGGATGTAGAGCCACAGCGGGATGCCGAAACCAAACGTGACGATCGGCACCACAATGGCGAGACCGATGGCATGCAACAGCCAGGCCTTGCGGATCGCCTTGTCGCCGGCAAGGATCTGCTTGGCATCGTCGATGAAGAAACCGACCGAGGACAACCATGGACCGAGGATGAAGCGGCCGACCATGGTGTTGTTGATCTTGAGCAGAAACTTCATTGTCGGCGGCAAATCCTCATGCATCCAGAGCGCCTGGTAATAGCTCTCCGGATCGTCGAGCGGATCGGTCAGGCGCTCGTCGGCGTGATGGCGAAGGTGGATCGTCTTGAAGCGGCGGAACGGCCAGACCATGCCTATGGGCAGGAAGACGAAGGCTTCATTGAACCTGGCGTTGCGGGTCGGATGACCGTGCAGCACCTCGTGCATGATCGAGGATTGCAGAGCCAGGATAAAGGGCAGGACGGCAAGCGCCAAAAGCGGATGGGATGGCCAGAGCAGGAAGCCGGTCGCGAGCCACGCGCCGTAGCAGAAGAGTGTGAGGATGGCTGTCGGCCATTCGACCGCCGGATTATCGCTTCGTCTCGTGCTGCTACGTCTCTTATTCATGCTCGCCATGCTATCGACCACTGCCCTCCAGTCGCCGGAACCAACTCGATTCCTGACAACATTGTGTCAGGAGCCTGCCGTTACATCAACGCGACAATGCGCACAAACTGTTGCGAATGCGCATTTCTGGCCGCATATGTTATACATTGTAAACAAATGTGGGGATTCATTTCCACCTGAGCCACGTTCAGAACGGCTCTGGCGCAAATTTTTCCTCTCCGAAGCAGGAGCAGCGCGGTGGACAAGCGTGATCTGTCGACGACCTTTCGGGAGCGCCTGAAATTGCTCTTGACACGGTCCGACTTGAACCAGTCGGCCTTCGCGACGGCGGTCGGTATCGACCGTTCGGCGCTGTCGCAACTGCTGTCCGGCGCCTCGACCCGCCTGCCCCGCGCCGAGACGCTTCTCAACATCGCCGCCGAGTTCAAGGTGTCGCTCGACTGGCTGCTGGGCCTCAGCCAGGACGAAGGCGTCACCGGCGAAATAAGAGAAAGCCTCGAGATCGAGGAGGCGCCCGACGGCTTCGACCGCACGCTTTTGGCCAAATGGCATGCCGAGGCCGCCGGCACAAAGATCCGCTATGTGCCCGCCGGCATTCCCGACCTTCTGCGCACCGAGGCGCTGGTGGAATACGAGGCAGGCATCACGAACAAGAGCCGCGAGGCGCAGGCCGGCGAGACGCAATACCGCATCGACTACACAAGGCGGCCGGAGACCGACATGGAGGTCTGCATGCCGCGCCACACGCTGGAGATCTTCGCGCGTGGCCTCGGCGTCTGGGATCGCTTTCCGGAAGCGGAGCGCCGCAAGCAGTTGCTGCACATGGCGGCGCTGCTCGACGACCTTTACCCGACTTTCCGGCTGTTCCTCTATGACGGCCGCATGCGCTATTCGATCCCCTATACGATCTTCGGCCCCTATCGCGCCGCGATCTATGTCGGCGACATGTACCTGGTGTTGAACGCCACCCAACCGGTCCGCACGCTCACCAGCCATTTCGACAATCTGATCCGGGCCGCCGACATCAACGCGCACGAGGCCGCGAGTTTTGCGCAAAGGCTGGCCGCAATGTCGTTCCCATCAGGCTCTGTCTGATCGCTGGCTTCGATATCATCTTGATGGTCGGCCAACGTCCTGGCCGCCGATCGTCGTTTCAGGGAAACCCATGCAAGAACCGCGTCACCTCGTCGTTCCTCCTCAGTCGGGCCGGTCCGTACGCGTCAGGCGCGGCGATCTGATCCGCATCGTCGATCCCAGGGGCCAGCAGGTCTCGGACCTCTGGGCCTTCTCGACCGAGGGACGGCTCGATTGGTTGAGCACGTCGCAGACCCGCGACATCACCGAGCGGCTGTTCCCAAAACCCGGCGACCATTTCTACAGCGCCGCCGGCAAGATCATGCTGACGCTGATCGAGGACGCCTCGCCCGGCCCACACGATATGCTCTACCCGGCCTGCGACAGCGCGCTTTACGAACGCGCCGGCCTGCCCAACCATCCGAACTGCCGCGACAATCTGATGAAGGCGCTCGGCGCGGAAGGCATCGAACTCCCCTTCGCGCCCGACCCGGTCGATCTCTTCCAGAACTCCATGCCGCAGCCCGACGGGACTTTGGTGGTCGAGGCCTCGATCAATCCGCCCGGCGGCTACGTCACGCTGCGCGCCGAACAGGACCTCCTGCTTGTCGTCACCGCCTGCTCGGTCGATCACCACCCGACCAACGGCGATGCCTGCACCGAGATCGAGGTCGAGATCACACCGGCCGCGTAAGGCTTCCTGGCCGCAAACTCGTTGACTGGACATAAAGACTTCTTTATATCGTTATTTGAATTCGAGATACGAAAGCCAAAGTCATGACCGCGACCAACCCGATTGACGCACTGCTTGCCGAAAAGGGCGTGCTCCTGGCCGACGGCGCCACCGGCACCAATCTGTTCGCGATGGGTCTCGAGGCCGGCGAAGCGCCCGAGCTGCTTAATGAGATTTCGCCCGAGACGATCGCCAGCCTGCATCAGAACTTCGTCGATGCCGGCGCTGATATCATCCTGACCAATTCCTTCGGCGGCACCCGCCACCGGCTCAAGCTGCATCATGCGCAGGATCGCGTGCACGAGCTGAACAAGCGCGCCGCCGAGATTGCCCGCTCCGTTGCCGACAAGGCCGGCCGCAAGGTCGTCGTCGCCGGCTCCGTCGGCCCGACCGGCGAGCTGCTGGTGCCGCTCGGCGCCCTGACTTACGACGATGCGGTCGAGGCCTTCGTTGAACAGATCGAGGGTCTCAAGGCCGGCGGCGCCGAAGTCGCCTGGATCGAGACGATGTCGGCGCCCGACGAGATTCGCGCCGCCGCGCAAGCCGCCATCCGCGTCGGCCTGCCCTATACCTATACCGGTTCCTTCGACACGGCCGGCCGCACCATGATGGGCCTGCTGCCTAAGGACATTCACGCCGTCGCCGACGGCCTCTCGCAGGCCCCGCTCGGTGTCGGCGCCAATTGCGGCGTCGGCGCCTCCGACATCCTCGCTTCGCTGCTCGACATGACCGAGGCGAAGCCGGAGGCGACCGTGATCGTCAAGGGCAATTGCGGCATTCCTGAATTCCGCGGCACGGAAATCCACTATTCCGGCACGCCGGAGCTGATGTCCGACTATGTGCGGCTGGCGGTCGATGCAGGCGCAAAAATTGTCGGCGGCTGCTGCGGTACCTCGTTCGCCCACCTCGCCGCCATGCGCAAGGCGCTCGACGCGCACACCAAGTCGACGCGGCCGACCGTCGAGACGATCGTCGAGCGCATCGGCCCGATGCGCAACAAGACGGCAAGCGCCGGTGATACTGGCGAAGGCCGGCGCGAACGCAGGCGCAGCCGCGCCTGACAGGCCCGATTACTTGCTGTTTTCGTCGTAGCGCGACAGCGCCGTATTGAAATCGACGACGTTCTCGGCGCCCATCGTCATCAGGGCGCCCGATGCGCCGGGGTCTGTGATCTGTTCCAGCATCACGCGAAAACGGTCGTTGTTGAGCGCCGAAAGCGCCGTATTGCGGGCCGCATCGACATCGCTCCTGATGCGCGCGGATTCCGCTGAAGGCGCGGATGGTCCCCGCACAGGCGCATTGGCTGCCGTCGCGTTCGCGTTCCCGGTTGTCGTGATATGCACTGCTGATCCCTCGAACCCTATCAGCACTGACTAACAGAAGCTCGTTGCGGCGAGGTTCCGGAAAAGCCGCGCAATTTAACGATCGTAAAAAGGCCGACAGGATTTGCTGCCGGCCTTCGCCCATTCGGTCTTTGCCTGTCGGCTCTCTACTTGTTGCCGTCCAGCGACGAGGCCAGTCGCACCAGCGACAGGAATTCGGCTCGATAGCCGAACGGATCGGCGCCGCGCGCGGCGTTGGCGATCTCCGCGATCCGGTCATAGCCGAAATTGGCGGTCTGATCCTCGTCGCGCAGCTTCTGCCCGAAGGCGGCGACCGCGACCGAGAAGCGCTGGTCAACGCCGGCCTCGTCGAAGGACTTGACCTCGTTGGCGGCGGTCACCGGCGTGGTGATCAGCTTCGAGACGTCCTCGTTCGGCAACTTGTAGCGGATCTTGACGAAGGCATATTCGTCGGCGTTGGCAACACCGCCATTGTCGACCTTGGCCTGGCCGTAGCGCAGCGGATCGACCTGCTCGCCGCCGCTGCCTTTCGGCGTGATCTCATAGACCGCCGTCACCGAATGGCCCGAGCCGATATCGCCGGCATCGACGCGGTCATTGTTGAAATCCTCGCGCTTCAGGGCGCGAGTTTCATATCCGACCAGCCGATACTCCGACACCATGGCCGGGTTGAACTCGACCTGGATCTTGACGTCCTTGGCGATGGTGAACAGCGTCGAGGACGCATCGTCGACCAGCACCTTTTGCGCCTCGGCGAGCGTGTCGATGTAAGCCGCCGTGCCGTTGCCGTTCTGCGCGATGGTCTGCATCATCTGGTCGTTCAGATTGTCGTGGCCGAAGCCGAACACCGACAGGAAGACGCCGGTCTTGCGCTCCTGCTCGATCAGTCGCTTGAGGTCGTCGTCATCGGTCTGGCCGAC
Organism: Mesorhizobium sp. CNPSo 4661; assembly: GCF_057784215.1. Taxonomy (NCBI): domain Bacteria; kingdom Pseudomonadati; phylum Pseudomonadota; class Alphaproteobacteria; order Hyphomicrobiales; family Phyllobacteriaceae; genus Mesorhizobium; species Mesorhizobium sp. CNPSo 4661. Next base: position 353,178 of record NZ_JBWGIO010000004.1, on the reverse strand, counting down.
ATTGAAGTCGCCGTCGGTGGCGAGCATCACGCGGTTGACGCCGTCCTTGACGAAGGATTGCTGTGCAAGCTTGTAGGCTTCGCGGATGCCTTCCTCGCCGGCCGTCGAGCCGCCGGGTTCCAGATTGTCGATGGCTGCAAGGATCTTCTGCTTTTCCGCCGCCTTGGTCGGCATCAGCACCGTACCGGCATTGCCCGCATAGGTGACGATCGAGACGGTGTCGTTGGGCTTCAGCTTGCTCACCAGCAAGCGGAAGGCGGATTTGAGCAGCGGCAGCTTGTCCGGCTCGTCCATCGAGCCCGAGACGTCGATCAGGAAGACCAGATTGGCCTTAGGCTGCTCGGCCGGCTTCACGTCGAAACCCTTGATCGCCACATGCATCAGCTTGGTGCGATCGTTCCACGGCGTCGGCATGACGGTGACGGTCGAGTTGAACGGCGTTGAAGCCGATTCCGGACCCTTCCAGTCATAGGGGAAGTAGTTGATCATCTCCTCGACACGGACCGTGCCGGGATCGGGCAGAGCGCCTTCCTTCAGCGAGCGCCGCACGAAGGAATAGGAGGCGGTATCGACGTCGATCGAGAAGGTCGAGACCGGATCCTGGGCTGTTTCGTGCACCGGATTGGTCTTGAAGGTCTCGATGCGGTCGCGGTTTTCCTCCTGCGGCTGCGTCTGGTCGGCCGGCATGGGCGCGGGCTGCACCATCAGCTTGGAATCGGCCATTGCGGGAGGAGACGCGGGAATGGCGGCCGCGCTGCCTGCCGGCGCCTGGTCGGCCCGCGCCGCCTCGTCGACGCTGGACGGCGGTGTCATGGACATGATCACCCTGTTGGACGACCCGTCCTTGCTGCCGGCCGCGAGCTGGCCGCTCTCCGCCGGCACGGGCTTTAAGGCGGGCCTGGCCTCCGGCGCAGCCTCCTGCTTGAGCAGACTGTCGACCTCCGTCGCCGGCTTCGGCGCTGCGGGCACCACCTGTGAATTGGCCCGGGTCTCGGCGTCGGCGTCTGTCTTCTTTTCCTTGGCGGGCGCCGCTGCCAGCGGCTCGTTGATGGCCGGCTGGTTTGGCGCAGGCTTCTGCGCCGCCGGCTTGTCGGCCAGCGTCTCGGTGATCTTCCCGTTGCCGCCGATGACCGGCGGCTGTTCCTTCAGCATCTCGAAAGCGGCATAGCCGGCGATAGGCAGCGCGACAAGCGCGGTGATGGCCGGCGTGGCAATGAGTTTCCGTTGCATGATGTCTCTCCAGAGCTTTCTTGCTCGCTCCGTGAGACGAAGGCCCGCAGCCGATCCTTGGGAGGCTGTCGAAATTTTTTCGTCCATGTCGAAGGCCTGCATCGCGGCGGCCAGCGCGCGCGCCTTCGCCTCGCCGTCCGGCGCCGGTATAGCGATGTCGCGCAGCCTTTCGAGTTCGTTGTCGTCGACCATGGTCACACTTCCCCGGCTGAGCGCATCAGCACTTTCAGCCGTTTCTTCGCTTCATGGATGTGCCAGGAAACCGTCGTCTCCGAGATCGCCATCACCTCCGCCGCCGCGGCGTGGTTGAGGCCTTCGCCATAGACCAGCAGCACCGCGTCGCGCTGCTTGTCGGGCAGCATCCGCACCGCCGCCCACAACGCCTCGGCCGGATCGTCGCCCTCCGCCGGCGCTTCGCCGGCGATCGACGCATAGGCGCCAAAGGCATCGGTCTTGGCGGTGTCGCGGGCGCGCTTGCGCATCATGTCGCGTGCAGCATTCAGCGTCATGGCATAGAGCCATGTCGTGAAGGCGCCGCTGCCCTGATAGTCGCGGATCGCGCGGCCGAGCCGCACGCAGACGTCCTGGGCGATGTCCTCGGCATCGGCTTTTCGGCCGCACCAGCGATAGGCGGCGCGATAGACGAAGCCGTAGTGCCTTTCGAGCAGTTTGCCGAAAGCCCCCCTGTCTCCGCCTCTCGCCCGCCCGATCAATTCGGCATCGGAGGCTTCGCTGTCGTCCAGCATCATCGCCATCATTTGCCTGTTGGACGAAGGCTAATGGCCAATCCTTGGGGCGATGAAAAGATTTTTTTGCGGCAGCGCCTTTTTCCTTCTCTCCGCTCGCGGGGAGGTGAGGAGTGGTCCGCGTAGCGGACGAAAAGCCAATTGCTTGGCTTTTCGAACGACGAACGCCCGAAGGGCGGATGAGGGGCAGCGCGACCATTCGAAGGCTCGCGCTAAGCTGCGCGCCGTCTACGATCGGAGGCGAAAGCCTATCCAAGCGTCTCTTTGAAAAACTCCCTCAGCCGCTTCCAGTGGCGCTCAGCCCCCGCCTCGTCATAGACGCTGTGATCCTTGACGCACCAGCCATGGCCGACGCCGACATAATTCTCGATGACGTGGTCGACCTCGGCCACCCGCAAGGCCTCCGCCAGCCGCGCCGACTGCTCTGGCGGGAAGCTGCGGTCGACGCCGGCAACCCCGACATAGACGCGCGCCTTGATCGAGGCCGCCTTGCGGTGCGGGCTGTCGGGAGCATCGCTGGCCAGCTTGCCGCCATGAAAACTCGCCGCGGCGACGATGCGGTCGGGATTGGTCGCCGCCGCGTTCAGCGCCCGCGCGCCGCCCATGCAATAGCCGACGACGCCGACCGGTCCCTCAATGCCTTCGGCCGCGAGCGCATCGAGGAAGCCGGCATTGTCGCGGATGGTCATCTCCTGCGTCGTTCCGGTCACCAGCGCCATCAACTTGGTCTTGGTTTCCTCCACCGTGAAGGCGGTCTTGGCGTCGAACGGACCGTAGGGCGCGTTGCGATAGAAGAGGTCGGGCACCAGCACCGCATACCCGTCGCCGGCAAGCCGTTCAGCCATCTCGTCGAGCGCCGGACGCGGCCCGAAGGCGTCCATATAGAGGATGACGCCGGCCCTGGCCTTGCCGGACGGTCGAAAAAGTCCCGCCTTTGCCTTGCCGTCCCTGGTCTCGAACTCGATCTGCTTTCCGGTCATGATGCTCTCCGTTGCCTGTCGCGCGTTAGATATCGGCGAGCACCGTCCCGGCAAGCCATTCCCAGACCAGGCTGTTCAAGATTTCGTGCGGCCGCCCGGCCCCTTAGAGCCGCGCGAAAGCCGCCATGTGAAAAGCCTGCGCCTCCGGCGGATAGCGATAGTCTGTACCAAAAGGGCAGGCGTTGCGGTCGAGGCAGCCACCGCTTCGGCACGGCTCGCCACGGGGGCCTCGAACATGGCCGAGACAGGCTTCATGGGCAAAGCCCTGCCCGGAATAGGCGTCGACCGGACAGGATTTCAGGCAGGGTTTTTCGACACATATGTCGCAAAGATGAATGGCCACGTCAGCATCGGGTAGCGGAATCTCATCCTCGAACAGCAAGGCGCCGCGATAGGCATGCCAGAGCCCGTATGTGGGATGCATGAGGATGCTGAGCGGTGACGGCTTCAGCCCTTCCGCCCTCATCGCCCATTGCTGGAACGGCAGATAAGGCCGGTCGGAAGGCGATACCGCGCGAGCGCCACGGCCTTGCGCGACCGCGCCGATCACCTCGCGCGACCAGGTGTCGAGCGGATTGGCGATGTCCCTCGCCTGCTGTCCCAGCCAACGCTGAAAATGCGGCCAAGGCGCCGCGCCCGCCTGCCCGACCAGCAGCACCGATTTGGCCGGGGCGCCGGAGGGTCCGGCCGGTGCAACCTGATCGCCGCCAAAGCTGAAACCGCCGCGAAGGATCAGACCGCTGGCCGCGAGCGCGGCCGCAATCTCCTCGACCGCGCCGCGGGAAAAAGTCATCCCTTCCGGTCCGGGTCGGAGAACGCGCTCCGCCAGACTTCCTTGTGAATGATGTTGGCGACTTTAGCCCGGCCTGACTCGGGCTCCTTTCACGTGAAGGCGTCGGCCATCGAGCCCTTCTTCTTGGCGATGAAGTCCTTCAGCGCCTCGTCGATGGCCGGATCGAGATGCGGCGCCTCGTAGCTTTCCAGCCAGCGGCGAGCGAGCTCGTTGGCGCGCTGCGGCGCGGTCTTCTCGCCTTCGGCCAGCCACTGCTCGTAGGAATTGTTGTCGGCGATGTTGGAGCGATAGAAGGCCGTCTGGAAATTCGCCTGCGTGTGGTCGCAGCCGAGATAATGGCTGCCCGGACCGACCTGGCGGATCGCGTCCATCGCTTGGCCGTTTTCCGACAGGTCGACGCCCTCGGCAAACTTCTGCTGCATGCCGAGCTGGTCGATATCCATCATGAATTTTTCGTAGCAGGAGGCGAGACCGCCCTCGAGCCAGCCGGCCGAATGCAGCACGAAATTGGTGCCGGCGAGGATCGTCGAGTTGAGCGTGTTGGCGCTCTCGTAAGCCGCCTGCGCGTCCGGAACCTTCGAGGCGCAGAGCGAGCCGCCGGTGCGGAACGGCAGGCCGAGCCGGCGCGCGAGCTGCGCGGCGCCGTAGGAGACCAGCGACGGCTCCGGCGTGCCGAAGGTCGGCGCGCCGGACTGCATCGAGATCGACGAGGCGAAGGTGCCGAACAGCACCGGCGCACCGGGCCTGATCAGCTGCGTGAACGAGGCGCCGGCGAGCACCTCGGCCAGCACCTGCGTCAGCGTGCCGGCGACCGTCACCGGGCTCATCGCGCCGGCCAGGATGAAGGGCGTGACGATGCAGGCCTGGTTGTGGCGCGAATAGACCTTCAGCGCGCCGAGCATGGTCTCGTCGAACACCATCGGCGAGTTGGCGTTGATCAGGCTGGTCAGCACCGTGTTGTTCTCGACGAAGTCGTCGCCGAACACCAGCTTGGCCATCGCCACCGTGTCCTCGGCCCGCTCCGGCGCCGTCACCGAACCCATGAAAGGTTTGTCGGAATAACGGATGTGGCTGTAGATCATGTCGAGGTGGCGCTTGTTGACCGGCACGTCGACCGGCTCGCACACCGTGCCGCCCGAATGGTGGATCGACGGCGCCATATAGGCGAGCTTCACGAAATTCTGGAAATCCTCGATCGTCGCATAGCGGCGGTTGCCGTCGAGGTCACGCACGAAGGGCGGGCCGTAGACCGGTGCGAATACGGTCGCATTGCCGCCGATCTGAACCGAGCGCTCCGGGTTGCGCGCATGCTGGGTGTAGATCGAGGGCGCGGTCTTCAAGAGCGAGCGGCAGAGGCCCTTGGGGAAGTGCACGCGCTCGCCTTTGACGTCGGCGCCTGCTTCCTTCCACAGCGCCAGCGCTTCGGCGTCGTCGCGGAAGATGATGCCGATTTCTTCAAGCACCGTGTCGGTGTTCTTCTCGATCAGCGCCAGGCCTTCCTCGTTGAGGACCTCATAGACGTTGATCTTGCGCTTGATGTAGGTGAGCTGCGTGCCCGGACCGCCGCCCGAACGGGCCGCCCGGCGCGCCGCAGCGCCGCCGCTGGCGCCGCGTCCGCGCCGTCCGCCCGACGCTTCCTGCTCGACTGCCGCGTTATCGCTCATGATCGTTCTTCCTATAACTGGCCTGAATTGGCTGGAGCGGCCCATCGTCGCCGCTTCTTGCCGGATCGTAGCCATGCACCCTATTGGAAACGGCCAGCCAGCGCCAACGCCTGTCGCAAAATCGACAAGAAAAGCGCCAATTTTTCAGTCGCTTTCCTTTTGCGGGAAGTCGCAAATCAGCTATGGCTAGCTTGCCCTCGCGGGTTAGGTATTGGCGCATCGATTTTTAGGCTGCCGCAGTCATTCCGAGCAGCAAGGAGCCCGAGAAAAATGTCCGACGACGAGATCATCCTTTCCGAGCTTTCCGACGAGGAACTCGTGCAGCAGATGCATGACGACCTCTATGATGGTCTGAAGGAAGAGATCGAGGAAGGTACACGAATCCTGCTCGAGCGCGGCTGGGCGCCTTACAAGGTGCTGACCGAGGCGCTGGTCGAAGGCATGCGCATCGTCGGTGAGGATTTCCGCGACGGCATCCTGTTCGTTCCCGAAGTGCTATTGTCCGCCAACGCGATGAAGGCCGGCATGTTCATACTGCGCCCGCTGCTCGCCGCCACCGGCGCGCCGAAGCAGGGCAAGATGGTGATCGGCACCGTCAAGGGCGACATCCACGACATCGGCAAGAACCTTGTCGGCATGATGATGGAAGGCGCCGGCTTCGACGTCATCGACCTCGGCATCAACAATGCGGTCGAGAAATATCTCGACGCGATCGAGCAGCACCAGCCCGACATCATCGGCATGTCGGCGCTGCTCACCACCACCATGCCTTACATGAAGGTGGTCATCGACACGATGAAGGAAAAGGGCATCCGCGACGATTATGTCGTCCTGGTCGGCGGCGCGCCTCTCAACGAGGAATTCGGCAAGGCCGTCGGCGCCGATGCCTATTGCCGCGACGCGGCGGTGGCCGTCGAGACCGCCAAGGACTACATGAAGCGCAAACACAACGTTCGCGCTTCCGCCTGACCCAAGGCATCAGGATGGATCGACAGGAAAAGCCGCGCCTTGCAGCGCGGCTTTTTTGTTCCCAGATGATGGATGAGGCTGCTGATCAGTTGACCGTGTCTTTGACCGCCCTAGCCGTCGATTTGACGTCCTTGCCGACGCCCCGGATGGTGTTGGCGCAGGCGGTGAGTGCAAGCGCGCAGGCCAGGATGGCGATCGGCGCGATGCGTAGCAGTTTCATGGACGGTGTCTCCCTCGACAGATATTAAGCCCCGCAGCGAAAGCCGGCCCGACTTGGTCAAGACGCAAAAAACGGAACCGAATCAAACAGACAGGCTGCTCGTCATCGCCTGCGGGATGATTGCGCGCGAAGTTTTGGCCGTCAAGCAACAGCTAAAGCTCGACCATCTCGAGCTGACCTGCCTGCCGGCCGAGTTCCACTTCTATCCGGACCGCATCGCGCCGGCGATGGACAAGGCGATCGAAAAGGCCAAGACCGAAGGCTACCGGCACATCTTCGTCGGCTATGCCGATTGCGGCACGGGCGGCCTGCTCGACCGCGTCATCGAGAAGCACGGCGTCGAGCGCATGGCCGGGCCGCATTGCTTCGCCTTCTACCAGGGCATGGACGCCTACGCGAAGGTCGCCGACGACGACATGATGTCGTTCTACATGACCGACTTCCTCTGCCGCCAGTTCGAGGCCTTCTTCATCAAGCCGCTCGGCCTCGACAGGCATCCCGAGCTGATCAAGGACTATTTCGGCAACTACGAGAAGCTGATCTATCTCGCCCAGACCGACGATCTGGAGCTCGACAAGGTCGCCGAGAAGGCAGCGGCCATGCTCGGCCTCGCCTATGAGCGCCGCTCGACCGGCTATGGCGACCTGACCGTGGAACTGGCGCGGGCGGCACAGGGCGCTGCCTGAGAAGGTCGGTTTTCACGCCTCGTCCAGCGCGGCAAGCACATCGGCAAAACTCGTCCTGCAAACGAAGCCCAGCTTCTCCCTCGCCCGCGTCGGATCGTAGACGCGGTCGATCGAGGAGAACATCGTCCAGCCCTTCCGCGCATAGAGCCGGGGATAATCCGGGAAATAGCGCGCGACGATCGCCGGCGCGTCGGTGATCAGCTCGGCGCAATCCTCCGGTTTGAACGGCGTCGGCGCCGAGACGATGAAGACGTCGAAACCCAGGCTCGGAGCCTTCTCCAACGCCGCCACATGGGCTTCCGCCGCGTCCTCCACCGTCAGCCGCCGGAACAGCAACTCGTTCGCCTTGGTGTTTGCATCGGACTGCTCGATGGCATGCGCCATGTCGTCCGCTTCGGGGAAGAAGCGTGCCGTGCGCAGCACCACCACCGGCAGTCCGTGCTCGATATGGTAGAGGCGGCAGAGATGCTCGGCTGAAAGCTTGGTTACGCCATAGATGTTGCGCGGCTCCGGCGACATCTCCTCCGTCAGCCAGGCCGCCTTGCGCGCACCACCCTGAAAACCGGCGCGGATCGCCTGCGAGATCATGAGCGACGTCGTCGAGGTGAAGACGAAGCGCTGGACGCCATATTCGATGGCCGCATCGAGCAGATTGAGCGTGCCTTGCACATTCGTCGCCACGAAGGCTGTATTCTCATGATGCTCGATATTCGGCTTATGCAGCGCGCCGCTGTGAATGATGGCCTCGATGCTGTGCTCGCGGACAGTCTTCAGGACAAGATCGCGATCCGCGATCGAGCCGACGACCTGCGTGCGCGCCGAGGCAACCGGATCAAGGCCGATGATTTCATGGCCGAGTGCTTCGAGCCTTGGCCCGAGCGCGCTTCCCAACCAGCCGGACGATCCCGTGAGCAAGATCCGCATCGATCGAACCACCATTTTTCCAAGCTGCCGTTGTTAAGCACGGATGACAGACGATCGCGAACCGGTAAGTTGTGCGCCAGTGATAGAAAGAAGTTTGTTCCAGCCATTGATTGAGGAAACACGTTCATGATGCCTCGCCTGCTTCTTGCCGCCCTCGGCCTCATCGCCCTCACCTTGCCCGCCCATGCCGACGGCGAAGTGCAGAAGCTGATCACCGCTGCCGACAAGGCGCGGCTGGATAAGTATGGCGAAACGCGCAAGGCGGCTCTCGAAGAGGCAAAGGCCGGCAATCCGACGGAGGTCAAGCAATTGGATGAACTGCTCGCCAAACCTCTCGTCGCCTTCTCCGACAAGGACCTGACGGGCAGCTGGAAATGCCGCACCATCAAGGCGGGCGGCTTGAGCCCGCTCGTCATCTACGGCTGGTTCAAGTGTAAGGTGACCGACGACGGCTCCGGCTGGCGGCTTGCCAAGATCAGCGGCTCGCAACGCACCGCCGGCCGCTTCTTCGACGACGGCGACAAGCGCGCCATCTATCTCGGCTCGTTCTCGGTCAATGACGACAAGGCCAAGTCCTATGGCAGCGGCCCCGAAAGCGACCAGGTCGGCTACGCCTTCCGCAACAGCGCCACCGAATGGCGCATCGAATTCCCCGCGCCCTATTACGAATCGAAGCTCGACATCATGGAATTCAAGCGCTGAACCGGACCTTCGACGCCGGCTGAAACGCCTTCGGCACACCAAGGATTAACCCGCCCCGCATAGCATGCGCCCGTTTTGGAGCGGGTGCTGGCCATGGCGGCGTCGGAATCGAATACGCGACCGGTCGTGGTCGTCACCGAAGGTGGCCCGCATATCTGGGCCATCGTCAACGCGCTTGCCGATCGCGTCGGCCCTGTCAGCGTCGTCCTTGAATCCCCTGAATCCAAAAAGCGTTTGCTGCGCGGCCGCGCGCGGCGCCAGGGCTGGGTTTCGGCGATCGGCCAGCTCGGCACCATGGTGCTGACGAGGCTCGGTAAGCGCTTCCTGGCCGGCCATGCCGAGCGACTGATCGCCGAGGAGAAGCTCGATACCGAGCCGCGGCAAGGCCAGACGATCATCCATGTGCCTTCAGCCAACGGGCCGCAATGTCTCGACGCGGTCGCCAGGATCAACCCTGGCGTGGTGCTGCTTGCCGGCTGCAGGCTGCTGTCGAAGGATACGCTGGCAAGAATGCCTTGCCCCGTGCTCAACTACCATGCCGGCATCGCGCCGAAATATCGCGGCATGAATGGCGGCTACTGGGCGCTGGCCTCCGGCGATCGGGGGAATTTCGGCACCACCGTGCATCTCGTCGATGCCGGCGTCGACACCGGCGGCGTGCTCAAGCAGGCGCGCGGCAAGCCCAAGACGGGCGACACCATCGCCAGCTACGCGCTGCGGCAGGCCGCGTTTTCGCGCGATATCTGCGTCGAGGCGGTCGGCAATGCACTGGCCGGCAGGCTGGAAACAATCGATCCCGGCCTGCCGTCGAAGCAGTGGTATCACCCGACGATCTGGTTCTATCTCTGGACGGGCCTGACCAAGCGCGTCTGGTAGTCAGCCGGCCACAGATTTCAGCATTCGCTTTGCGTCATCGGCAGCGTCGCTTTTGAAGGCGCGCGCGTCGTCCCATAACAAGCGGCCTCATGGCGCTTGCGGCAATGCTCGCATCATCAAGGAGCAAGAGTTTCATGGCCGATCTGATCGTCGTCTATTGGCGCGACATCCCCGCCCAGGTCATCGTCAAGAAAGGCCGGCAGAACGCCAAGCGCGAGCTGCCGCTGCGCTTCACCGAGGCGATCGACATGTGCGCCATGCGCACCGGCGCCGGCGGCACCGACGACTATCTGGCCGAATGGCGCAAGGCCGAGCCGGTCCCGGTCGGCGACGACATCGAGGCCGAGGTCGAAAAGGCTTTCCAGGAACTCGACGCGAAATATGACCGCGAGCGACTGGTCGCTCTGGTCAAGGCTGGCGGGAAAGAAAATGTCTGAGAAGCAGCCGACGGTCACTCAGGCCACTTTGGTCAAGAAGGCGGCGCCGAAATCCGACTACAAGCCTGCCGACGTGTCTCCGCAGCGGCGCGTCCAGCGCACGTTTGCCGTAAGACTGTGGTCCATCCGCCATTCGCGACTGCTGGAATGGTTCTACAGTAGGTTCGCCGACGTCTTCCTGCTTCTGCATCCGCTGTGGAAAGGCATCGGCTACGGCCGCGTCGAAGCCCCGGTGAAGTTTGTCGAGAAGCGCGTCAAGGGCTTCATGTTCGACTGCCGCATGTGCGGCCAGTGCGTGCTTTCCTCCACCGGCATGTCATGCCCGATGAACTGCCCCAAGCAGTTGCGCAACGGCCCGTGCGGCGGCGTGCGCGCCAACGGCAATTGCGAGGTCGAGCCGGACATGCCTTGCGTCTGGGTCATGGCCTGGGAAGGTTCGCGCAACATGGTGCATGGCGACAAGATCCTGACCGTGCAGAAGCCGGTCGACCAGTCGCTGCGCGAAACCTCGGCGTGGCTGCGGGTGACCGCGCAGTCCGCCGCCGCGCGTGAAACGGCCCAGAACCCCGGAGCTTCGGCATGAACGCCCGCCAGCTCGACGAGAATCCGGCCGGCATCCATTTGCCGCTCGATCCCCTCCCCGGCCACACGTCGCGTGGCCGGCTGGAGCGCGTGCTGCGCCGCGGCGAATTCGCGGTGACGACCGAGCTCAACCCGCCCGACAGCGCCGATCCCGAAGACGTCTACAACCGGGCCAAGATCTTCGACGGCTGGGTCGACGCCATCAACGCGGTCGACGCCTCGGGCGCCAACTGCCACATGTCCTCGGTCGGCATCTGCGCGCTGCTCACCCGCATGGGCTACGCGCCGATCATGCAGATCGCCTGCCGCGACAAGAACCGCATCGCCATCCAGGGCGACGTGCTGGGCGGCGCCGCGATGGGCGTCGCCAACATGCTGTGCCTCACCGGCGACGGCGTCCAGGCCGGCGACCAGCCGGGTGCCAAGCCAGTCTTCGACCTCGATTCCATGTCGCTGCTCGAAACCATCCGCATCATGCGCGACAACGGCAAGTTCCTGTCCGGCCGCAAGCTGACGACGCCGCCTCAGGTCTTCCTCGGCTGCGCGGTCAATCCTTTCGCGCCGCCTTACGACTTCCGCCCGATCCATCTCGGCAAAAAGATCGCTGCCGGCGCCCAGTTCGCGCAGACGCAGTACTGTTTCGATGTGCCGATGTTCAAAACCTTCATGCAGAAGGCCCGCGACCTCGGCCATACCGAAAAGCTCTTCCTGCTCTGCGGTGTCGGTCCGCTCGCCTCCGCCAAGACGGCGAAATGGATCCGCTCCAACGTGCCCGGCATCCACATCCCCGATGCGGTGATCAAGCGGCTGGAAGGCGCGCAGGACCAGAAGAAGGAAGGCAAGCAGCTCTGCATCGACATCATCAACGAGGTGAAGGAAATTCCGGGCGTCGCCGGCATCCATGTGATGGCCTACCGCCAGGAGGAGTATGTCGCCGAGATCGTCGATGAATCCGGCGTGCTGAAAGGCCGCCAGCCCTGGCAACGGGAGATCCGCCGCGACGACCAGATCGTCGCCGAGCGGCTCGACCACATACTGCACGACGAGATTACCGAAACCCAGGTGGATATGGTGAAGACCGCGCATTGATGTATGTCGCCCAGAAGTGGGAACCGGTTTTGGGACAACGTCATACATTTACTTAGAGTCTAAGGCGCTGCCTGCACCCATCCGCTTGAACCAAATCAGATAACGATATAAAGAACTCTTTATATCCCGACGGAGAGATCGCATGACCCGCACCATCGTCGCCTCGGCGACCCGAGAAATCGTCATCGGCTTCGATCAGCCCTTCTGCGTGATCGGCGAACGCATCAACCCGACCGGCCGCAAGAAGCTCGCCGCCGAAATGGTGGCCGGCAACTTCGAGACCGTCATCAAGGACGCGCTGGAACAGGCCGCCTGCGGCGCCACCATGCTCGACGTCAATGCCGGCGTCACCTCGGTCAACCCGAATGAGACGGAGCCGGGCCTGCTGGTTCAGACGCTGGAGATCGTGCAGGGACTGGTCGATCTGCCGCTGTCGATCGACTCTTCCGTCAGCGCCGCGATCGAGGCTGGACTGAGGGTCGCCAAGGGCCGCCCGCTGGTCAACTCCGTCACCGGCGAGGAAGAGAAGCTCGAGGCCATCCTGCCGCTCGTCAAGAAGTACAATGTCCCGGTCGTCGCCATCTCCAACGACGAGACCGGCATTTCGATGGATCCGGATGTCCGTTTCGCCGTGGCCAAGAAGATCGTCCAGCGCTGCGCCGATTTCGGCATTCCCGCGCATGACGTCGTCGTCGACCCGCTGGTGATGCCGATCGGCGCGCTGGGTGATGCCGGCCGCCAGGTGTTCGCGCTGCTGCGCCGGCTGCGCGAAGAGCTCAAGGTCAACACCACTTGCGGCCTCTCCAACATCTCCTTCGGCCTGCCGCACCGCCACGGCATCAACGCCGCCTTCATCCCGATGGTGATCGGCGCCGGCATGACCTCGGCAATCATGAACCCGGTCCGTCCGCAGGAAATGGAAGCCGTGCGCGGCGCCAATGTGCTGAACGGCACCGACGAGAACTGCACCAACTGGATCCGCACCTACAAGGACTACAAACCGGCCGAAGGCGGCCAGGCCGTCGCGGCTCCGACCGCGGTCAACGCGCCGGGCGAAGGCGGGGCCAATGGCGGACGCCGCCGCGGCGGCCGTGAAGCCCGCATGGCCAGGGGATAAGCGCGCAACCGTGAGCCGCACCGCAAACAAGGCTGATCCGATCGCATCGTGGATGCGGTCGGACAGCTCTGCTTTGCGTTCAGGCCATGCCCAATATGGCGTCGAACAGCGCCATTCCCGCCCAGGATCCAAAAATGCCCGTCACGCCGCCGACGATGAAATCATCGTCATAGGCGGGCCAGTATGCGTGCAGCACCAGAGCTCCGACGATCGCGCCGAGAATCCCGGTGGCCAGGTATTGCGGATTGCGCAGCCACGAGCCCTTGATCACGCGCACCATGGTGAACGCGGTGAAGACGGCGGAGAGCAGCAGATCCGACATGGTTGGCCCCTGGACCAGCAGACTCTCCACCCAACAGTAAAACGATCCGTTAAACGGCATTTGCAATTGCCATCGAGACACGTGCCAGCATGAATCCTCCCCCCAACATCACCGATCCGCTCGTGCTGTTCATGCCGTCGGGCAAGCGCGGCCGGTTTCCCGTTGGAACGCCGGTGCTCGATGCCGCGCGCCAGCTCGGCGTCTATGTCGAAAGCGTGTGCGGCGGCCGGGCCACTTGCGGGCGCTGCCAGATCGAAGTGCAGGAAGGCAATTTCGCCAAGCACAAGATCGTCTCGTCCAACGACCACATCTCGCCCAAGGGCGCCAAGGAAGAGCGTTACGAGCGCGTGCGCGGCCTGCCTGAGCGGCGTCGCCTCTCCTGCTCGGCGCAGATCCTCGGCGACCTCGTCATCGACGTGCCGCAGGACACGGTCATCAATGCCCAGACCATCCGCAAGGACGCCGACACCAGGGTGATCGCCCGCGATACGGCGATCCGCATGTGCTATGTCGAGATCGAAGAGCCCGACATGCACAAGCCCCTCGGCGACCTCGACCGGCTCAAGATCGCCCTGATGAAGGATTGGGGCCTCAAGAACCTCGAATTCGACTTCTATCTCATGCCGCAGGTGCAGGGCATCCTGCGCAAGGGCAACTGGGCCGCGACCGCCGCCATCCACAAGGATGCCGACAGCGACATCGCGCGCGTCATCGCGCTGTGGCCCGGCCTTAAGAACGAGGCATACGGCCTCGCCTGCGACATCGGTTCGACCACCATTGCCATGCATTTGGTGTCGCTGCTGTCGGGCCGCGTCGCCGCGTCCTCCGGCACCTCCAATCCGCAGATCCGCTTCGGCGAGGATCTGATGAGCCGCGTCTCCTATGTGATGATGAATCCGGACGGCCGCGAGGGCATGACGGTTGCCGTGCGCGAGGCGGTTTCCGGCCTCGTCGACAAGGTCTGCGCCGAAGGCAATGTCCAGCGCGCCGACATTTTGGATTCCGTCTTCGTCGGTAATCCGATCATGCACCATTTGTTCCTCGGCATCGATCCGACCGAGCTCGGCGGCGCGCCCTTCGCGCTGGCCGTCTCCGGCGCGGTGCGCATCAAGGCCTCCGATATCGGCTTGAAGCTGAACCAGGGTGCGCGTCTTTACATGCTGCCCTGCATTGCCGGCCATGTCGGCGCCGACGCGGCCGCCGTCACCTTGTCGGAAGGCCCGCATCGCCAGGACGAGATGATGCTGATCGTCGACGTCGGCACCAATGCTGAAATCGTGCTCGGCAACTCGACGCGCGTCGTCGCCGCCTCCTCGCCCACCGGCCCGGCCTTCGAAGGCGCGGAAATCTCCGGCGGTCAGCGCGCCGCGCCCGGCGCCATCGAGCGCGTGCGCATCGATCCGGACACTCTGGAACCGAAATACCGCGTCATCGGCTCGGAACTGTGGTCCGACGAACCGGGCTTCATCGACAGCGTGCAGGCGACCGGCGTCACCGGCATCTGCGGCTCCGGCATCATCGAGGTGGTGGCCGAGATGTATCTCGCCGGCATCATTTCCGAAGACGGCGTCGTCGACGGCTCGCTCGGCATGCGCTCGCCGCGCATCGTGGCGAACGGCCGCACCTTCTCCTATGTGCTGAAGGAGGGCGAGCCGAAGATCACCATCACCCAAAACGACGTGCGCGCCATCCAGCTTGCCAAGGCGGCGCTTTATGCCGGCACCAAGCTGCTGATGGAAAAGCAGCACACTGACCATGTCGACCGTATCCATTTCGCCGGCGCCTTCGGCTCCTTCATCGATCCGAAATACGCCATGGTGCTCGGCCTGATCCCGGATTGCGACTTGGACAAGGTCTCGGCGGTCGGCAACGCCGCCGGCGCCGGCGCGCGCATGGCGCTGCTCAATCGTGGTTATCGGCGCGAGATCGAGGAGACGGTGAGCCGAATCGAGAAGATCGAGACGGCGCTGGAACCGAAATTCCAGGAGCACTTCGTCTACGCCATGGCGTTGCCGAACAAGGTCGATCCGTTCCCGAAGCTGGCGGCGGCGGTGAAGCTGCCGCCGCGCAAGGCGATGAGCGAGGACGGCACCGCCGGCGACGCCACGCCGCGCCGGCGCTCGCGCGAGGAGCGCGCGGCACGGCGCGGCCGCGACTAATTTTGCGACATCATTCCGCGGCCCCTGCGACCGCGGCCTTGCTTGCCTTGACGGCGCCCTTGGCACGTTGCGGGTGCAGCAGCCCGTTCAACGGCTTTTCGACCACCAGATAGAGCGCCGCCGAGAACGCGAGCGTGACGACCAGGATCGTTGCTGGCTGCAAGACCGCCGGGAGGCCGGCCCTCAGGACGACACCCGTCGCCAGGACACCGACCACGACATGCCATAGGTAGATCGAATAGGACGCATCGCCGAGAAAGCTGGGCAAGGAAGCGGGCTTGAACGGTCGCGCCCGCTCGGCAAAAACCGCGCCCGCCACGATGAGCGTAGCCGGAAGCCCCCAGCACAACGCGCGAGCCATGCCCGCGTCGAACAGCGGACTGGCCGCAAGAAGCAGAAATCCCACGCCAACCATCGCCAGCGCCACCCCGAGCGGGAGCCTGGCGCCCCGGAGCCACAAGTGCCCCACGACGACGCCGGTCGAGAACTCGAGCACGACCGGATCGGTGAAGGCGCGTGCGTATCCCGCGGGCAGGACGAAATGCAGCGCGACGACGGCAACAAGGGCGCCCATGAGAACGCCGAACCGCCAGCGCTCCCCTAGGAACAGGGCCAGGGTGAAGACGACATAGAACATCATCTCATAGCAAAGCGTCCAACCCTGTATGACGATGGGATGCGGCGCCCCCTCCTGCAGGACCGGCAGGAAGAACAGCGAGCCGACGAAATTCGCCACGCTGAAGAAATGGCCATAGAAGAACTGCGGCTTGATCAGGATGCCAGCCGCGGTCAGCAGCGTGACGATCCAGTAGAGCGGCACGATGCGGGTGATCCGGCGCCTCATGAAACGCCAGGGGTCCGCCGGCTTGCCGGCCGTCGTCACCCACATGATGAAGCCGCTGATGACGAAGAAGACGTCGACGCCGGCTGCTCCGACGTTGAACGGGCCGCCGAACTGTTCGCTGACATGGAAGCACACCACCGCGCATGCGGCGAGGCCCCGCAGATATTGAATACTGTGGATGCTGGTCACGATGCTCGGGTCCCAATCGAGCTACGCTGCAGTGCATGCAGTCGATATCGCATTGCACAATAACAATGCAGCAGTCCGTTGCTGTCAACCCGCGGATAGCCTCTATTGGGATGGAAGCCGGAATGCTCGCCGGCTCAATTCGTTTGTATGCAAATGTTTCCAATTCGCGCGATCCTGAAACCGAAACGCGGTTTTCGCGAAATCGATCCGATACATGCGTGGGCGATTTAACCGGACATCGAACGGCGGCTACGGATAACCCTCCGCCGCCGCTGGTCTTCAAGGGAGATGAAAATGTCGATGTACGATAACCTCAGCCGCTTCGGCGTGACCATCAGGCAGGCTCATGCCAGGAACAAGGCGATCCGCGCGCTGAACAGCCTGCCGGCGCATGTCCAGAAGGATATCGGCTGGCCGGCTTCGCCGCCGAGCGATCCGCAGGCAGCCCTTCATGCGCTGCTTCTGGGCACGCCGCGCTGATGACCTTCGCCGACAAATGCAAACTACTCGGCAAGCGCCGGGGCCGCGACGCGGCCTTGGCGACCGGCGACAACAAATTGCGCGCGGCGCTGCTACTGAAGCGGCGCTAGAGCAATTCCAGGAAAAGTGTGACGCGGTTTTCCGTCCGGAATTGCTCAAACAAGAAACTGGCACCATCGGATCACGCCAATGTGCCAGCGGCGAAACCTTGAAATTTTTAACTGACATACAATGTTCGGAGAACGGGGGAATTCTCTTAGTCGGCTCCGCCTAGATCCGTGTATCCGTATGCCCAGTTTGAAAAGCCATCTCGTTTCATTCGTTCTGCGGCACAGCCGCAAGAAGGCGTTTTCCAGTCCCGAGAACCTGCAGCGCTGGATCGCCTACGCCCGCAAGACCGAGGACTATCATCCGCCTGCCTTGCTTAAGGGGCGGCTGGACATCACCGAGACCGACGTGGACGGCTTTCCCGTCTACGAGATCGCCCCGAGAACGGGCGAAAGCCGGCGCATCCTTTACATGCATGGCGGCGCCTATGTTTTTCAGATCACGTCCTACCACTGGGGGCTGATCGGCGAGATGGCCGAGCGTCTCGGTTTCGGCATCACCGTGCCGATCTATCCCATCGCGCCCGAGCATGATTTCCATGACATGTTCGGCATGGTCGGCGACGTCTACCGGCGCATGCTCGAAGACACCGACGCCGAGGACATCGTCTTCATGGGCGATTCCGCCGGCGGCAACATGGCCGTCGTGCTGACCATGATGGCGGCCGAGGAAGGCCTGCCTTCGCCATCGCGTCACGTGCTTATCTCGCCCGGCCTCGACATGTCGCTGTCCAATCCGGAAGTGTTCGAGGCCGAGCGCAACGATCCCTGGCTGGGCATCCCCGGCGGACTGGAAGCGATCCGCCTCTACAGCGCCGGCATCGACCGTTCCGACTGGCGCATCAGCCCACTTTACGGCGATCTCTCGGTGCTGCCGAAGACGCTGCTGCTCACCGGCTCGCGCGATCTGCTCAGCCCTGACAACCTGATCTTCGCCGAACGCGCGCGCGCCGCCGGCGTCGAGGTCGACGTCGTCTATGAGGAGGGCATGTTCCACGTCTGGCCGCTGATCGAGATGCCGGAGGCGCGCCGCGCGCGCGACAGCATCGTCAACTTTCTTGCAAGCCCGGCACCGCGCCGGGCTCGGGCGGGACGCAGGACAAAAGCCGCTTTCGCGGGCCGCCCCGCGCCGGCTGCCGAATAGCTTAGAACTTGCCGGTTTCGCGGAACAGCTCGAACGTCGCGCGGATATGGTCGGCGACGGCCTTCACCGGCGCGCTGGCGTCCGGCGCCACCACCATGGCGAGATTGTAGGTGCCGATCTCCGGCATGCCGTCCTTGGCGCCCAGCGAGACCATCTCGTCGCCGAGGAACGACTTCGGCAGCGGCGCCACCGCAAGATCCGCCATGATGGCGGCGCGCTGGCCGGCCGTGTGGGCGCTCATATAGGCGATGCGGTAGTTGCGGCCCTCGCGGCCAAGCGCTTCCAGGGCCCCTGCCCGCCATGCGCAACCTTCTTCCCATAGCGACACCGGCAGCGGCTCGCGCAGATGCGCGCAGCCGCCCTTGGCGCCCGCCCACACGATCGGCTCGGTCAAGAGCACCTCGGCGCCGATCGCGCTGGTCTTGTAGGAATTGGTGAGCAGCGTGATGTCGAGCGCACGGTCGTCCATGCGGCGGCGCAGATTGATGCTCTGGTCGATCGTGACGTCGACGGCGATCGACGGGTGCGACTGAGCAAAACGCTTCAGCACGTGCGGCAGCACGCGCTCGCCATAATCATCCGGGGAGCCGAGCCGCACCACGCCGACAATGTCGGGGATGATGAACTTCGACACCACTTCGCGGTTGATCGACAACAGCCGGCGCGCATAGCCGAGCAGCATTTCGCCATCCGTGGTCAGCGTTACCGAGCGCGCGTCGCGCGCGAAGACGGAACGGCCGAGGATGTCCTCCAGCTTCTTGATCTGCATGGAGACGGCCGACGGCGTGCGGAACACAGCGTTGGCGGCGGTGGTGAAGCTGCCCGTCTCGGCAATCGCCACGAAAGTGCGCAGCACGTCGAGATCAAGCAACGGCAAAGGATGATTGAGCGGGGCGTTCATGGCATCTTGCCTTCAATTTTTCTGATGCAATCCATCATTCCATTTCGTTTGATTGAACATCACTCCAGGCGCATAGTCAACTCGATCGATGCAGGATGCTGCCAAAAGCAGCCATGAAACGACCCTGACGCAGTCCTGCAAATCGACATGAAATGAAGCTGAAACAGACCTGACTTAACGCAAATGACGGGCGCCTCCCTGCCCGCATCGAGGAGAAAGAAATGTCTATCCTGTCGTCCATCGGTCGGCTTGCGACCGAATTCAGCGCGGCCCGCGCCCGCTACCAGACCGAACGCGCCATCCATGCGCTGCCGTTCGAACTGCAGAAGGATATCGGCTGGCCGGAAGCCGCCGATGCCAAGACCGGCTTGCGCTTCGGTGTCGGAAGCTGGGCCGGAGCGAAGTAATCACGTGTGTATGGAGTTCTGAAGGCCTGCCGCCTCAGTTCGGCAGGCCTTTTTGTTTGTCTCGGGTCTTTTTTATTTGCATTCAAACGACTTTTGCAGCCATGCGGCAGCTGCATGACGCATATGAACCACCCGCATAGCGGGTTAACAAGCCGATTAAAGCCCTGTAAATAATGGGAAATCTTGGGCAAGCTGCCCAAAAATGTCGCAAACCATGTCGCTTTTCATATCAAGCGCTTCGTATTTGCGATTTAGTTTTTGCTGAAGCGAGCCTATATGAGCGTCAGCAAACGAGCTGCCCCACTCCTTAAGCGAAGGCGACCCGTCTGAGCAACCAAATGGAGATGATGATGAAGCTCTTTGCCCGCCTGTTCGCCCGCCGCGAAATGAACCTGACGACCGCTTTGGAGCGTCAGCGCCTCGCCAAGACCATGCCTGGCCAGACCGGCGCCGTGGCCGCTGCCCGTCTCGGCTTCATTGCCTGAGACGATCCGACATGCTGAATTCGACGCCGCCCGGCTCCGCCGAGGCGGCGTTTTCATTGAGAGCAACCGTCGCGAAACGACAAAACGCCTGATGCGCAGGCTCTCGTCGCCCATGCAGCGACGTGCTGTGGTTGCACGAATTGCCCATTTGCGACCCGTGTCGCAAATTTAATCTTCACTTAGCCGCCTACCCGATTGACAGGAATGGTTTTTCCTGTTGTCGCTATGCTGTTCGCGACATCCTGTTCGCGTCATGGCTGCGTGAGGTTTCCCCGTGAATGCCGTAAAGCATGCGATCAAGAGATCGTTTGTATTCTTCCTCATTCCCGATTTCACCATGATCGCCTTCGCGACGGCGCTCGATCCGCTGCGCTCGGCCAACCGGATGCTCGGCTATGAAGCCTATCGTTGGCGGCTGGCCAGCATAGACGGCAAGCCGGTGCGCGCTTCGAACGGCGTCGAATGCGCCGTCAACACCTCGCTCGAGGAAGAGCGCAAGAAGATGGCCGGGCCGGATCGGCCGAACATGGCGATCGTTTGCAGCGGCATTAATGTCGAGCGCTACCACAACAAGTCGGCCTTCGCCTGGCTGCGCGAGGAGTATAATCGCGGCGTCGCCGTCGGCGGCCTGTGCACCGGCGCGCATATCCTGGCCGCAGCCGGTCTCTTGTCCAACAAGCGCTGCGCCATCCATTGGGAGAACCTGCCGGGCTTCTCCGAGGCATTCCCGAAGGCCAATGTGTTTGCCGACCTCTTCGAGGTCGATCAGAACGTCTACACCTGTGCCGGCGGCACCGCCGCGCTCGACATGATGCTGAAGCTGATCGGCGACGATTTTGACGAGAGCCTCGTCAACCGCGTCTGCGAGCAGGTACTGACCGACCGCGTGCGCAGCCCGACCGACCGCCAGCGCCTGCCGCTGCGCGCCCGCCTCGGCGTGCAGAATTCCAAGGTGCTGACCATCATCGAGTTGATGGAGGCCAACCTTGCCGAGCCGCTGTCGCTGATCGAGATCGCCGACCATGTCGATCTGTCGCGCCGGCAGATCGAACGCCTGTTCCGCACCGAGATGGGCCGCTCGCCCGCCCGTTACTATCTGGAGATCCGGCTCGACCGCGCCAGGCACCTGCTCATCCAGTCGTCGCTGCCGGTGGTCGAAGTGGCGGTCGCCTGCGGTTTCGTCTCCGCCTCGCATTTCTCCAAATGCTACCGCGAGCTCTATGCCCGTTCGCCGCAGCAGGAGCGCGTCGACCGCAAGCAGCTCTTGGCTGCCTGACCAATTTCGGAAATGTCATGACATTGTCTGGCGAGCATGATACCTCTATATGAGGAGGTGGCCATGACAACCAGAACAAATCGATCTGAAAAGCTGGATCTACGCCTTACTGCGGAGGCGAAGCGCATTCTTGCTACCGCGGCCGCGGCCGAACGCCGCTCGCTCAGTGACTTCGTCCTTGAAAGTGCGCTGGGGCGGGCCGAAGAAACATTGGCGGACCGGCGTACTTTCCACCTTGATGCAGAAAAATGGGCTGCCTTCATCTCTGCCCTTGACGCTCCGACGCGAGACCTTCCGCGCCTCAAGCGCCTACTGAGCGAACCGAGCATCTTTTCCAGCCGTAGTCCGGCGTGAGCCAGTTCCGTATCGAGAAGCTGGCCCGCAGCCACGCGGTTGAGAAGTTCGATTGCGGCGAACAACCACTAAACCGCTTTCTCACCCGGTATGCATTTCAGAACCAGCAAGCCAACGCGTCGCAGACCTATATTGGCCTCTCCAGTGAGGACGTAATCGGCTTTTATACGCTGGTCGTCGGCGAAGTCGCCTATGACGATGCACCCGAGCGTTTGAAAAAGGGCCTCGCCCGTTATCCAGTGCCGATAATGTTGCTGGCGCGACTCGCCGTCAGCCTGGACTGGCAGGGCAGAGGCGTCGGTGCAGGGCTGTTGCGCGATGCGATTCTGCGCAGCTTGCAGGCAGCTGACATAGCGGGCATCCGGGCCATGACAGTGCATGCCAAGGACGACAGCGCTCGGGCCTTCTACGAACGCTACGGCTTCATCCAGTCGCCGACAGATCCCCTGCACCTCTACGTGCTTATTAAGGACCTGAGGAGTCTTTAAGACTATCCCGCAGGCTGCGTCTGCGCCGTCCGCATCGCCTCGATGCGGATGTCTTCGGTGAGTTGTGCCTTAAGTAACGAGAATTCCGGGCTGGTCTTCAGCGTGTAGTGGCGCGGATGCGGCAGGTCGACCGCCACGTCCGACTTGATGCGGCCGGGCCGGGCGCTCATCACGATCACCCGCGACGCCATGAAGATCGCCTCCTCGATGTCGTGGGTGACGAACAGCACCGTCTTCTTGCGCCGCTCCCAGATGCCGAGCAGCAATTCCTGCATCAGCCCGCGCGTCTGGTTGTCCAGCGCGCCGAACGGCTCGTCGAGCAGCAGGATCGCGGGGTCGTTGGCGAGAGCGCGCGCGATTGCCGTGCGCTGCTGCATGCCGCCCGACAGCTGTTTCGGCCAATGGTTCTCAAACCCCTTCAGGCCGACGAGATCGACATAGGAAGCGACGATCTCGTTGCGCTCGCGCTCGGGCCTGCCTTGCTCGCGCAGGCCGAAGCCGATGTTTTCGGCGACCGTCAGCCAGGGAAACAAGGTGTAGGACTGGAACACCATGCCGCGATCCGGTCCCGGCCTGGTGACCGCCTTGCCGTCGAGCAGCACCTTACCCGTGCTTGGCGCCTCCAGCCCGGCGACGATCCTGAGCAGGGTAGACTTGCCGCAACCGGACGGCCCCAGGATGGTGATGAAATCATTGGCCGCGACCGCGAGGTCGACCGGCTGCAGCGCCCGCACCGGCTCCCCGCCCCTGACCCCGGCAAAAGTCCGCGAAACGCCCTCGATGAGAAGCTTGCTCACGCCAGGCTCCATGGATAGAGCCAGCGGTTGAGCGCCTTGAAGGCGAAATCGGACAGAAGCCCGATCAGCCCGATGACGATGATGCCGAAGATGATCTGCCCCGTCGCCAGCCGCGACTGGCTGTTGATGATCATGTAGCCGATGCCCGACGAGGAGCCGATCAGCTCGGCGACGATCACATAGGTCCAAGCCCAGCCGAGCACCAGCCGCAGCGTCTCGGCAATCTCCGGCGCGTTGGCGGGCACGACGACGCGCTTGACGATGCCGTTGTCGTTCGCCCCCAGCGTATAGGCGGCCTCGACCAGGTCGCGGCGCGTGGCGCCGACCTTGACCGCGATGATCAAAATGATCTGGAACACCGAGCCGACGAAGATCACCAGGAGCTTCTCCAGCTCGCCGATGCCGGCCCACAGGATGAGCAGCGGGATGAAGGCGGATGCCGGCAGGTAGCGCGCGAACGACACGAACGGCTCGAGGAAGGCTTCGACCGGCTTCCAGGCGCCCATGGCGATGCCGATCGGCACCGCGACGACCGAAGCCAGCACGAAACCGCCGAAGACACGCCAGATGGTGATCAGGATATCCAGCCAGAAGCCATCCTCGGTGAGCAGCCGCCAGCCATCTTTCAGCATCGACAGCGGATCGGCGAGGAAGATCCGGTTCACATGGCCGCCGAGCGTGATCCACGCCCAGAAGGCCACGAACAGCACGAAGAAGGCGATGCCGAGCACGGTTCGCGTGCCCGGCTGAACGGGGTGCAAGGGACGCAACATCGGGCCCTGTCCTTGAGGAGAAAAACCGATGGCGGCCTGGCGCCGCCACCGATTGGAGGACGCGCAATCAGTTGGCGACCGCGCTGGTGTCGGCAAGCGTCGTCACATCAGGCACTTCCTTGATCAACCCCATCTGCAGCAGGAGTTCGGCCGCGGTCTTGGAAAAGTCCTGGAAATCCTTGGTGAAGAACTGCTTGTTCTCCTCCTTGTCTGCCCATTTCAGGTATTTGGCCGAGTCCTCGAACTCCTTGGCGGACTGCTTCACGTCGGCGCCCATGATCTCGTAGGATTTCTGCGGGTCCTTCTTGATCAGGTCGAGCGCGTCGAAATAGCTGTCGGCGAGCGCCTTGGCGGCATCGGGATTGGCCTTGAGGAAGTCCGGCGTGCAGCCGACGGTATCCAGCACCATCGGATAGTCGAGCGTGGTCGCCAGGATATGGCCCTGGTCGGCCTTGTCGCGCACGGCGGAGATGAACGGCTCATAGGTGACGGCGGCATCGTTCTGGCCGGCGAGGAAGGCTTGCGCCGCCGCGTCCGGCTCCAGGTTCACGACCGTGACGTCCTTGGTCGACATGCCGTTCTTGTTCAGCACCCAGGCGAGCAGGAAATAGGGCGAGGTTCCAGGCGCGGACGAGGCGACATTCTTACCCTTGAGGTCGGCGACGGTCTTGATGTCGTTGCGCACGACGATGCCGTCGGCGCCGTAGGATTTGTCGAGCTGGAAGATCTGCTTGGTGGTGACGCCGCTGGCGTTCCACACCATCCAGGTCTCGACCGTGGTCGCCGCGCATTGCAAATCACCGCTGGCGATCGCCAGCGGGCGGCTCGCCTGCGGCACTTTCTTGAGCGTGACGTCCAGCCCGTGCTTTTCGAAAAGCCCGGCCTGCTTGGCCAAAGTCAACGGCGCGAAGCCTGTCCAGCCGCTGATGCCGATGGTGAGCGACGTGGCGGCCATCGCCGGCACGCTGAGCACGGCCGCCGCCGTCAGCGCCGCCGCGAAAATGGTGGTCCTGTTCATTGTGGTTCCCCTTTTTTGTGGTGAGCGCAAATTGTCTCACAGACGCCAAAAGGCTTGTCAATGAAGCAGACGCCGCACTCGACGATGGTCCAATCCGACGCTTCCCGATCCGTCAGGGCATGCCCCAGCCGCGGTTGCGCCACATCTTCTCGCCAGCCAGGCAGTCGGCGGCAGGTTTGTCGTCGGCGAGCACGACCGGCGGATGCGCGGCCTCTTCCGCCGCCCATTGCGGCGAAGCGGGGCCGGCAAGCTCAAGCACCAGCTTGCGGCGGATCGCTTCGGGGAACTGCGTCCAGTCATTGACCGGGATCATGAAGGCGCCCGGTCCGCCAATGACGCAGTCGCTGTAATAACGGTCGAGATTTTCCACATCGAAGGCGCCGCTGAAACCGCCGCGCGTCATCAGCGGCAGGCCGTTGATGGTGATGCCTTGCCTGACCACCTCGTCGCGCGTGAGGTCGACCGGCGCGCCCTGGTTGTTGGGTCCGTCGCCCGAAACGTCGATGACGCGCTTCGTGCCTTGAAAGCCACTCTCGGCGAACAGGTCGCTGCCGAAGCTCAGCGCGCCGGAGATCGAGGTGCGCCGGGCGCTGTCCGGCGGCCGTGCATTGAGTTGCGCCACCACCCTCTCGGCGTCGGCGCGATTGGCGATCACCGTCCACGGCACGATGACGCGCTGCCAGGTCGTGCCCGCCCATTCGACATAGGTGACGGCGATCTTGCCATAGGCGCCGTCGGCGATGGCCTTCAGCACATTGTCATGCGTCAGCGCCGCCGCATAACCGTGGCGCTGGATCTCCAGCTCGGCCGGCGACATGGAAAGCGAAACGTCGACCGCCAGCACCAGTTCGACATCGACCGGCTCGGCGGGAGAAGCTGGCGGCGCCAGCCAAAGCGCCAGCGCCAGCGCGGCACTGCCTGAAAGGATATGCCTTGCACGGGCATAAGCAGACATGGAGGAAGGTTAGGCGAAAATCGCCGCGCGCAAAAGCCGGGAATTCCGGGGCGCCGGGTTCCGACCGCGCGGGACCTTCCTAGAAATAGCGCGCGAGATTCGAACGGATGCGTTCCAGCACTGTATCGCCGGAAAGGTCGGGCACGAATTTCACGCCGGTGATCGCCTCATAGGCCTGGATATAGACCGCCGAGGCCTGGTTGACGATTTCGTCCGGAATTTTGGGAATCGGGTCCTTGTAGGGATCGCAGCGCGCCGACACCCAGGAGCGGACAAAATCCTTGTCGAAGCTCCGCGGCCGCCCGCCGCTTTCGAACGCCTCGTCGTAGCTCGCCGCGATCCAGTAGCGGCTGCTGTCGGGCGTGTGGATTTCGTCCGCAAGCACGATGGTGCCGTCCGGCGCTGTGCCGAATTCATATTTGGTGTCGGCCAGGATCAGGCCGCGTTCGGCGGCGCGCTGCTGGCCGCGCGCGAACAACTGCAGCGCATAGCGCGATACGGTGTCCCACTGCGCCTGCGTGAGCAGCCGCTCCGCGATGATCTCGGCTTCCGACAGCGGCTCGTCATGGCCGCCATGGGCAGCCTTGCTGGTCGGCGTGATGATCGCTTGCGGCAGCTTTTCGTTGTCGCGCAGCCCATCCGGAAAACTGTGGCCGTAGAAGCTCCGCTCGCCCTTCCTGTACTTGGTCAGGATCGAGGTGCTGGTGGTTCCCGCGAGATAGCCGCGCACCACGATCTCGACCGGCAGCATGTCGAGCCGCGTGCCGACGACGACATTGGGGTCGGGATATTCCAGCACATGGTTGGGACAGATGTCGGCGGTTTCCTCGAACCAGTAGCGCGCCGTCTGGGTCAGCACCTCTCCCTTGAACGGGATCGAGGCCAGGATCGTGTCGAACGCGCTCAGACGATCGGTGGCGATGATGATGCGGCGCCCGTCCGGCAGATCGTAATTTTCGCGCACCTTGCCATTGTAGCGGTTGGGCAGTTCGGGAATGAAGGCGTCGGACAGGATGCGCATGGGCGTGTTGCTTTCACGGGCTTCTGATCGGGCCACATAAGCCGCTGGCCCCCTGCACATCAAGCCGGATGCTGCGGAACGGGCTTCTTGTTGCCGGCAGCGCGAAACGCCCGCCAGTTCGGCCCGAAGGACGGCGGAATCCACACCAGGATACCGGCTGTGGCCGCAGCCACAATGACCGCGAAACGCAGTATGGAAAGCACGACGCCGCAGAAGCCGACGATCCGCGTGGCGGTATCAGTGCCGAAGCGCGGCACAAGCAGATGCCTGGCGATCGCTCCGCCATCGAGTGGATAGGCCGGAAGAAGGTTGAGAATGGCCAGAACCGCATTCACCAGGGCGCCAAGCCAAAGCGTCCACTCAAGAAGCGTGCCCGGTCTCGGCAGCGGCGAACTGAAAAGACCGTCCGGATCGACCGGCAACAAGGGCCGGGCAAAAAGGTAATAGGCAGTTGCGAAACCCGCCGCCAGGACGATGTTCACCAGCGGCCCGGCGAAGGAGATCCACGCCCAGCCATAATGCGAAGCCACGCCGGGCTTGAACCAGGCAATTCCGCCGAAGAGGTAGAGGTCTATCCGTTGGGTGCCGATGCCTTGTCGCCGCGCTGCCCAGACATGGGCAAGCTCATGCAGAAACACCGACAGGAACAAAAGCGCGGCAAAGACGAGGGTATGGGTTAGAGCGGCCTGTGGACGCCTCGACCACTCATGCAGGAACGGCAAGGCGGCGGGAATGGCAAAGGTCCAGCTGACGCGAACGGGAATGTTCCCCTTCATCGTGAAGACGAATGCGTCGTTCTTCCTGTCCCAGCCGAACCACTGCAAGCTGACCACTCCGCCCAGCGCAACGCTATGCGAGAATCCTGCCGCGCAAAAGCAAAAAGCCCGACCGAGGTCGGGCTTTGCGTTCATCGCCTAGCTCTCAGCTTCTCGGCTTGAGGTTCTCCGGGTCATAGAGCGGCTTGTAGCCGACGCCGGCCACCTCGACCGGATAGGTTTCGCCAAAATACTCGACCTGCAGCTTGCGGCCTTCCTGGGCGAAGGCCCAGGGCAGATAGGCGAGCGCGATGTTCTTGCCGATCGTCGGACCATAGGCGACCGAGGTGGTGAAGGAGCGGCGGCCGAGCTCGTCGACCAGCGTCTCGCCGGTCGCGGGGTCCTGCACCGGCATGGTGCCGACCGGATAGCGCGCGACGCCCTTGGAATCGGTGTTCTCGGTCATCACCAGCGTGCACAGCATCGCCGGCTGGTGCTCGCGGGCGCGATATTCCAGATGCTTGGCCTTGCCGCAGAAGTCGTTCTCCTTGACCTTCGGGCGGGCAAGGTCGGCCTCGAGCAGATTGTACTCGGTGAGCAGGTCGGCGTTCTGCAGCCGCAGGCTCTTTTCCATGCGGCGCGTGTTGGCGTAGGTCTCGACGCCGAAAGGCATGACGCCGGTCGAGCGCAGCGCATCCCAGACGGACAGCCCGTCCTCGTAACGCATATGCAGTTCCCAGCCCTGCTCGCCGACATAGGAGATGCGGAAGGCGGTGACGTCCTTGCCGCCGATGCGGATCGGCTTGATCGCCGCGAACGCGAAATTCTCCGGGGTCAGGCCGTTCGGGTCCTCGACCACCTTCTGCAGGGTCGTGCGGGCGTTCGGCCCCCAGATGCCGATGGTGACGTATTTCTCGGTCACGTCGGTGACGGTGGCATCGAACCCTTTGTCCTGCGCGGTGCGCTGCATGTAGCGGAAGTCGCGCGGGCCTGCGTCGGCGCCATCGATCACCCGGCAGCGGTCGGCCATGCGGATGACCGTGAAGTCGGCGCGCACCATGCCTTTCTCGTCGAGGAAGTGGGTGTAGATGCCCTTGCCGATATTGTTGTCGCCGCCGATCTTGGCCGCGCACAGCCATTCGAGCAGCGCGACATGGTCGGGGCCTTCGACGTCATACATCGAGAAGTGCGAGAGGTTGACGATGCCGCAATCCTCGCTCATCGCCAGATGCTCGGCATTGGAGACGCGCCAGAAATGGCGGTTGTCCCATTCGTTCTCGCGCACCGGCACGCGGTTGCCGTACTTCTCCAGCAGGTGCTCATTGGCGGCGTAGCCGTGCGCGCGCTCCCAGCCGCCCAGCTCCATGAAATAGCCGCCGAGCTCCTTCTCGCGCTCCCAGAACGGCGAGCGGCGGATGTTGCGGCCCTTGGAGAAGGGCTCGCGCGGATGCACCGCCGGATTGTAGACCTTCCTCGCCGTCTCGGTGCAGCGATCCCAGATGAACTGTTCCTGAGTCTGATGCGGATAGAAGCGCGAATAGTCGATCGCATGATGGTCGACCTCAGTCCTGCCATCGGTCATCCAGTCGGCGATCAGCTTGCCCATGCCCGGGCCGTCCTTGACCCAGATGGCGACAGCGTACCACAGCCCCCTCACCTTCTGGCTTTCGCCCATGGACGGGCCGCCATCGGTGGTCACCTGTAAGAGGCCGTTAAAAGAGTGGCCTTCATTGTAGCCGAGCTCGCCGAGGATCGGCGTCAGCTCCATGGCGCGCTCCAGCGGCGCCATGATCTGCTCCATGTCGAGGTCGCGCTGCGACGGCGAAAGCCGCGCCTGGTCTTTTTCGAGCAGGTCGCGCGGGTGGCACAGACGCGGATTGGTCTCCTCGTAATAGCCCCATTCGATCTGCCCGCCCTCGGCGGTCTTGGGATCGCCGGTGTCGCGCATATAGGCCGAGTTGCCCTGGTCGCGCAGCAGCGGCCAGCCGATCTCCTTGCCGGTGCCGGCGAACTCGTTGTAGGGGCCGAAGAAGGTGAGCGGATGGTCGATCGGCATCACCGGCAGGTCTTCGCCGACCAGAGCCGCGGTCAGACGGCCCCAGATGCCGGTGCAGACCACGACATAATCGGCCTCGATCGTGCCGCGCTCGGTCACCACGCCCTTGATACGGCCGTTCTCGACGATCAACTCCTTGGCCGAAGTGTTGGCGAAAGCCTGGAGCTTGCCGGAAGCCACCCCTTGGTCGACCAGCTTGCCGGCCACCGTCTGCGAGCGCGGGATGACGAGACCGGCATCCGGATCCCACAGGCCGCCTTGCACCAGATGCTCCTCGATCAGCGGAAACTTTTCCTTTATCTCGGCCGGCTCGATCAGCCGCGCGCGAGTGCCGAAGGATTTGGCCGAGGCGATCTTGCGCTTGATCTCGTCCATGCGGGCGTCGTCGCCGACGCGCGCCACTTCGAGACCGCCGACGCGCGCGTAGTGGCCCATCTTCTCGTAGAAATCGATCGAGTAGAGCGTCGTCCAGCACGACAGGAAATCGTGGCTGGTCGTGTAGCAGAAATCCGAGGCATGCGCGGTCGAGCCGATATCGGTCGGGATGCCCGATTTATCGATGCCGACGATGTCGTCCCAGCCGCGCTCGATCAGGTGATGCGCGACCGACGCGCCGACGATACCGCCCAGGCCGACGATGACGACCTTCGCCTTTTTCGGAAACTCTGCCATTGCCCGCGACTCCAAGGGGATAGACGGGCGCGTTTGGGCGCCCTTCGAATGGCGCACAATATGCAGAGGACGCGGATTGAGCTACCGCCTGTTTGCGACACGCCGCAAGTGCGGCGCGACGACTCGTGCAGGGGTGTTTCTTTTCAGGCGAAGGCCCAGATGTCCTCGGCCTGGAAGCCGACCTGGTAGCCCGCGGTCTTGAGCTTGACCACGACCTGGCCGATCTCGGCGGCCGGCAGCGCGCCGACCTCGATCTTGATCATGCCGGGGCGGTAGCGCTCGAGGTCGAGTTGGTCGAACACCATCCAGTCGGCGCCCTCGCAGTCGACCAGGAAAGCGTCGATATGGCGAATGCCGTTGCGGTCGAGCAGCGTCTGCAGGGTCTCCGACGGCACCTCGATGTCCTTCAGATGCGGCACGAACTTGTTGAAGTTGGCGTCGGCCTCGCCCCAGGCGTTCTTGCCCGACATCAGGTTGGTGTCGGTGACCGACGAGCAGCCGATGAACTCGATCGGCAGCGTGCCGGCTTCGAGCGCCGCGGCATCGAAGGTGTGGACCGTGATCGTGCCCTTGGTCCTGGTCACCGCCACCGGCTCGATGATGAAGCGGCCGGCATCCGGGTAATTGGCGCGAAGCCGCTTCTGATTGTAGGGGATCGGCTCGACCAGCATGGCGCGCGCCCCGGGAATCCGGTGCAGCCAGGGCGTCACGTCGTCGAACAGCGCGCCGTCGCAGGCGCCGACATTGACCATCTGGAACGGTTGGCCACTGCCGCCGAAACGTGCCTTGAGCGCCGCCTTGGCCAGGAATTTCGTGCCGTGCAAGGAGGGGCCGCGATCGAGCAGGCCGGCCGGAAGACCGAGCGACAGAAGAACACGCGCGAGGCTGGACAGCGAGCTCATGACTTGTCTCCGGAAATGACCTGCGGCGCAGCGCGCCGGCCGCCCTGGCTCGCCGCCGCCCACAGCGCCATCAGCGGCGCGGTAAGCAGCAGGAAGGGCGGCAAAAGATTGGGGAAATAGATGCGGGTGTCGTGGATGGGGAAAACGGTGAACTTCGCCAGCACGCCGAGTACCAGCGCCGCCAGCAGGACACCGGCGCGGCGGTCGAGCCGGAAGCCGGCGCGGTTCAAGCCGAACCAGCCGGCCAACGCCAGGACCGAGACGCCGACCCAGCTGTTGACGCTGATGGCGCGCACCACCGACGCGGCGAAAGCCTTGAGATAGGCGGTCACCGAAAATGGCGGCTCGAACCCGTCCATATTGTAATGCTGCTCGATGCTGGAGAACCAAAGATGTGGCCACCAGCCGGGATGCTGGGCCCAGTGCGATATGGCGAAATAGGCGATGAAGGACGCCGCGAAGCCGGCCAGCGCCCCCCATGCCCGCTCGCGGAAAGCGACGAGCAGCACCGCGAAGATGGCAAGGAAGACAATGTTGTCCGGCCGCGCCATGAAGGCCAGGAACAGCAGGATCGCCGTCGCCGCCTCGCGCTTGCGCATATAGGCAAAGGCCCCGCCGAGGAACAGCGCCGAGCATAACAGGTCCGGCGTCGAGGCGCGCGCCGCGTCGCCGAAATCGGCCATGATCAGGATCGCGCCGACGACCGGCGCCAGCGCCAGCGCGCCTTGTGCGCGCAGCCAGGCGAGCGTGATGGCGCCGAACAGAAGCACCGAGAACACCTGCACCAGCCGCATCGCCTCGACCGGCGAGACGGCATGGCTGAGGCTGGACAGGATCTCGGCGTAGAGGAACTTGATCCGGTACATGCCGAGCAGCGAGTGGAAGTCGGCGGCGTTGTCGCTCATGTGGCTGCGGAAGCCGCCGCCATCGTCGGTCAATGTCTTGTAGTCGCCGGCCGACACGCCGGCCTTGACCGTGCTGTAGGCATAATCATGCAGCGCCTGCGGATTGGGATAGGCGCCCTCCTCGGCGATCGCCAGATAGGGCAGCATGTCCCAGTTGGCGTCGGGCATGAACCAGGCGGTCGCGGCGGTCAGCAGGATATAGAGCGAAAAAGTGATCGCCCCGATCGACGCGGCCCATTTCGCGTAAGCCCCCTCGCCCCACGCCAGGCCGGCGCCGGTCAGCCGTTCCAGCGGATTGGTCGGAGCGGACGGCCTGGTCAGCATGCTCGGCGGCCTCTACTTGCCGACCTGGCTTTTCACGAAATCCTTCACGATTCCCACGATGCCGCGCGACAACAGGCTGTCGAAGGCATCGACGAAGCGGTCGACATGCTCGGGCTGGCAGATCAGCGGCGGCTCGAGCCGGATGACGTTGCGGTTGTACTCGGTGAAGGCCACGAGCACGTCGTAGTCACGCAACAAGAGCGAGCCGACGAAACCCGACAGCGAGCCCTTCAGCTTGTCGTCGAGCACGCTCACCACCGGTCTGAGCACCATCGGCAGGGTCTGCGAGAAATCGTGGAACTCGAGCCCGATCATGAAACCCTTGCCGCGCACGTCCTTGATGATCTTCGGGTATTTTTCCTTCAGCGCCCGCAGCCGCTGCAGAAGGTAGTCGCCGGTCGAGGCGGCGTTGTCGATCAGCCCCTCGTCATAAAGCACGTTGATGCCCTCGATCGCGGTGACGCAGGCCTCGCCCATGCCGCCGAACGTCGCCATGGCGTGAATCATCGCCGTCTTCGGCGTGCCATAGGCCTTCATGTAGACCTCGCGCCTGGCGATCATGGCGCCGACGGCCGCCTTGCCGGCGCCGAGCGACTTGGCCAGCGCCGTCACGTCCGGCACCACGCCATAATGCTCGAAGGCGTAGAACCGGCCCGAGCGGCCATAGCCGCACTGCACCTCGTCGGCGACCCACAGCACGCCATGCCGGTCGCACAGCGCGCGCAGCTTCTGCCAATATTCCGTCGGCGCCTGGATGATGCCGCCGCCGCCCTGGATGGTTTCGAGCACGATGACGCCGATCTCGGGATCGCTCTTGAACAGGCGCTCGACGGCGTCGATGTCGGCGAAGGGAACGCGCACGACATTGTCGGCCACCTTGAAGTCGGCGCGGTAGAGCTGGCCGTCGGTGATCGCCAGCACGCCCTTGGTCTTGCCGTGGAAGGAATTCTCGGCATAGACGATTTTCGGCCGCTTCGGACCCGCCGCCCGCTCGGCGAGCTTCACCGCCGCTTCCATGGCCTCCGAGCCGGACGAGCCGAGGAACACCATGTCGAGGTCGCCGGGCGAGCATTTGGCGATGTTGTGCGCAAGCGCTGCCGCATACTGCGACATGAAGGCAATCGCGATCTCCTGGCGCTTCTCCTCCTGGAATTTCCTGCGGGCTTCCAGGATGCGCGGATGGTTGTGGCCGAAGGCCAGCGAACCGAAGCCGCCGAAGAAATCGAGGATCTTGCGGCCGTTCTGGTCGATGTAGAACATGCCCTCGGCGCGCTCGATCTTCACCTTGTGGAAGCCGAGAAGCTTCATGAAATGCAGCTGTCCGGGGTTGAGATGCGCCTTGAACAGGTCGGTGATGCGGGCGACGTCCATCGCCTTGGCCTGCTCGACGCTGATCAAATCGGGCTTGGCGATGGAGGTTGGCGAAAGCGCCGGCGCGTCGACCAGTGCGCGTGCGCCCGTGTGTTCCGGCTTGGCCATGACGGTCATCTGAAAATCTCCCCTTCGCGCTCTATTCGGCAGGCACGTGTCTGGTGGCGACGGCGTGGCCGTCCTTCTTGGCGCGGTATTCGCTGTAGGCCGCGATCAGCATGTCCTCGTCGCGATATTGCGGCACCCAGCCAAGCTGGCGCTCGGCCTTGGAGACGTCGAGCACGCATTCCTCGTCGGCGATCAGATACTGTTCCGGATCCATGATCGGCATGTTGAGCAAATCGAGCAGGTCGAGCGTGCGCTTGACCGCCCAGCCCGGCGTCGGCAGCAGCATCGACTTCGAGCCGGCATGTTTGATCAGGTCGCCGAGCAGTTTCTTCACCGGCGGCGGATTGAGGGAACCCAGATTATAGGCCTCGTTCGGCACGCCGGCCTTCCAGGCCGCGCGCGCGGCCTCCGCACAGTCGAACACCGAGATGAACTGATAAGGGTTCCTGCCCGAGCCGATCATCGGCACCGGAAGGTTCCAGTCGACAAGCTTGAACAGCTTTTCCAGGATGCCGAGGCGTCCGGGGCCGATGATCAGGCGCGGCCTGAACAGCGAGATCGACATGCCGCGCTTGCGCCATTCGGCGGCGACCTCCTCGGTCTTCAGCTTCGACAGCCCGTACTCGCCGAGCGGCGAGACCGGATGATCCTCGGTCATCGGCAGCACCATCGTGTGGCCGTAGATCATGTCGGTCGTATAGTGGACCAGTTTCGCGGCGCCGGCCCTGTCCATCGCTTGCATGATGTTCTCGGTGCCGTGGAAATTCACCGGGAAGAAGAAATCATGCCGCTTGGCGCGCACCTGGATCGGCGACAGCATCTTGGCCGACAAATTGTAGACCATGTCGTCGGCCTTGAGCCCGACCGCCGCGACCGAGCCCGGATCGGTGACGTCGCAGGTGACGAAGCGCATGGAGCGGTAATGCGGCAGGTCGCTCTTGACGATGTCGGCGACGACGACGGTCTCGCCGTCCGCGACAAGCTTGGGGGCAAGGTGACGGCCGACGAAGCCGTCGCCGCCGAAAATCACATGTCTCATCGAACGATCTCGCTTGTGCCGATCTTGTCGGGATTGATGGATGCGGTCTGGTCCTCATGCCCGCGCCCACTCTGCGCAATCAGGATCGTGCCGACGCAGATGCACGCGATGCCGGCGATGCGCCAACCATTCAGGTCCTCGCGGAAGACGAAATAGGCAAAGATCGCCACGGCGACATAGGCGAGGCTGAGGAACGGATAGGCGAAGCTGAGCTCGACCTTGGACAGCACATAAAGATGCGACGCCATCGAGATGACGAAGGTGCACAAGCCCAGGAACACCCACGGGCTGAACACGATCTGCAAGAGCTTGACGAGCGGATTGACGCCTTCGAAGGAGATCGGCCCCATAGACATCATGCCCTGCTTCAGCATCAGCTGCGCCGCGGCATTGGTCATGACCGTGAAGAGAATGAAGATTATGTATTTCATTGTTGCCACCCGCCCCTTGGCGGTCCTATTACAAACCTGAAAATATTTCGTGAAGCCCGACCGGTGTTTTGAGTAAACCATGGCGTAATGTTTTATTTACCATGATTTATTCGATTTTTATCTATTCCGCGGCTTCCGAGACTCCACTCCTTACATCCAGTTTTTTCGCCGTCCGCGCCCAGAAGCTCGACAGGAACGCCGGGTCGCGAAGCGCCTCCAACCGCTGCCATTGCGGGAACGACGCGGCAAAGATTTCAGGCCCCATCCGGGCGTCCTTGTAGGGGTTCACCGCCCCGCCCGCCTCGACGGCGACGCGATCGAGCTCGGCAAGCAGCCGCAACGTCCTTTCGCCCCGGTTGGGGAAATCGAGCGTCAGCGTGTAGCCGGACCGCGGGAACGACAGCAGCGCCGGCGAGCGGACATCGCCGAAGCGCTTGAGCACTGTGAGGAAGGACCCTTCGCCCGCCCGCCGTGCCGCCTCGAGC
The DNA here is from genome assembly GCF_057784215.1 of Mesorhizobium sp. CNPSo 4661. Taxonomy (NCBI): domain Bacteria; kingdom Pseudomonadati; phylum Pseudomonadota; class Alphaproteobacteria; order Hyphomicrobiales; family Phyllobacteriaceae; genus Mesorhizobium; species Mesorhizobium sp. CNPSo 4661. The sequence continues at coordinate 317,395 of NZ_JBWGIO010000004.1, read as the reverse complement.
AGCGCCGGCACGATGCGACGCGCATTGGCCTCCGGCACCACGCTTTGGTGCTGGAAAAGCCCGCGCGGCCCGTACAGCCGGTTCCAGTCGCGGATGCCGTCGAGCGGAAAGAAGAAGCCCTGATAGCTCGCCTGGCGCGGAGCAGCGGACTTGCCCTTTTTCCAGCGATAGGCCGCATTGAAGACGGTAAGGAAAGGCCGGTTGAGGACATTGAAGGGCGGCCGCACCGGCACGGAAAGCCGGCTGCCGGCACCCGCCGCGGCGTGCGAGCCGTGCTCGGCATGGTTGCCGGTGAACAAAAGCCCGCGCCCGCGGCCGTGGCCGCCGGCAAGCTGATCGATCCAGGCGACCGCATATTCGTTGGCCTGGTCGGCAGCCTCGGCAAGATCGAAGAACTCGCCGAGATCGCGAAACCGCGTCGCCTTTTCCGTTATGTCGAGCGAGGGCACCCGCATCAGCTTGATCGATGCCGACAGTATCAGTCCGGTCAGCCCCATGCCGCCGATCGTTGCCGCGAACAGGCGGACATTGTCGGTCTGCGAGCAGCGATAGGTTCGGCCGTCGGACCGAAGCAGCGTCAGGGCTTCGACATGGCAGCCGAAGGTGCCGCGCCGATGGTGGTTCTTGCCGTGCACGTCGTTGGCGATCGCGCCGCCCAGCGTCACGAACTGCGTGCCTGGAACCACGGCCGGAAAGAAGCCGTGGGGTGCGGCGTGGGCGATGATGTCGCAAAGCAGCGTACCGGCATCCGCGTCGAGCACGCCGGTCTCGGCGTTGAAGGAACGGACACGGTTGAGCGGCCGCATGTCGACCACCATGCCGGCATCGTTCTGGCAACTGTCGCCATAGGAGCGGCCATTGCCGTAACCGAGCAGCGATCCGGCTTTCGCCTCGCCGCGCTTCAGCAAGGCGATCGCCTCGTCCGCCGGGATCGCCTTGCGCGCCGGCGGAGTCGCCAGCCCGAAGCTGCCGAAGCGCTCGTGCCCCATCACCAGCCTCCGGCGACGAGGAAGACCGCGCCGATGGCGACGACGATCTGGCTGCGCCAGTCGCGGATGATGAAGACGACCGGATCGTCATGCATCTCGTCGCGACGGGCGAGGATCCAGACGCGCATCGTGAGGTAGAGCACGATCGGCGCCAGCGGCCATATCAGCCAGGGATGCGGATAGAGCTCGCGCACCGCCGGGCTGTCCATATAGAGCGCCAGGACCAGCGCCGAGGAGAAGGCGGAGGCCATGCCGGCCTGGGCGACGATTTCCTGGTCCTCGGTGCGATAGCCGCGGCCGGCGATGCGCTCACCCGGAGGAATGGCCGTGGTGCGCAGTTCGACGAAGCGCTTCACCAGCGCCAGCGACAGGAAAAAGAAGATCGAGAAGGCGAGCAGCCAGAAGGAGACGTCGACGCCGGTGGCCGCCGCACCCGCAAGCACGCGGATCGTGTAGAGGCCGGCAAGCGTCAGCACATCGACCAGAAGCATGCGCTTGAACGAAAGCGAATAGGCGGTAGTGACGGCCATATAGCCCAAAAGCACGCCAAGGAATTCGATCGGCAGGAACAGGCTGGCGGCGATGCCCATCGCGAGCAGCGCGACGATCGCGCCGAGGCCGAACGGAATGGACAACGCACCGCTGGCGAACGGCCGGTTGCGCTTTGTCGGATGCTTGCGGTCGAGCGCGAGGTCGAAGAAGTCGTTGAGGATATAGATGGCGGACGCCACGGCGCTGAAGGAGACGAACGCCAACAGGCACTGCCAGATCATGTTCGGGTTGAAATATTCGTGCGACAGCACCATCGGCACGGCGATCAGCACGTTCTTCAGCCACTGATGCATGCGCAGCATCTTGACGTAGGTCCTGAGCGTCAGCTTCGGCGCGGGCATGGCCTCGGCTTGATGCGCCGCCTGCCAGCGCCTGGCGCTGCGGTCAGGCGCCACCACGAGCGCGTTGCGCGCGGCGTCGAACACTTCGAGATCGTGCCGGCTGTTCCCGGCGTAGTCGAAGCCCGCATCGCCATAGGCAGCGACAAGTGCCGCGCATTTCTTGGCCGAGGTCATGTTGTGCGGGCCGTCGGTCGCCAGCACGCGATCGAAGATGCCGAGATGCGCCGCGATCGCCTCCGCGAACTTGCGCGGCGTTCCTGTCGCCAGCACGATCTTGCGACCCTCCCGGTGCTCGGCGCGCAACCGGTCGACAAGGTCCTGGCGGTAAGGCAGCGAGGCCGGGTCCATGTCGACGCGGCTGGCGATTTCCTGCTTCAGCCGAGCCGGCCCGCCGGTCAGCCAGAGAGGCAGGAGAAAGAGATAGAGCGGGTTTTTCTTGAGCAGGATGAACAGGCCTTCCCACAGAAGGTCCGTTGCAATCAGCGTGCCGTCGAGATCGACCGCAAGCGGAATTGCGTTCCTGTCCGACCTCGCGTCCATTGTCCTGCCCCGATCGAGCGCAGGATCCCGAAATTCCGATCACGGAAAGATCACGCGCCAACTCAACCCACGCCGATGCCGGCGTCCTCGGGTCGGATATAGCGGGTCATGACGCAGCGAACGTTAAAACGCTCGGTTGCAGGGCGTGGTCTTACCGGTTTTTCGGCGTCATCGTTAAGCGTCGGCTACCGGAAACGATAAAAGGCCGGACATCGGTCCGGCCTTTGCCAATCTTGCGGTGAAGTTTACTTGATGCGGGCCGCGCCGCCCGAAATTTCGACCGTTTCCGAGCCGGTCAGGGCTTCGAGGTCACCATTGGGCAGGGTGACGAAGCAGCCGTTCGAGCAGAACTCCACCGTCTCGCCGGCGGCAAGCGTCAGCTCGCTCTTGGCGCCGCCTTCGGTCACGACCAGGGTCCGCGTCTGAGCGTCCCTGTTGATCGCGCTGGCGGCGAAAGCCGAACCGCCCAGGGCCAGCAAAGCGATGGCGGCAACGACAGACTTCCACATTGCAATTCCGGTGTTTCACACACCGCCTCTGTTCAAATTTGCAAGGCATTCTCGCCCTTTGCATCGAAGCTTATATGAGATGTTACCTGAACCGCAACTGAATGCCGCATTCATGCCACAATCGGTTTCGGCGTCGGATGAGCCACCTAGGTGTATCGAGATTCAGGTCAGGCCGAGTCGAAAATGGCGGGTTCCGAGAACCGGAGCGGAGCGTACTAAAAGTACGTGAGCACCGGAAGCGCAGGAAGCCGCCATTTGCAGGCCGGCCTCACCTGAATATCGATCGCACCTTAGCCCGGGTCGGGCTTGCGGCCCTTGCGCTTCATCTTGGCCAGCCGCTCCCGTTCGGCCGCGGTTTCCGCTTCCAGCCTCTGGCGCTCGGCGAATTCGGCCTCGATCTTGTCGTCGTCGATCGGCCAGGCTTCGTGCTTCTTGCTCTCGACCACGGCGCGCGGCGTCGAGGGAATCTCGACCTGCTCCTCCTCGAAGACATCGAAGATGGCGAAGCGGATGTCGTTCTGCACGACGCTGCCGTTCATGATGTCGGCGACGAACACGCGTATCTCGAATTCGAGCGCGGCCGCCCCGAAATTGGCGAAGAGAACGAATGGCTCGGGATTCTTCAGCACCATCGGATGGGCGCGCGCAATATCCATCAGGATGGCATGGACGCGCTTGACGTCGCTGCCATAGGCGACGCCGACCTTGATGTCGATGCGCCCGAGCTTGTTGCGATGCGTCCAGTTGCCGACCGCATTGTTGATGAGGTTCGAGTTGGGCAGGATCACCGCCTGGCGCTGGAAGGTCTCTATCTCCGTGGCGCGCACGCTGATCTTCCTCACCGTGCCGCTGACGTCGCCCGCGACGATCCAGTCGCCGACCTTGAACGGCCGCTCGGCCAGCAGGATAAGACCCGAAACGAAGTTCGAGACGACGTTCTGCAGGCCAAAGCCGATGCCCAGCGAAAGTGCGCCGGCGACGAGCGCGAGGTTTGAAAGGTCGATACCCGCGGCCGAGATGCCGACCAGGCCGGCAAGCGCGACGCCCGCGTAGCCGACGCCGAGGCGAATGGAGTTGCGTACTCCGGTATCGACCTTGCCGCGCGCCATCACCGAGCCGTCGAGCCAGCCCTGGAACCAGCGGGTCAGGAAATAGCCGATGACGAAGACGACGATGCCGGTGAGGATGCCGAGGAAGGAGATCGTCACCGAGCCGATCTGGACACCGGTGGCGAGCTTATAGGCCCAAGCCTGGATGTCCCCCGGCTGGAAGCCCCACATCAAAAGGATCAGCGGCAGGAAGATCAGCACGATCATGAGGTTGATGGCGATGCTGACCACCAGGCCGAGCTGGTCGAGGGCGGTGTCCTCGTAGCTGGAGTTTTCCGAGAGCCAGCGCCCGACCGAAGTGTCGGCGAAGCCGCCCTCCTCCCCGATCGCACGCGCCGACAGGAAGCCGATATAGGCCGTCACCAGCACGGTGCCGGTCACCACGACCTGGAACGAGACGAAAAGCGCCAGGCCGATATAGCCGAGCAGCGCCGCCGCGATGGTGAACAGGCCAAGCCCGATGGCAAGGAAACGAAGCCATGCCGGCCAGGGGCGCCATGAGCCGTCAGCGGCCCTGAACGGCCGCAGCAGCCCCATCAGGATCAGGATGATGCCGACGATGATGGTGGCGACAAAACCCCTGGCGATCGTCAGCGACAGCGGCGAACCCATCTTCTCGTTGACGACCGCGAGGAAGTAGTTGAGGCCGAGCACGATCGCCATGGCGGTCGTCAGCCCGACGAGCCAGCGTGCGGGACCGGTCGCGACCGGGATCAGGCGCCAGTTGGGCAGTCGCGGTTCGAGCGCCGCATTGGTCAGCCGGTTGACACAGAACACCATGCCGATCACCGTCAGCAAGGCATTGAGGAACGTGCCGATATCGCCGCGCAGCACATTGTAATAATTGAAGAAGAACACAGCCGAGGCGAAGAAGACGCCAAGCGCCAGCGTCGGCAGCAGCGTCGACCAGAAAGCGACCGACAGGCGGCTGAGATAGGACGGCTCCTCGACGGTCGGGTCGGCCTCGAATATGCGGCCGAACAGGCGCCTGCCGCCGATCAACAGCACTGCCGCCAGCGCCAGCGCCATCAGCGTCGCCGCAAGGATAGCCTGGAACTTGAACCTGACGGCGAAGCTCAACCAGGACGATACCGACTTGTAGAGGCCCGAGAACTGGTCATGCGCGTCGGAAAAGGCCTGCGGGCTCAGCGCTTCGGTGAGGTCATAATGCTTGGTGATGACGCTGCGGAAAAGCTCGCTGCGCATGACGGCGATCTTGTCGACCAGCCCGTTGACGCGAATTGACAGGTTCTGCGCGCTGGCGACGACCGCGTTGATCTGAGCTTTTTCCGACGCGAGCGCGCTGCGCTCGTTGCTGACGATCGCCGGCTCGGGAGGCTGCCCCTGCGCCGGTGGCGCGCCGAGCACCTCGACGCGGTTGTTGATGTCGGTGAGGCGCTGCCGGAATGACAGCGCGCTGTTCAGCGCCGCCCGCGAAATATCCTCGAGCTGCAACCGGATGTCGACCAGCCCCGCATCGTCCTGGTCGGGGTCGCTCAGTTTCTTTTCCAGGCCGTCGGTCTTGCCCGTCAGGTCCTGGATGACCTTGGTCTGGTCGGCGATGAGCTGCGACGAACCATGGCCGATCGCCTGCGCCGACGCCTCCAGCGCCGGCTGCCCGAAGACAGCGACGATGACGACCAGTATCAGGCGCAGCAGGCGGAAGAACATGACTGTGTTGGCGACTCGCGGCCGAAAAATCCTCGAAATTTCCGCCCTTGATAGAGACCGGCCTATCGGGCGGCAAGCCGTCCCGATCGCATCGGCGAGAGTCGGCCTGTCGAAAAGCGATGGCGCAATCTTGGCTTTGCGCTTCCCGCCTGCTCTATAGTCTGCCGCTCGCATCATAAGGACGATAAGAAGAATGGCGGAATATTCAGCCTTTTCGCTGCTCAAGAACGCGCTGACCGGCAACAAGGATTGGAAGCCCGCCTGGCGCAAGCCGGACCCCAAGGCTTCCTATGACGTGATTGTCATCGGCGGCGGCGGCCACGGCCTTTCGACCGCCTATTATCTCGCCAAGGAACACGGCATCACCAATGTCGCGGTGCTGGAAAAGGGCTGGCTCGGCTCCGGCAATGTCGGCCGCAACACCACGGCGGTGCGCTCCAATTATCTCTTGCCGCAGAACACCCGCTTCTACGAGCATTCGATGAAGCTGTGGGAGAACCTCTCGCACGACCTCAACTACAACGTCATGTTCTCGCAGCGCGGCTGCCTGAACCTCGCGCACACGCCCGCCCAGCTCGACGATTATGCCCGGCGCGGCAACGCCATGCGCCATCTCGGCGTCGACGCCGAACTGATGAGCGTCGACCAGATCAAGCGGCTCGTGCCAGCGCTGGACGTCTCGGGTTCGGCCCGTTTTCCCGTCCTTGGCGGGCTGATGCAGCCGCGCGCCGGCACCGCCCGGCACGACGCGGTCGCCTGGGGCTATGCGCGCGGCGCCGACCGGCGCGGCGTCGACATCATCGAGAATTGCGAGGTCACCGGCTTCCTGCGCGACGGTGGCCGCATCACCGGCGTTTCGACGACGCGCGGCGAAATCCGCGCCAAGAAGGTCGCGCTTGCGGTTGCCGGCAGCACCGGCCAGGTCATGCGGCTCGCCGGCATTTCGCACATGCCGATCGAAAGTCATGTGCTGCAGGCTTTCGTCTCGGAATCGCTGAAGCCCGTCGTCGATACCGTTCTCACCTTCGGCATGGGCCATTTCTACATTTCGCAATCCGACAAGGGCGGCCTGGTCTATGGCGGCGATCTCGACGGCTACAACAGCTACGCCCAGCGCGGCAGCTTGCCGATCGTCGACGAGGTGATGAGCGAGATGCTGGCGCTGTTCCCCGGCCTAGCCCGGGTGCGCATGCTGCGCTCCTGGGGCGGGCTGTGCGACATGACGATGGACGGCTCGCCGATCATCACCACCGGTCCGCTGCCGGGCATGTATCTCAATTGCGGCTGGTGCTACGGCGGCTTCAAGGCGACGCCCGCATCGGGCTGGTGCTTTGCCTACACCATAGCCAAGGACGAGCCGCACGAGTTCAACGCGCCTTTCACGCTCGACCGCTTCTATCGTGGCTTGATCATCGACGACAAAGGCCAGGGCGCGAACCCGCGGCTGCACTAGGGTTTGGAATAAAGATGCTGATCACCTGTCCTTATTGCGGCCCGCGCGACGTCATCGAATTCACCTACCAGGGCGACGGCAACCGCGAGCGGCCGCAGCCCGCCTCACAGGACCTCGACGCCTGGAACGCCTATGTCTACGACCGGCTGAACCCGGCCGGCGACCACAACGAGATCTGGCAGCATTCCGGCGGTTGCCGCGCACATCTGAGGGTCGTGCGCAACACGCTCACGCATGAGATCCTGAGCACCGCCTTCGCTCGCGGCGGCCACAAGGCGGAGGGCCGCTCGTGAGCCCTCGCCGCACAGAGACAGGCGGTCGGATCGACCGGCTGCGCACCATCCGCTTCACCTTCGACGGCGCGCCCTATACCGGCCATGCCGGCGACACGCTGGCCTCGGCGCTGCTTGCCAACGGCGTGACGCTGTTCGGCCGCTCCTTCAAATATCACCGCCCGCGCGGCCTGCTCGCCGCCGGTGTCGAGGAGCCGAACGCGCTGGTGACGGTGCTGCGCGGCGAAGTGCGCGAGCCGAACATCCCGGCCACCATGGTCGAAATCTATGACGGGCTCGTCGCCGTCAGCCAGAACCGCACGCCCTCGCTTGCCTGGGACATCAGCGCGATCAACCAGCTCGGCGGCAAGATCCTGTCGGCCGGCTTCTACTACAAGACCTTCATGGGTCCGGTGATCGGCCCGCTGAAGGGCACGCGCTTCTGGATGTTCTGCGAGCATTTCATCCGTCGTGCCGCTGGCCTCGGCAAGGCAGGCACGGCACCCGACCCGGCGCGCTACGAGCGCATGAACGCTTTCTGCGACGTGCTGGTCGTCGGCTCCGGTCCGGCCGGCCTGATGGCGGCAAAGGCCGCCGCCGACCAGGGCGCCCGCGTCATCCTCGCAGACCTCGAAGCCCACTTTGGCGGTTCCGCCAACTGGTCCGGCGAAACCATCGACGGCATGCCCGCCGCCGACTGGGCCCAGCGCACCGTTGGGCAGCTCGAAGGCAACGACAATGTTCGCCTTTTGCCGCGCACCACGGTGTGGGGCTATTACGATGGCAACACGCTGGCCGCCCTGGAACGGGTGACCGACCATAAGGAAGTGGCCGCCAAGGGCGAGCCGCGCCAGCGCTACTGGGCGATCCGCGCGGGCACTGTGGTTCTCGCCACCGGCTCCTTCGAGCGGCCGCTGGTGTTCCCGGGCAACGACCGGCCCGGCGTCATGCTGGCGCATGCGGCGGAACGCTACGCAGTTGAATATGGCGTGCTGCCCGGACAGCGCATCGCCCTCTTCACCAACAACGACAGCGCCTACCGCTCGGCCGTTGCCTTGAAGAAGGCCGGCGCCGCCATCGTTGCCATCGTCGATGTCCGCGGTGAAGTCTCGAACGAGATGCGCCGGCTGGCGAGTGATGCGGAGGCCGAGCTGCTTGCCGGCCATGCCGTGGTTGCGACCGAGGGCGGCAAGGCCCTCACCGGCCTCAAGGTGCAGCGCTTCGACGCCATGAGCGGGGCGCTGAGCGGCGACGAACGCAGCATCCATGCCGACAGCCTTCTGATGTCTGGCGGCTGGTCGCCGACCATCCATCTCGCCAGCCAGGCCGGCGCGAAGGCCGAATGGGACCCGGCGAGACAAGCCTTCCTGCCGCCGAAGCCGACGCAGCGCTGGCCAAATCAGCAATGGATTGGCGCCGGCGCCTTCACCGGCAGTTTCTCCACCGCCGAAGCCATTGCCGAAGGCCGCGCGGCCGGCCTTCAGGCGGCTGGCGGCGCGGCTTCATCCGCTCCCCTGCCCGTCGTCGAGGCGGCCCCCGGCGATCCCGATCCGGCGCCGGTCTTCGAGATCAAGGCCAAAGGCAAGAGTTTCGTCGACTTCCAGCACGACGTGACCGCCGAGGACGTGCGGCTGGCGCATCGCGAGGGCTTCGTCTCGGTCGAGCATCTGAAGCGCTACACCACGCTCGGCATGGCGACCGACCAAGGCAAGAACTCCAACGTTCCCGGTCTGGCCATCATGGCCGAGGCGCTCGGCAAGCCGATCCCGGAAGTCGGCACGACGCGCTTCCGTCCGCCTTACACGGCGGTGTCGATCGGCTCGTTGGCCGCCGAGCGCTTCGGCGACCTCAAGCCCGAGCGGCTGACGCCGATGCATGACTGGCACCTCGCCAATGGCGCGCGGATGTATTCGGCCGGCCTATGGTACCGCCCGATGATCTACGGCCTTGCCGGCGAGACGGTCGAGCAAGCCTATGTCCGCGAAGCCAGGGCCACGCGCGAGAGCGCCGGCATCGTCGATGTCTCGACGCTGGGCAAGATCGCCGTGCAAGGGCCCGACGCGGCCGAGCTCCTCGACCGCGTCTACACCAACATGTTTTCCACGCTCGCGGTCGGCAAGGCCCGCTACGGCCTGATGCTGCGCGAGGACGGGCTTGCCTTCGACGACGGCACTACGTGGCGACTCGGCGAACAGGAATTCCTGATGACCACCACCACCGCCAATGCCGGCAAGGTGATGCAGCATCTGGAATATTTCCTCGACGTCATCTGGCCGGAGCTGAAGGTCACCGTCACCTCCGTCACCGATGAATGGGCGGGTGCGGCGATCGGGGGACCGAACGCGCGCACCATCCTTGCTTCCTGCGTTACCGGCACCGCCGTCGACAACGCCGCGCTGCCCTTCATGGGCATCGTCCATGGCCGGATCACCGGCGTTCCGGTGATGATCTGCCGGCTGTCCTTCTCCGGTGAAATGGCGTTCGAAGTCTATTCCGGCGCCGGCTACGGCACCCGCGTCTGGGAAGCCTTGATCGAGGCCGGCAAGCCTTTCGGCCTGGTCACTTACGGACTCGAGGCGCTGGGCACGATGCGCATCGAGAAGGGCCATGTCACCGGCGCCGAGATCGACGGCCGCACCACCGCGCGCGACCTCCATCTCGACTGGATGCTGTCGAAGAAGAAGCCCTTCATCGGTTCGGCCATGATGGACCGGGAAGGCCTGATCGGCTCCGACCGGCTCGAGCTGGTCGGGGTAATTGCGCTCGACAACCGAGCGCTCAACGGCGGCGGGCATATCGTCGAGGAACTGGACGAAGCCAATCCGCACGACTCGCTCGGCCATATCACCGCCTGCTGTTATTCGCCCGCGCTGGGCAAATATATCGCGCTGGCCCTGGTCAGGGGCGGCAAGGCACGTCACGGGACCCGCGCATTCGTCTCCGACCCGCTGCGCAACCGGTTCGGGCCGGTCGAGATCGTTTCCAACCATTTCTACGATCCTGACGGGAGCCGCATGCATGGCTGAGCAGCATTTGCCCGAACGCCAATCGCCGCTCGAGCCGGAATATCATCCGGGCTCGCACGGCAATTTCGAACATGGCGTCGACGTCATCCTGTCCGAGACGCGGCCAGGCTCGATCCTGCAGCTCGCCGCCTGGCCGGGCGAAGAGAAGCGGCTGATCGAGATTATCGGCAAGGTCACCGGGCTCGCTCTGCCGGACGGCGCCGGCGGCGGTGTAAGCAGCGGTGTCCGCGCCGTGTTCGGTTTCGCGCCGGGGAAATTCACCGTGGCGGACGAGGCCGAAGGTCTGGCCGCTTCCTTTGCCGGCGCCGTCACGCCGGCCATCGGCACGCTGACGGACCTTTCGCATGGCCGCACCGCGATCCGCATCGCCGGCCCCAAGGCCGAATGGGTGATGGCGAAATTCTTCGCCATCGACTTCGCCTTGCCGGCCTTCCCGCTTGGCGCTGGACGTTCGACCAACCATCACGACGTCTTCGCGCAGATCCAACGCACAGGCGCCGACCAGTTCGACATCTACGTCTTCCGCTCCTTCGCGCGCTCGTTCTGGAAGGCGTTGTGCCACGCCTCGGAGGAAGTCGGCTACGAGGTGCAATAGAGAGTTGAAGGTGTGTTGATATTCAGGCGAGGCCGGTCTCCAAATAGCGGCATCTGGCACTATGGGCCGCTACAACTGCTGCTTGAGTGCTGGGCCAGCAGGGACGACAGATAAGGAATCATCGGCGTTTGCCAGGGCAAACGTCCGCACAGGCAACCAGTTCGACCATACCTTTCCATGACTGTTGAGACTTCGGCGACGGCCACGACCCGCTTTGCTCCGGCGGGCGGTCCGTCGATGCTGCTGCCAGCGACCGTCGCCTGCGGCGTGTTCATGACCAGCCTCGACCAGAACGTCGTGGTCACCGCGCTGCCCGGCATCGGCGAGAGCCTCGATCGCCCGCCAAGCCAGCTTGGCCTTTTGATCACCGTCTATGTCGCAAGTCTCATCGTCACCATGCCGCTCGGCGGCTGGCTGGCCGACCGTTTTGGACTGCGCAACGTCTATTGCTTCGCGCTGGTCGTCTTTGCCGGCGCTTCGGCGCTGTGCGGCCTTTCGGAAAACATCTGGATGCTGGTCGGCTCGCGCGCCCTGCAGGGCTGCGGCGGCGCGCTGATGGGCACGCTCGGCCAGGTGGTGATCCTGTCCAGCTTCCCGCGGGACCGCACGCTCAAGATCAACATGTATATCTCACTCGCTGGCCAGTCCGGGCCGCTGGTCGGACCGCTCGTCGGCGGCGCGCTCACCACTTACGTCTCCTGGCGCTGGATCTTCTATATCAACATCCCGATCGCGCTGACCGCCGCGATGCTGGCCGCCTCCATGTTCCCCACGACGACCAAGCCGGTCCGCACGCCCTTTGATTTTCCGGGTTTCCTGCTCGTCGGCATCGGCATGGCGCTGCTCGTCTTTGGCATGGATTCGGTCGCCGCCAAGGATGCGGCGAGCAGTCTTATCGGCATCGAGCTTGGCCTGGCGGTCGTCATCCTGACGATTGCCGCCTTCTATTGCCTGCGCGCGCGCAACCCCTTGCTCGACCTCAATCTGCTGCGCATCCGCACCTTCCGCATTGCCTTCCTCACCGGCGGCAGCCTCGACACGATCGGCCTGAGCTCGGTGGTCTTCCTCTTGCCGCTGATGTTCCAGCTCGGCTTCGACATGAGCGCGGTGCAGGCCGGATCGCTGACCTTCGTCGCCGCGATCGGGTCGTTGATGATGCGCTTCTTCATGCCGCGCCTGTTGAACCGCTTCGGCTTCAGGCGCGTGCTGGTCACCAACACGCCGATCGTCGCCTTGCTGGTCGCGGGCTTTGCGTTGATGCAGGAGAGCATGCCGGCCTGGATCGTGCTGGCCTACATCTTCGCCTTCGGCGTCTTCCGCTCGGTGCAATGGGCCTCGACCGGCAATCTATCCTATTCGGACATCGCGCCGGAGCAGCTCGCGCGCTTCAGCGCGCTCTATTACATTTTATGGCAGCTCGCGGTGGCGATCAGCGTCGGTCTCGCGGCGGCGCTGCTGTCGCTGCTTGCCGGCGGCGGCATGGCCAGCGTCGACGACTATCGCATCCTGTTCGTCATCGAAGGGCTGATCACGCTTTGCGCGCTGTCGGCGTATCTGAGGCTGACGCCGCAGGACGGCGCCCATGTCAGCGGGCACGGCGCGCATATGAGCACCGATTAGCCGGCCGAGAAATTCGGCGTCATTATTCCGCGAAGCTTACCCAGTCCTCGAGCGGCGCGCGGTCGGTGCGGAAATCATTCTCCGGCTTCGACGTGTCCTCATAGCCGAGCGCCATGCCGCAGACGACGATCTCTTCGTCGGGAATACCGAGCACCGGCCTGATCTGGCGGTGATAGGGCGCGAAGGCCGCCTGCGGACAGGTATGCAGCCCCCGGCCCCGCGCCGCGACCATGATGTTCTGCAGGAACATGCCGTAGTCGATCCACGACCCCTGATTCAGCCTCCGGTCGATCGTGAAGATCATGCCGACCGGCGCGTCGAAGAAGATGAAGTTGCGGTCGTGCTGCGCCCGCATCTTGTCGACCTCGCGCCGGCCGATGCCGAGCGCGCCGTAAAGCCCGAAGCCGTTGGCGCGGCGGCGCGTGAGGTAAGGTTCGAAGAACTGGTCGGGATAGTAGCGATATTCGTCCCACTCGACCTTTTCGGCGCGGATACCTGAGTTGAGGATGGCATCGCTGATGCGCTGCTTGACCTCGCCCTTGGTCACATAGACGCGCCACGGCTGCATGTTGGTGCCGGACGGCGCGCGCGCGGCGACTGCCAGGATCGCGCGGATTGTGTCGTCATCGACCATATCGGGCAGGAACGCGCGCACCGACCGGCGCGATAGGATCGCCTCGTCGACGATCTCCGCATCCGACGCGATCCGGATGTTCTTCTCAAGCATGGGTCGTCCCTTTCGGCATGGCCAGAAACCCGCAACCCGGTTTCCTTAACGACCATCCGCAGACTATAAGCTAAAACTGGTCCCCGACCGGACGCCCCACTCGCCGCTCGTGCGCGAGCCTTTGCATCAACCGCCGAAAACGCGCAAGCAAATCTTGTGGCCTATGAAAATCTCCTTGATTTTTTCATGATTTTATCCTCTCATGAAATTTATCCAGATTTTTTCACGAGCAACCTTTGACCCCAACCGCGACCAAATCGGAGCAGGACAATGGCGACCGGCTGCTGGCCGGCGACATCCGTGCGCTCCGCAAGGCGCGCGGTCTCACGCTCGCCGAAATTGCGCTCAAGTTAAGCCGTTCGGTCGGTTGGGTCAGCCAGGTCGAGCGCGGCCTCTCGGTTCCTTCGCTCGGTGACTTGAGGGCATTCGCCAGCCTCTTCGACGTTCCGATCAGCCTGTTCTTCAGTCATGATGTGCCTGTCGAAGAGGAACGCGGCGTGGTCGTGCGCGCGGGCAGCCGCCGCTCGCTTGGCACAAGTGAATCCGGCCTGGTGGAGGAGCTTCTATCGCCCGACCTCGGCGGTAGCTTCGAGATGCTGCGCTCGGTCTTCGCGCCGGGCGCGGAGCTGAAGACCGAAACGCGCCGTCCCACGGAAGAAGCGGGCTATGTCGCGACGGGCACGTTCGAGATCGAGATCGACGGCGTCTGGCATCGTCTCGGCGAAGGCGACTCGTTCCGCTTCGAGGGCAAGCCGTTCCGCTGGCGCAATCCAGGCGCCGAGCCGGCGGTCGTCATCTGGGTGGTTTCACCGCCGGTATATTGAGTAACTTTGGAGGAAGACATGGCGGGTTTGCCGACCACGGCACGCGTGGTGATCATCGGGGGCGGTGTCGTCGGCTGCTCATCGCTCTATCATCTCTGCAAGGCGGGTTGGACCGACTGCGTGCTTTTGGAAAAGAACGAGCTGACCTCCGGCTCGACCTGGCATGCCGCCGGCAACGTGCCGACCTTCTCCTCGTCCTGGTCGCTGATGAACATGCAGCGCTACTCGACCGAGCTCTACCGGGGGCTGGCCGAAGCGGTCGACTATCCGATGAACTACCATGTCACCGGCTCGCTCCGGCTTGCCCATAGCAAGGAGCGCATGCAGGAATTCCAGCGCGCCAAGGGCATGGGCCGTTATCAGGGCATGGACATCGACGTCGTCGGCCTCGACGAGATCAAGCGCCGCTATCCCTTCATCGAGACGCATGAGCTGAAGGGCGCGCTCTATGATCCGAGCGACGGCGACATCGACCCGGCGCAGCTGACACAGGCTTTAGCCAAGGGCGCGCGCGACATGGGCGCCAAGATCATCCGCTTCTGCCCGGTCACCGGCGTGCGCCGCGAAAACGGCGAATGGGTGGTCGCCACGCCGCAGGGCGAAATCCGCTGCGAGATCGTCATCAACGCCGCCGGCTACCGCGCCGCCGAAGTCGGAAAAATGTTCGGCCGCGAAGTGCCGATGATGGTGATGAGCCATCAGTACATATTGTTCGAGGAAATCCCCGAGCTAGCCGCCTGGACGAAGGAACAGGGCCACAAATTGCCGCTGCTGCGCGACGTCGACACGTCCTACTACCTGCGCCAGGAAAAGAGCGGCATGAATCTCGGCCCTTATGAGCGCAATTGCCGCGCGCATTGGGCGACGCACAACGACCCGATGCCGGAGGATTTTTCCTTCCAGCTTTTCCCCGACGATCTCGACCGCCTCGAGCATTACCTGGCCGACGCCGTCGCCCGCGTGCCGATCCTCGGCACCGCCGGCCTCTCCAAGGTGATCAACGGACCGATCCCCTATGCGCCGGATGGCAACCCGCTGATCGGGCCGATGCCCGGCGTGCCGAACGCCTTCGAGGCCTGCGTCTTCACCTTCGGCATCGCGCAAGGCGGCGGCGCCGGCAAGGTGCTGGCCGAATGGGTGACCGAAGGCCAGACCGAATGGGACATGTGGTCCTGCGATCCGCGCCGCTTCACCAGCTTTGCGTCGGCGCCCGACTACTGCGTCGCCAAGGGCATGGAAATCTACGGGAACGAATACGCCATCCAGTTCCCGCGCCATGCCTGGCCGGCCGGGCGCGACCGAAAGCTTTCGCCGCTGCATGATCGCATCAAGGCGCTGGGCGGCCAGTTCGACGCCTATAATGGCTGGGAGCGCGCCACCTGGTATGCCGGGCCGGGCGACGACACGTCCGAGGAAGCGACGCTGACCTTCCGCCGCGACGGGCCCTGGCAGCAACGTGTGCGCGAGGAGTGCCTGGCGGTGCGCGACGCCGCCGGCATCCTCGACCTGCCCGGCTTCTCGCGCTTCAACCTCGAAGGTCCGGGCGCGGCCGACTGGCTGGCAACGCAGGTGACCGGTCTTGTGCCGAAGCCCGGCCGCATCGGCCTCGTCTATTTCGCCGACGACAAGGGCCGCATCGTCACCGAAATGTCGGTGGTGCGCCATGGCGAGGACCAGATGACGCTGATCACGGCGGCGGTGGCGCAATGGCACGATTTCGAATGGCTGAAGTCGCGCATGTCCGCCGACGCGGCCTTCACGCTGACCGACCGGACGGAGGAATATTCCACGCAAATCCTCGCCGGCCCGAACTCGCGCAAGATCCTGGCCGAAGTCAGCGACGCCGATCTCTCGCTGCCCTGGCTGACGCATCAGGAAACGACCATCGCCGGACGCTGGGCGAAATTGGTGCGCGTCTCCTTCGCCGGCGAGCTCGGCTGGGAGATCCACACCAAGGTCGCCGACACGGCGACCGTCTTCGACGCCGTCTGGGCCGCCGGCCAGAAGCACGGGCTGAAGCCGTTCGGTATGTATGCGCTGGATTCGCTGCGGCTGGAGAAAGGCTACCGCGCCTGGAAGGGCGATCTCTCGACCGACTATTCGATCCTGCAGGGCGGCCTGGAGCGCTTCGTCAAATGGGACAAGCCCGACTTCCGCGGCAAGACGGCCTTGCTCAATGAAAAGCAGCAGGGCGTGAAGAAGCGCTTCGTCACGCTGGTGGTCGAAAATCCCGGCGACTGCGACGCGCCCTATATGTCGACGCTCTGGCACGGCGGCAGCATCGTCGGCGAGACGACGTCGGGCGGCTGGGGCCACCGCGTCGGCAAGTCGATTGCGCTTGGCATGCTGCGCGCCGATCTCACGCAGCCGGGTACGGCCATAGAAGTCGAGATTTTCGGCGATCGCTTCAAGGCCATCGTCCAGAACGACGAGCCGCTGTGGGATCCGAAGAATGAGAGGTTGCGGGCATGACCTCCGTCATCCTCACTGACGGCGGCATGGGCCAGGAACTGGTCCGGCGCAGCAGGTCCGAGCCGACGCCGTTGTGGTCGGCCAGGGTCCTGATCGACGAGCCGGACCTGGTGCGCGACCTGCATGCGGAATTCATCCGTGCCGGTGCGCGTGTCATCACCATCAACACTTATTCGGCAACGCCGGAACGCCTGGCGCGCGAGGGCGCCGAAGATCTGTTCAAGCCTTTGCAGAAGCGCGGCATCGAACTGGCCCACCAGGCTCGTGACGAGGCCGGCGACACTGCGATTGCCGGTTGTCTGTCGCCTCTGTTCGGCAGCTACGCGCCGGCGCTGACCATATCGTTCGAGGACACGCTCGATATCTATCGCCGCATCGTCGCTGAGCAGGCGGACGGCGTCGATCTGTTCCTGTGCGAGACGATGGCTTCCGCCGAGGAGGCCCGCGCGGCCGTCACCGCGGCGTCGGAGAGCGGCAAGCCGGTATGGGTGTCCTGGACGCTTGCCGATCATGGCACGCCACGCCTGCGCAGCGGCGAAACCATTGCCGCCGCGGCGGACGCCCTCGGCGACCTGCCGGTCGCCGGTAGGCTGCTCAACTGCTGCCGGCCCGAGGCCATCGCCGCCGCCTTGCCCGAACTCGTCGCGCTGGGTGGACCGGTGGGCGCCTATGCCAACGGTTTCACCTCGGTCGAGGCGCTGCAGCATGGCGGCACCGTCGAGGTGCTGCATGCCCGCCATGATCTCGATCCGCAAGCCTATGCCGACCAGGCCATCAGCTGGGTCGATGCCGGCGCCGGAATTGTCGGCGGCTGCTGCGAGGTTGGCCCCGCCCACATTGCCGCCCTGCGCGACAAGCTCACACAGGCCGGCCACCAGATTTCGGGAGTGTCCTGATGCCAAAACCGTCAAAGCGCATTACCGGCATCGTGCCTTCGGGCAAGGATGGCTGGGAAGTCCATTTCGCCGCCTGGACCCGCAAGCAGGCCGGCGAAGACATCATCGTCCTTTCCGTCGGCGACCATGACTTCGACACGCCGTCGGAAACGATCGAGGCCTGTGTGACTGCCGTGCGCGGCAGCAACCATCACTACACGCCGCTCCCCGGCCTGCCGCGCCTGCGCAAGGCTATGGCGGCGGCATCCACCGCCTGCAGCGGCATTCTGACCGAACCCGACGAGGTCATCGCCACGGCCGGTGGCCAGGGGGCGCTCTATGCCGCCGTGCAGGGCGTGCTCGATCCGGGCGATCACGCCATCGTCGTCGCGCCCTATTACGCCACCTACCCCAATACCTTCAGCGCCGCCGGCGCCAGCTTCACCGTGGTCGAGACGCCGGCCGAAGACGGGTTTCAACCCCGCGCGGACATGATCCGCGCCGCGCTCAAGCCCAATACCCGCGCCATCCTGATCAACACGCCGAACAACCCGACGGGTGCTGTCTATTCGCGCGAACGGCTCGAGCAACTGGCCGAAATCTGCAAGGAGCATGACCTCTGGCTGCTGTCGGACGAGGTCTACTGGACGCTTGGCGGCGGCGAGCACATCTCGCCGCGTTCGCTTCCCGGCATGGCCGAGCGCACGCTGGTCATCAACTCCATGTCGAAAAGCCACGGCATGACCGGCTGGCGCATGGGCTGGCTGACCGGGCCGAAGGCGATGATCGCGCTGATGATCGACCTCAATCTGGTCACGACCTACGGCCTGCCGGCCTTCATCTCGATCGCCTGCGCCGAGGCGCTGGAGAACCACTATGGCGTGAAGGACATCGCCGAGCGCTATGCCGCGCGGCGCACCGTCTTCCTCGACGCCCTGCGGGGCGCCAATGAGGTCACCGTGCGCGGCTCCGAAGGCGGCATGTACATCATGCTCGATGTCTCCGCCGTCGAGCCGGACGACGAGAAATTCGCCTGGGCGCTGCTCGACAAGGAAAAGGTCGGTGTTATGCCCGGATCGAGCTTCGGCGACGCCGCCGCCGGGCACATCCGCATCAGCCTCTGCCAGTCCGAAGCCATCCTCAAGGAAGCAGCGCTTCGTGTTCGCCGCTTCGCTTCCAACTATCGCCGCGAGGCCGCATGACCAAGACCATTCCGACCAAGGCCCGCGCGGTGATCATCGGCGGCGGCGTCTCCGGCTGCTCGGTCGCCTATCACCTAGCCAAGCTCGGCTGGACCGACATCGTGTTGCTCGAGCGCAAGCAGCTCACCTCGGGCACCACCTGGCATGCGGCCGGGCTGATCGGCCAGTTGCGCGGCTCGCAGAACATGACGCGGCTGGCGAAATACTCGGCCGACCTCTACGTCAAGCTCGAAGCCGAAACCGAGGTCGGCACCGGCATGCGCCAGGTCGGGTCGATCACCGTGGCGCTGACCGAGGAGCGCAAGCACGAGATTTACCGGCAGGCCTCTTTAGCCCGCGCCTTCGATGTCGACGTGCGCGAGATTTCGCCGCGCGAAGTCAAAGAGATGTACCCGCATCTCAACGTGTCCGACGTGGTCGGCGCCGTGCATCTGCCGCTCGACGGCCAGTGCGATCCGGCCAACATCGCCATGGCGCTGGCCAAGGGCGCGCGCCAGCGCGGTGCGACGATCATCGAGAACGTCAAGGTCACCAAGGTCCACACCAGGAACGGCCGCGTCTCGGGCGTCTCCTGGGCGCAGGGCGAGGAGCAAGGCACGATCGAGACCGACATCGTGGTCAACTGCGCCGGCATGTGGGCGCGCGAGCTTGGGCGGCAGAACGGCGTCACCATTCCGCTGCACGCCTGCGAGCATTTCTATCTCGTCACCGAGCCGATCCCGGGCCTGTCGCGCCTGCCGGTGCTGCGCGTGCCGGACGAGTGCGCCTACTACAAGGAAGACGCCGGCAAGATGATGCTCGGTGCTTTCGAGCCGGTGGCAAAACCCTGGGGCATGGACGGCATCCGCGAGGATTTCTGCTTCGACCAGTTGCCCGAGGACATGGACCATTTCGAGCCGATCCTCGAAATGGGCGTCAACCGCATGCCCATGCTGGGCACCGCCGGCATCCATACCTTCTTCAACGGCCCCGAAAGTTTCACGCCCGACGACCGCTACTATCTCGGCGAGGCGCCGGAACTCGCCGGCTACTGGATGGCGACCGGCTACAATTCGATCGGTATCGTCTCCTCCGGCGGCGCCGGCATGGCGCTGGCGCAATGGATCAATGACGGCGAAGCGCCCTTCGACCTCTGGGAGGTCGACATCCGCCGCGCGCAACCTTTCCAGAAGAACCGCCGCTATCTCAAGGAGCGCGTGTCGGAAACGCTCGGCCTGCTCTATGCCGACCATTTCCCCTACCGCCAGATGGCGACCTCGCGCGGCGTGCGCCGCTCGCCTTTGCATGAACATCTCAAGGCGCGCGGCGCCGTCTTCGGCGAAGTGGCGGGCTGGGAGCGCGCCAACTGGTTTGCGCGTGACGGCCAGGAGCGCGAGTACCGCTATTCCTGGAAGCGGCAGAACTGGTTCGACAACCAGCGAGAAGAACATCTTGCCGTGCGCAACGGCGTCGGCCTGTTCGACATGACCTCCTTCGGCAAGATCCGCGTCGAGGGCCGCGACGCCTGCGCGTTCCTGCAGCGGCTCTGTGCCAACGATATGGACGTCGCGCCGGGCAAGATCGTCTACACGCAGATGCTCAACGCCAAGGGCGGCATCGAGAGCGACCTCACCGTGACGCGGCTTTCCGAAACGGCCTATTTGCTCGTCGTGCCGGGCGCCACGCTGCAGCGCGACCTCGCCTGGCTGCGCAGGCACGTCGCCGACGCGTTCGTCGTTATCAGCGACGTGACCGCCGCCGAAGCCGTCATCTGCGTCATGGGGCCTGACTCGCGAAAATTGATCCAGAAGGTCAGCCCGAACGATTTTTCCAACGAAGCCAATCCGTTCGGCACGTTTCAGGAGATCGAGATCGGCATGGGCCTCGCCCGGGCGCACCGCGTCACCTATGTCGGCGAGCTCGGCTGGGAGCTCTATGTCTCGACCGAGCAGGCCGCCCATGTTTTCGAGGCACTCACTGAGGCCGGCGCCGAGGTCGGCCTGAAGCTTTGCGGCCTGCATACGCTCGATTCCTGCCGTATCGAAAAGGCCTTCCGCCATTTCGGCCACGACATCACCGACGAGGACAATGTCCTGGAGGCGGGCCTGGGCTTTGCCGTCAAGACGAGCAAAGCCGGCTTCATCGGCCGCGACGCCGTGCTCAGGAAAAAGGAAGCCGGCCTGTCACGCCGGCTGGTGCAGTTCCGCCTGAAAGACCCGCAGCCTCTGCTCTTCCACAACGAGGCGATCCTGCGCGACGGCAAGATCGTCGGCCCGATCACATCAGGCAATTACGGCCACCATCTCGGCGGCGCGATCGGCCTCGGCTACGTGCCGTGCCAGGGCGAAAGCGAGGCGGACGTGCTGGGCTCGTCCTATGAGGTGGAAATCGCCGGCGAGCGCTTCGCGGCCGAGGCATCGCTGAAGCCGATGTATGACCCGAAAGCGGAACGGACGAGGATGTAGCCTTTTTTCTGTCCGCGTCGGGCAGGATTGCCCGCAGGCGTGACCATGGGACCGTTGTTACTTGTCCGGCATGGTTGAGGGATCGCGAGCACCATGACGAATACCGACAATCACGATTTCGTCGGCGGAAGGCTCGTAGTAGATCAGGTACGGATAAGGCCTCACGACGATCCGGCGCATCGGCCTTTCGTCTGTAGCGACGCCGCTTAGGGGATGTTCAAGCAATAAATTGATGACCGCATGGAGTCTGGCTTGGATCCGCCTCGCTCCTTTGGGTGACTGCAATGCTATATTGCCGAGAACCTCATCCAACTCGGCCAACGCCGCCAGTGTATAACGAAGCTTCAAAGGCCGTGCTTCGCCCAAACAGCACGAACTTCCTCGTCGGTTGCAAATTCACCGCGTGCAGCCTGCGCCCGGGACATCGCGAGCGAGGCTTTTTCCTCTCGGCTCAGTTGATGAACAGGTTCGTCTCCGTCGTCACCCGCGAGGCGCAAGAGGACACGCGCATACTCGTCTTGCAATTCAGGAGGCAAGGTGCGGACGCGTTCGACAGCATGTTCGAAAAGCTTGGTCATGCCATTAATATGCACTTCATTTCCGCATAAAAAAAGGCAAACCCGTTCGGCGCTATCCCGCAGGATCGCTGACGTCCCCTAAAACCGCTCCAGCGTTCTGCGAACTTTGACCAAAAATCCGGCCCTGCTCTTCGGCGTCGAGGCATCCATCAAATAGTGTGCCAGGAAAAACGTCTTGCAGCGGGCGGCGCACAGCGCCCGCATGCCGCGCAGGATGGTCTTGCGGCCGGGCTGGCCGACGACGACGCTCCACCAGGTCGGCGCGCCGCAGGTGGTGATGACGCCGACCTTGGTCACATGCCGCATCAGCGACGTGATCCGCCCCCTGCCGCCTGGCAGTTTGAAGGCGATGTCCGTGGCCCACACGCGGTCGAACCATCCCTTCAGCATCGCCGGCAGGCCGTACCACCAGGTCGGATAGATGAAGAGGATCGCCTGCGCCCATTGCAGATGCTCGAAATGCGGTGCCAATGCCGGGTCTTTCGGCGCCCGGTCGTTGTAGAAGCGCCGCTCCTCGCAGTTCATCACCGGATCGAAATTCTCGGCATAAAGGTCGAGCAGCCGCACATCCCAACCCCGCCCCTTCAGCACCTCGACGGCAGTATCGCGGATCGCCGCGCAATAACTCTCCGGCACTGGATGGCAATAGACCACCAGCACGCGCATCAGAAAGCGTCCATCGTGGCCGCGACCTTCGCCATGAAGACGTTGCGCGTCTCGTCGGTCGACAGATTCATCGAATAATGCGCGAGATAGGAGACGGGAGCGCCGGGCTTGATCGTGGCCCGCAGCATGCGCTTGACGATCTTGCGCGGCGGGTCGCCCATCAGCATGGCGCGGAAACGGCTGCCGCCATAGGTGGTGATGGCCGCCATTTTACGGATGTTGTGCAGCGTCGGCCGCACCTTGCCGTCGACCAGCTTGAACGACACGCCGGGCAGGAAGACGCGGTCGAAGAACCCTTTCAGGATCGCCGGATAGCCATAATTCCAGACCGGAAACGACAGCACCAGCGCTTCGGCGTCCTGCAGCCTTTCGACATAGCCGGCGACAGAGTCGTTTGGTCCGCGCGGATCGTGGTAGCCGAGCCGCTCGGCGCGCGTCAGCCGCGGATCGAAACCCTCGGCGTAGAGATCGCAGTCGTCGACCGCATGCCCCGCCGCGGCGAGGCGCTCGACGATCGTCCTGTGCAGGCCGGCGTTGAAGCTGGTCTCAACCGGATGAGCGTAGAGGACGAGGATTTTCACGGAAGAGCATCCCGCGGGTCAGCGCGCCGCACGTTCGCCATCGGCTCAACTCGCCTTTTGCAGCCCTTGGAACAGGAAGGGCTTACCCGAGCGATAGTCATAGGCAGGGTTCTCCCAGGCGATCATCTTGCCTGGGTTGAGCAGCCCTTGCGGATCGGTCGCGCGCTTGAAGGCAAGCTGCGCTTCGTCCGTTCGCTTCATGCCTCCCTCCTCCAG
This sequence comes from Mesorhizobium sp. CNPSo 4661, assembly GCF_057784215.1. Lineage (NCBI taxonomy): Bacteria > Pseudomonadati > Pseudomonadota > Alphaproteobacteria > Hyphomicrobiales > Phyllobacteriaceae > Mesorhizobium > Mesorhizobium sp. CNPSo 4661. The sequence continues at coordinate 294,133 of NZ_JBWGIO010000004.1, read as the reverse complement.
TGTGTAGCGGTGGGGGTTGAAGATCCAGCAGCCATTGTCCTCGTGGATGCGGATGATCTCGTCCAGCCGCTCTTCCGTGGTGAAGCGCACCAGCGGCAGGCCGGCAGCGCCGATCGCCCCGTCGAAGCGGATGAATTCGAGATGCGCCGGCACCTCGTCGCCGAAGCGCTCGACCATCGCCTTGACGTGGGCCAGATGATCCGGCGACGGATAGCGAGCCTGGAGATAGGTGATGGTCGGATCGACCCGGATCGCCCGCAGCGTCGTGTGGTTCCAGGTCAGTTCGTAGGCCGGCGGCAGTCCCTTGAGGTCTGCCTCCCGGTCGGCCCGGAAAACGATCTCGCCTTTGGTGCTGCACACGAAGGCGACGAAAGCGTCCATCGCGTGTGGCGCGATCATGCAGACCACGATGCTCTGCTCGCGCCGGAAGAATTTCTGGTGCCGCTTGAAATAGTCGTAAGGGATGGGCGCCGCGATCGGCGTGATCAGCTTCGCCAATATGCCGTCCTGGATGGCAAGGTCGTTGCCGAAGCCGGCCGCGTCCATGAAATCGTCGAAGCCGACGATGGCGTCGATCCAGTCGTAAGAAGCGGTCAGCGGCATCTCGACCTCGGTGATGATGCCGTTGGTGCCGTAGGCGTGCATGACCTTGAGCACGTCCTCACCGGTGAGATCCATGACACGCGGCTCGGCTTCCATGGTCACGGTCCTCAGCCGGATGACATTGCCGAGGTCGCGCAAGCCACCCCAGCGGATCGAGCCGACGCCGCCCGAACCGCCGGCGACGAAGCCGCCGATCGAGGCCGTGTTGTAAGTGGACGGCGACATCCTGAGTTCCTGAACGGAATGCGCCCGCGTCGCCTTGTCGATGTCGGCCAGAACCGCGCCTGGCCCGGTCACCACGCGCCCGGGCGCGATCGTCTTTATCTCTTTCATCTCGGCGAGGTTGAGCACCACGCCGCCCGACAGCGGCATCGCCTGCCCGTAATTGCCTGTGCCGCTGCCGCGCGGCGTCACCGGAACGCCGTGCTTGTGGCAGGCGGCGAGAACGCGGATGACCTCATCCTCGTTCTTCGGCGTGACGATCAGGTCGCCCTTGACGTTGTCGAGCTGCGCTTTCAGCACCGGACTGTACCAGTAGAAGTCGCGGCTCTTCTGCTGGACGATGGCCGGATGGTCGTCAACCTTGATTCCGTCAAGATCGCGCTTCAGCGCAGCGATATCCATCATCCCACCATCAGTTCGTCGAGTTCGGCATAGTCGGGCAGTTGGCGTTCGATCGCCCTGCCCTGGCGCACCACGATGCGATCCGATTCGGGCCGCGACAGCAATTCGGTCCAGCTCCGCCCCTTGAAGACGATGAAGTCCGCGCTGCCGCCGGCGGCAAGCGTCCCGGCGCCGTCGAGCCGCATCACCTCGGCCGGCGTCGCCGCCACCGCCTTCGGCCAGTCGCCGACCGGATGATCGAAATGCAGGATGCGCGTCGCCATGCGGTAGACCTCCAGCATGTCGAGATCGCCATAGGCGTAGAATGGATCGCGCGTGTTGTCGGAGGCGACCGCCACCTTGATGCCGCGCGCCCTCATCTCGTGCAGCAGCGTCACGCCGCGCCAGCGCGGCGTCGTTCCGTTGTTGCGGCGGTCCTGCAGATAGAGGTTGCACATCGGCAGCGACACCACGGCGAGCCGCGCCTTCGCCACCTTGTCCAGCGTGTCGAGCACCTCGAGGTCGGGCTGGCGCGCCAGCGAGCAGCAATGGCCGACCAGGATGTTGCCCTCAAAACCGTTCCACAGCGAAGCCTCTGCGATCTTCTTCAACGAGATGGCCGCAACATCGTCGGTCTCGTCGGCATGGAAATCGAGATCGAGCCCATGCTTGATCGCCTGCGCGAAAACCTGGTCAAGCAGTTCCTCGAGATCGGGCACCATGTAGGTCACGACACCCAGCACACCCTTGGCCGCGGCGACGCGCTTCGCCAATTTCTCGAACCATTTCTTGTCGCGCACGCCTTCGATTCCGAGCAGGCACGCGGCCTGCAGGTCGATCCGCCCGCGCCATTTTTCCCGCATCATCTCGAACACCGGCCAGGAGATTTCTTCCTGCGGCGCGACACTGTCGAGATGCGTGCGCAAGGCCCTGGTTCCATGCGCATAGGCTGAGCGCAGCGAGAAATCCATGCGGCGCGCCACATCCTCGGCGCTCCAGCGCGCGGTGCGATCGGCGCCGGTGGCGTTGAGCGCGCCCATGAACGTGCCGTCGGGATTGGGTTTTCGCGGCCAGATATGGCCCTTGTCGATATGGGTGTGGCAGTCGACGAAGCACGGCAGCACGATCCGGCCGCCAAGGTCGATCGCGTCGGCCTGCGCCTTCGACCTGGCATGGGCGACAATGCCCGCGATCTTGCCGTCGGCGACGGCCAGCTCAGCCAGCGCGAAACCGTCCGCGTCGAAGGGCACCGCAAGGCCGGGCGTCAACGACCGATGAACACGGGCATTGGTGAGCCGGTAGGAACCAGAGGCAGGTATCAAGATCTGGTCCTCGCGATTTCCACTGCTGCTTCAACCACTCTAGCGCTCCTGCTTCAGAGCGCTCTCGTGCCAGCGGCGCAGGATGAGGTGCGACACCAGCGACAGCACCAGGAAGATCAGTATCCCGGTGAGCGAGATCAGGATCAGCGCCGCGAACAACCTGGGAGCGTTGAGCCGGTAGCCTGCCTCGATGATGCGCGAGGCGAGGCCCGACGACTGCCCCTGCGCGCCAGCGACGAATTCGGCGACCACCGCACCGATCAGCGACAGGCCGCCGGCGATCTTCAACCCGCCGAGGAAATAGGGCATCGCCGCCGGCAGCCGCAGATAGCGCAATTGCTGCCAGCGTGTCGCGCCGTTGAGCTTGAACAAGTCGCGCAGGTTTCTGTCGACCGAGTTCAGGCCGAGGGTCGTGTTGGAGAGGATCGGGAAGAAGGCGACGATCCAGGCGCAGAGCAGCAGTTTGACGGTCTGGTTGTTCACATAGATGTTGATCAACGGAAAGATTGCGACGATAGGCGTCACCTGCAGCACGATGGCGAAGGGGAAGAACGACATCTCCACCCATTTCGACTGCGCGAACAGAACCGCCAGCCCGACGCCGCCGATTACGGCGAGAAGCAGGCTTAGGAAGGTGATCCTGAGCGTCACCAGCAGCGAGGAGAACAGCAGCCCCGCATCATTGTGCAGCGTCTGCAGCACCACGCCCGGCCGCGGCAGGATGTATTGCGGGATCTCGTTCCAGACGCAGATGCGATCCCAAAGCCAGATCGCCAGCACCATGATCGCCAGCGGCAGCACCCATTTGCCGATCCGTTCCAGCCGTTCCTGGCGCGCGCGGCGCGCCTCCTCGGGATCGAGCTTCAATGCAGTGTCGTCAATGGCCGTCATGATGAGGTCCGGCGGTTGAGTTGATGGCGTCGACCAGCACGTCCGAGGCCTGCCGGCAAAGCGCGGCGTAGTCGGGTGAAGTCCGGAACACCTCGTCGCGCGGATAGGGCGCGCTAATGGGGAGCTCGCCGAAAACGCGGCCCGGCCGCGCGGCCATGACAACGACGCGGCTGGACAGGAACACGCTCTCGAAGACGCTGTGGGTGACGAAGACCACAGTGAAACGCTCGTCCTGCCACAGTTCCAGAAGGTCGTTGTTGAGCTTGAAGCGGGTGATCTCGTCGAGTGCGGCGAAGGGTTCGTCCATCAGAAGGATGCGCGGCTTGGTCACCATTGCCCGGGCGATCGAGACGCGCATCTTCATGCCGCCGGAGAGCTCGCGCGGCACGGCGTTCTCGAAGCCGGTGAGATGGACGCGCGCCAGCATCTCCATCACCGCCGGTTCGGCCTTGGCACGCGACACGCCTTTCAGCCTGAGCGGCAGCCAGACATTGTCGAAGACGCTCGCCCAAGGCAGCAGCGTCGGCTCCTGGAAGACGAAGCCGATGTTCGAGCGGTCGATCGAGCCTCGCCAATCGAGCTGCCCGGAGGTCGGCGTCGACAGGCCGGCGATCAGCCTGAGCGCGGTCGACTTGCCGCAGCCGGACGGGCCGAGCAGGCTGACGAAATCGCCCTCGCGAATCGCAAGATCGACCTTGCTCAGCGCCGTCACGCCGTTGGAAAAGATCTTGCCGACATTGCGCAACGCCAGCAGCATCGGGGCCTCGCCCGATGCCACCGGCGTCTCAGCCACTTTCTCCTGGATCATCTCAGGCAGGCCGCCTTACTTCTTCAGCTCCAGCCCAACGCCCTTGTTGATGAAAGCCAGCGTGTAGGCCTTCTTGATGTCGATGCCCGGCTGCGCGACCTTGGCCTTGACCATCTTGTCGTAAAAACTCTGGATGCGCGCGTCGGTCATGGCACCGATGCCGAGCTTTTCCGAATCGCCGGAATCGACGACGCCGAACTTCTTCAGCTGCTCGATCGAGAAGGCGATCTGCTCATCCGTCATGTCCGGATTGTCCTTCTTGATCATCTCGTTGGCGGCTTTGTTGTCGCCGTAGAGGTAATTGTACCAGCCCTTGGCCGAACCATCGACGAAGCACTGCACCACCTCCGGCCGCTTGTCGATCGTGTCCTGCATCACCTCGATGGTCGTCGCATAAGTATCCCAGCCATAATCGGCGAGCAGAAACTGGTTCGGCACGAAGCCGCCTTGCTTCTGCACGGCGAACGGCTCGGACGTCACGTAGCCCTGCTGGATCGACTTCTTGTTGGCGATGAAGGGCGCCGGATTGAACGTATAGGGCACGCGCTTGGCGGCATCGTAGCCGAGATCTGTGACCATCCACTGGAAGAAGGTCTGCGCGCCTTCGTCACCCATGATGTACTGGTCGGCGTTCTTGAGGTCTTCCCACTTGTCCAGCCCCTCTCCCGGATGGGACATGATGACCTGCGGGTCCTTCTGGAAGTCGGACGCGACGACACGCATCGGAATGCCCTGCTGCACGGCGTCGAAGGCCGAAAGCAGATTGCCGCCCATATAGAAATCGATCTTGCCGGCCAGTAGCATCGGCCGGCCGCTGACCTGCGGGCCGCCCTGCATGATGGTGACATCGAGGCCGCAGGCGGCGTAGGTGCCGTCGGCAACGGCCTGATAGTAGCCGCCATGCTCCGGCTCGGCCAGCCAGTTGGTGCCGAACGTCACCTTCTCGTTCGCGGCAGCAGCCAGCGTGCCCGCCACCAGCAAGGCGATCGACCCCGCCAGGATCTTTCTATTTCCGATCATAAACTCACCCTCTCTTGGCTCCGGCGCGCGACGCGCTGGGCTCGACACCATTGGTTCAAGAAGCAAGACACATGCCACCGCCCGGGCCGCCCGCTTGCGCGGCAGTCATTGCCGAGACCGGAAGGGTCATGCTGTACGAAAGGCATCGTGCCTATTTTTTGAACGCCTGTCCATAATCGCCCTGGCGGCATGCACCGCATCTTGAAGCTTTCATGAATCGAGCCTTAGTCTTAAGGCGCACAGGAGAATGCCATGCTGAAATACCTTGCCCCCAAGACCATCAAGCCGCCCTTCGCTCGCTACAGCCACGGCGTTGAAATACCCGCTGGAAAACGGCTGGTGCTGTGCTCCGGTCAGCTGGGCATCGGGGCCGACGACCATGTTCCCGAGGACGCCGGAGCGCAGGCCGAGCTCTGCTTCAAGAACATCGCCGCGATTCTGAGCGAAGCCGGGATGACCTTGAACGACACCGTGCGCATCAACGCCTTCGTCACCGGCCGCGAACACCTGCAGGCCTATATGGACGTCCGCAACCGGCTCTTTTCGGACCCGGCGCCCGCCTCCACGCTGATGATCGTTTCCGGCTTCGCCCGTCCGGAATTCAAGGTCGAGGTGGAAGTGTTGGCAGCAGGCTAGCTGTTGCCGGGGATAGCCTTTAGACCTCAGGCCGGACGCAGAACAATCGGGAGATGAAACGTGACGACAAGACGTGTGTGGTGGGGCGACTACCGGACGACCGAATATGCCTCGATCGACGCCGAAGCGACCATCGCCGTGCTGCCGGTGGCGGCGATCGAACAGCATGGCCCGCATCTGCCGGTCTCGACCGACACCTCGATCATGGTCGGCATGCTGGAGACGGTGATTGCGCGGCTGCCCGACGATCTCGACATCCGCATCCTGCCGGTGCAGGCGGTCGGCAAGTCGAACGAGCACCTGCATGCGCCGGGAACGCTCACCTTGCCCGCCACCACTTTGGTCGATGCCTGGACCGAGCTTGGCCTCTCGGTCGCCCGCGCCGGGGTGAGGAAACTGATCATCGTCAATTCGCATGGCGGCAACGAAGAGATCATGGGCATCATCTCGCGCGAATTGCGCGTGCGCGCCAAGGTGCTGTCGGTGAAGACGAGCTGGCAGCGTTTCGGCCGCCCGGCCGGCATGTACACCGAGCTCGAGGACCGTCACGGCATCCATGGCGGCGATGTCGAGACCTCGCTGATGCTGCACTTCCGTCCTGATCTCGTCGACATGACCAAGGCGGATAACTTCGTCTCCAATGTCGCCCGCGCCGAAAAGGAATTTGCCCTGCTGCGCCACACCGGAACGCACGCCTTCGCCTGGATCGCCAGCGACCTCAATCCAAACGGCGTGGTCGGCGACGCCTCGATCGCCACGGCCGAGAAGGGCCGCCTGACGGCGGAAATGCAGGCCGACGGTTTTATCAAGCTGGTCAGGGATGTTCGTAAGGCGAAGCTTGCGGACTGGCTGTCGTAGCTAAAACGGCGGCTCAACTTTCAATAGTTAGTTCGAAGGGTACCCCCTCGAACGCGTCGGCACCGCGCCCGATCGCATCGATCGCCGCGATCATGCGGCCGTCGCGCTGAAGCAGCATGTCGGCGACTGAAATCAGCCGTGGATTGGGCGTGGCCGTCGGCGAGAGGAAACGCAGCGTCTTGGCGAGCTCCATCTCGTCGCGCTTGGGCGAAAGCGCCGCCGCGATGATGTAGGCCGACGCGGTCGAGCGGCTGACGCCGGCATAGCAATGCACAACCAACGGCTTTGCCCGGTCCCAGCGATAGGCGAAGTCGAGCAGGGCGCGGACATGCTCCTCCCCGGGCATGGTCATGCCTTCCTGCGCGATGGCGATGTCGTGCATGACCAGATGCAGGTGGTTTTCCGCCAGGATCGAGGCCGGACGGACCACTTCGGTGCCTGCGGCAAGCAGCGAAAGCAGCAGCTGCGCACCGGTCCTTGCCACGGTTTCGTCGACCTTCGACAGTGAACAGACGTGGATCATCTTTCGATCTCCTTCGGCGCATCCTCGCGCCTAGAGCATGATGCCGAAAAGTGTGAAGCGGTTTTCGGACGACATCATGCTCTTTCTTTTTAATTTAGAGCCGGATTCAGATTTCAGGTCGTTTCGACCTGAAATCATCCGGCTCTATGGCCCAGGCGGCAAGCGCGCTTTCAAGGCGTTGCCACTCCGCCTCGTTGCCCGGCAGACCGAAGCGCAAGACCTGCGGCCGCTCGGCAAAGTGACGGACCAGCACGCCGCTCGAGCCAAGTGCCGAAAACAGGCCCGACGCCCCGGGAAACGACAGATAGCGGAACAGGCCGGTGCCGCCGGCGACCGGAACATCGAATCGGCCAAGCAGCGCGTCGAGCCGCCTGGCATCCTGTGCCAGGCGTTGCCGCATCTCGGCCTGCCACTTTGCATCCGACAGCGCGCGGATGCCATATTCGAGCGCCGGACCAGCCACCGCCCAGGGCCCTAGCTGCACATCCAGCCGCTCGGCCGTCAGTTGATCCGCCAGCGCGAAGCCGAGCCTTACGCCGGCGAGGCCGAAGAACTTGCCGAACGAGCGCAGCACGACAATGCCGCCCTCTCCGACATCGCCGGCCAGGCTTTGCTCGATCGGGCCGACATCCATGAAAGCCTCGTCGACGACCAGCAGCCCGCCCTTGGCGCGAAGCCGCGCGGCAAGGTCGAGCAGGCGGGCCTTTTCGATCACCCGCCCGTCCGGATTGTTGGGATTGACCACCACCGCAAGATCCGCTTCGGCCAGCGCCTCGAAATCGCCGACTTCGGCGACCGCATGGCCGGCGATGGCCGCGGCCCGGGCGTGTTCGGCATAGGTCGGGCCGAGCACCAGCGCCTTGCCCGGGCGCAGCAGCGAGGCCACGCGCGGCAGCAGAATCTGCGTGCCGGGCGCCGCCGCCACGTGTGCCGCTGACGGCGCGCCATAGGCCGAAGCCGCAATTTCGGCCAATTCGCGCAGTTGTGCTGCCTCCGGCAATCGTGACAGGGCGATGGCGGGCAATTCGAAAAGCGGATAGGAGTGCGGATTGATACCTGTCGAAAGATCCACGAAAGGTTGTGGCGCATGAGGAAAAAGCGCGCTTGCGCGGCCAAGGCTGCCGCCGTGATCAACCGCTGCAATCGCTCCGCTTAGAAGCTTCATGTCGATCCTGATCGCTTTCCTGTCACTCGCTGTCGAACGTGCCCTCGGCTATCCGGACTGGCTGTTCAACGCCGTCGGCCATCCGGTAACCTGGATCGGCAGGCTGATATCCTTTCTCGATCGCCGGCTCAACCGCGCGACGGATTCCGACGAATTGCGTCGCCGCCGCGGCGTCCAGGCCTTGCTCGTCATTCTGCTGGTGCCCGGCCTGATTGGCCTGGCCCTGCATGTGCTGTTGTGGATGATGTTCCCCACGGGCCTCGTCATCGCCGCGATCCTCGGCTCCTCGCTGCTGTCGCAGAAAAGCCTTGCCGAGCATGTCGAGGAGGTCGCCGACGCGCTGGAGACCGGCGGCCTGACGCTTGGCCGCATCGCCGTCTCGCGCATCGTCGGCCGCGATCCCGAAAAGCTCGACAAGGCGGGCGTCGCCCGCGCCGCGATCGAAAGCCTGGCCGAAAACTTCTCCGACGGCATCGTCGCGCCCGCCTTCTGGACCGGCATTGGCGGCCTGGGCGGCGGCGCGGCCTACAAGGCCGCCAACACCGCCGATTCGATGATCGGCCATAAGACGCCGCAATATGAGGCCTTCGGCCGGGCGGCCGCCCGCTTCGACGACCTGATCAACCTGCCGGCGTCGCGGCTGACCGGCCTGCTCATCGTGCTGGCGGCCTTTCTTGTACCCGGCGCCAGTCCGCGCAAAGCCTGGCTGGTCATGAGGCGCGACGCCAGGAAACACCGCTCGCCCAATGCCGGCTGGCCGGAGGCCGCGATGGCCGGCGCGCTGGGGCTTTCGCTCGCCGGACCGCGCAGCTATGGCGGCGAGGTCGTCGAGGACGCTTTCATGGGCGAGGGCGGCCGCCGCGAGGCCGAAAGCACCGACATCCGCCAGGCGCTGAAGCTCTACCGTGTCGCCGACTGGCTGCTGCTCGGCCTGTTCGCCATCCTCTCGGCGATCGTGATCTACCTGACCATTTTGATCAGCGGCCACGGCGCCAGCGCACTTTAGAACTCGATCCCCGGCTGGGCTTTCACGCCCGCCGAGAAATGGTGCTTGGTCAGCCCCATTTCGGTGACCAGATCGGCCGCCTCGACAAGCAGCGGCTTAGCATTGCGGCCGGTGACGATGACATGCAGATCGTCGCGGCGCGCCTTCAGTGCCGCGACCACCCTTTCCAGGTCGAGATAATCGTAGCGAAGCGCGATGTTGAGCTCGTCGAGCACGACAAGGCTGATCGACGGATCGGCCATCAGCTCCAGCGCCTTGGCCCAGGCGGCTTCGGCGGCGGCGATGTCGCGCTTGAGGTCCTGGGTCTCCCAGGTGAACCCCTCGCCCATCGCGTGCCAGACGACGCGGTCGCCGAAGGCGGCGAAGGCGTCTTTCTCGCCGGTATGCCATTTGCCCTTGATGAACTGGACGACGCCGACGCGCTTGCCATAGCCCAACATCCTGAGCGCCAGGCCGAAGGCCGCAGTGGTCTTGCCCTTGCCCGGGCCGGTGTTGACGATCAGCAGGCCCTTCTCGATCGTCTTGCCGGCCACCTCGGCATCCTGCACCGCCTTGCGCTTGGCCATCTTGGCGCGATGGCGTTCGGCTTCTTTGTCTTCTGTCTCGGCCATGTCATTTCACCTTGAGCGGCAGCCCCGCCACCATCAACAGCACACTATCGGCTATCGCCGCGACCTGCTGGTTGAGCCGGCCGGCGGCGTCACGAAACCGGCGCGCCAGCGCGTTGTCGGGCACGATGCCCAATCCGACTTCGTTGGAGACCACGAACCACGGCCCGCGCGGCCGCGACAGCACATCCGCCAGCCGCCGGCATTCGGCCTCGACATCATGTTCGGCCAGCATGTGATTGGTGAGCCACAATGTCAGGCAATCGATCAGCACAGCCTGGTGATCCGGCAAGGCTTCGATCGCGCCGGCAAGGTCGAGCGGCGCATCGACGGTGACCCAGCCTTCGCCACGCCGCGACTGGTGCAGCGCAATGCGCTCGCGCATCTCGTCGTCATAGGCCTGTGCGGTAGCGATGTACGTCCAGGGCAATGGATGGGCGATCGTCAGGTTCTCGGCGTGCGAGCTCTTCCCCGAGCGTGCGCCGCCCAGGATGAAGATCAGCTTCCGATCGGAAGCTTTATTGCCGCTCGCGGCTGTCGCGCCGGTCATTCCCTGCCTTTCCAGGTTGGAATCTCCTCGTAGCCCAAAGGCCGACGGTGCGCGAACCTTAGGCAGAAGCGCAATCACCGGCAAACCAAATTCCGCCACCGCACGGCCCGATTGCGGCACGGCCTACGGATGCTACGAAGCAGCAATCCGCGCCGCGACGAGCTGCTGCAGCCGCCACAGATGCGCATCGTGGATGCCGCGTTGCTCCAGGTTCTTCACCGTGTTGTAGAGATAATCGGCGCCCGAACCCCAATGGCCGCAGGAGGTCGCCAGCCTCTCGACAACCTTTTCCTCGCTTAATGCACCGGCATAGGTGGTGCCCTGGCGGTTGATGACGAAGGCCAGCGCCCGCAACGGGCCGCCACTGCTTGTCATGTTGAGCAGGCGCGGATGGTAGCTGGTCGGCTTCAGCGTCACCTCGCGCCGCAGGATCTTGTCGAGTTGCTCGCGCCTGTCGCCTTCGCCAAGCAGAAAGGCGACGCCCTTGCATTGGCCACCACGATCCAGCGCCATCATCAGGCCCGGACTGTCCTTGGTCCCCCGCCAGCGCGTCATGTTCATGCAGAAGGATCTGTGCCAGCCGCGCAGCAGGGCCACCCGCTCCTCGACATGCTCGATCTCGGGCTTCCAGATCAGGGAGCCGTAGCCAAACAGCCAGAGCGGCTCGTTGGCTGGAAGCTGAGCCTCCAGCATGCGCACCATTGCGTCATAGTCGGCGTCATCCAGATGCGCGGCATCGGGATCCGGCCCCGCATCCTCGACCGCGCGAAAGCAACGGGCGACCAGTTCCTCTGTAAGCGACATGGTTCTTGGCAGCATGCGCGCGACCTTAAGGTTCACGCGCGGGCGCTACAACCCGGAGGGCCGCCAATTGACAACAGCCTTTCCCGGGTGTCGGCTGTCGGCAGAGCAAGCATGATCCCGAAAAGTGGAAGCCGGTTTTCGGAAAGATCATGCTCGCTTTTACCGTTAAAACGCCTTCGGCAGGTAGCGCCAGGTGACGAAGCCGCAGAAGGCGGCCAGGATGCCGAGCGTGACGAACACCGAGCCGATGCCGAAGAAGGTGAGCACCACCGAATAGACGAGCGGCGGCGTCAGCTCGGAAAAATCGAGATAGGTGCGGTAGACCGCAGCCATCTGTGCCTTCTCGTACGAGCGCACCGAGCGCATGAACGCGGTCGAGCCTAGCGCGTCGAGCGCGATGGTGAAGAGTGCGCCGCAGAGCAGCAACGCGGCCGTGAGCAGTGGCGCAGCCTCGCCGATGCCGCCTGCGGCAAACAGCATCGCGGCCATGGCGAAATAGGCGAAGGTCATGACGCGCCGTCCGCCGAAACGCCTGCCCGCCCTGCCCCAGAAAATCGCCATGAACAAAAGCGCATTGCCGGCCGAAACCAGCAAGCCGCCGGCGAGTTTGCCCGGGCCGGTGATCACCATGAACAGCGGGCCGTAGACGAAGAACGTCGTCCAGAAGCAGGAGCGGCCGAACGCGATCAGCCAGGCAAGCCTGAGCCTTGGCTGCTTGACGAAGCGACCGATATTGGCAAGCGGATTGGCCGGGCGCGACTTGCCGGGCCGGATCGACTGGTTGTCGGTCAACCGGTAGAACCAGAACAGGCAAAGCAGCGCGAACGCAAAAACCACGACGGCGCCATGCGCGGCATAGATGCCGAAATGGGTGTAGAGGAAGATGCCCAGCGTCGGCCCGCCGGTCCAGGCAAACATCGACCAGGCCATGCGCAGCGATTCCGCCTGCATGAAGTCGGTCTTGCGGATGTGATCCATGATGTAGAGGTTGAGCGTGATCGACAGCGCGCTCGCCCCCATGACGCGGCAAAGCATGCCGGCAATCTGTCCGGGCAGCGTGTGGGTGACGAAGAAGGCGGAGCCGATCGCCAGCAGCACGCAGCCTGCCGTGTAGACCCAGCGCCGCGCGAAGCGGCGGATGAGAATCGGCATGAACAGCGTGACCGAAAGACCCATGAGGGACACGATGGTGTAGAGGATCGAGACGATCCGCTCGTTGTGCAGGATCTCGTAGGCCTGGATCGGGATGACGCTGGAGATCGTGGCGCGGGCGAAGGATTCCACCGCATAGAGCGAAGCGAAGGTGCGCGCATCCGCCGGCCGCAGGGCCGGAAGCCAGATCGGATGGCGCACATGGGTGGACATCGGCCCTCCGAAACGTGAATCACCCCTCAAATCTGGCCGGACCAGCTGCCGGCCAGTAGCAGGAAACCGACCCCCAGAGGCCGAAAAGCGAAGCCTGCCAAAGGCTTTCCGTCACTGGCCTAAAGCGGAATTTCATGGCTGCCATGAAACGCGTTGATGGCTGCCTGCTTCTGTCGTCCACTTGAACCGTGATAGTCATTCGGCTCGACTGAATCGGATTGCGTGACGATGAGCCTTCAAACGATGAGCGACCCTGTTCAGGACGCACCGAAGTCCAGCCGCATCGTCGCCTTTGATGTCCTGCGCGGCGTCGCGCTGCTCGCGATGGCGAGCTACCACTTCACCTGGGATCTCGAAAACTTCGGCTACACCACGCCAGCCCTCACCGCGTTCGGCTGGTGGAAATTGTACGCTCGCTGCATTGCCTCGACCTTCCTGTTCCTGGTCGGCGTCAGCCTTTTCCTCGCCCATGGCCGTCAGATCCGCTGGCCTGGCTTCTGGAAGCGTTTTGCCATGGTCGCCGTGGCGGCGATCGCCATTTCCGCCGTCACATATTTCGTCACCCCCGACGGCTTCATCTTCTTCGGCATCCTGCACGAGATCGCGCTGGCCAGCCTGCTCGGCCTCGCCTTTCTGAGGCTGCCCTGGCTGCTGACGGCAATCATTGCCGCGGCCGTCATCGCTGCTCCCTACTATCTGCGCTCGGAGTTCTTCGACCATCCGGCGCTGTGGTGGGTCGGCCTTTCCGCCACCAACCCGCGTTCCAACGACTATGTGCCGCTTTTCCCGTGGTTTGGCGCGGTGCTTGCGGGCATCGCAGCGGTCAAGCTTGCTTCCGCATCGGGCTTGCTCGCCCGTCTGGGAACATGGGCGCCCGGCCGCTGGTCGAACCCGCTGACCTTCATCGGCCGTCACAGCCTCGCCTTCTACCTCATCCACCAGCCGCTTCTGTTCGGTTCTGTATGGCTTTTCTCCCAGGTCATGCCCGCCGCCCCTCAGGACAAGGAAGCCGGCTTCCTGCCGGCTTGCCAGGCGCAGTGCGAACAGCAGCGGGACAGCAAGTTCTGTACGAGCTATTGTGGCTGCATGCTGGACACGCTGAAGGGCGAAGGGTCTCTCGATAAGCTCTACGCCAACGACCAGTCCAGTGTCTGGAAATCGCATCTGGCCGATCTGGCGGAAACCTGCACCGCCGCGACGGAGGACCAGATGGAGGGAGGGCAGCAATGACGGGTATCATGAAGCCCAGACACGGGATCATTCCCTGGCCGCCGGTGATCTATGTCGTGGCGATTGCGGCGAGCGTCGTCCTCGGCATGCTCTACCCGCTGCCCTGGATCGGCGACATCTTCGGCGATCTCCTGTTCGGCGTCGGCTGGGTGGCGCTGTTCGGCGTCGCCATGCTGTGGATCACGGCCATCCGCGCCATGTTCAAAGCCAGGACGACGCTCGATCCCAATGCCGAGCCAGACCACCTGGTAACGTCCGGTCCCTTCGGCATCACCCGCAACCCGATGTATCTCGCCAACACGCTGCTGCTGATCGGCGTCGCCTTCATCACCGGCATCGCCTGGTTCCTGATCTTTGCCTTCCTCGCCGCCTTCGCGACGCAGAAGCTGGCGATCGAGAAGGAAGAAAAGATCCTGGCGGCGAAGTTCGGCAAGAAATACCGGGATTACGCAAAAAGGGTGCGGCGCTGGATTTGAGGCTGCCTCGCTTGGATCGGTCGCGGGGCCAGGTTCTGGGCAGGTAAGGTTGCGTGTTTCTCATTGGCCGCAACGCCTGATCCATCGTCATTCTAGGGCGGAGCAAGGACCGAAGCGACGCGCGCAGACCCTAGAATCCATTCCGTGACGTTGAGGCGTCGCCGCGGTGCAGAATTCTACTTCGCTGCATCCCACGGCTAAAATCACGGAATGGATCCTCGGGTCTCCGCGTCCGCTTCGCTCCCGCTCCGCCCGTGGATGACGAAGCTGAGAGACTCCGGCCAATCTCGAACGTTTGCGACAGTTAGCATTCGGCTATCAGCGGGCTACGTATTCACGCCGAGCTCAGCCAGTCGCTCCACGCAGGACTCTTCGGCCTGGTCGAGCTCGGCCAGCGTCTCCTCCAGGTCGCGGCGCTTCTGGCGCAAGTCCTCGCGCTTCTCCTCGATGCGCTTGATCATCAGCTTGAGCTGGCCGACCTCGCCGGGCGGCTCCTTGTACATCTGGATGATCTCGCGGATCTCGTTGATCGAGAAACCGAGCCTTTTTCCCCGCATGATCTGCCGGATCAGATGCCGGTCGGACGGTCGGAACAGCCGCGTGCGGCCGCGCCTCACAGGCTGCACCAGCCCCTCATCTTCGTAAAAACGCAAAGTCCGCGTCGACACGTCGAACTCGCGTGTCAGCTCGGTGATCGTATAATATTCCCGCATTCCCACTCCCAAGCCCGGGCATCGCCGCTTGGAGCGTCGCCCTTCCCTCCGATCAGAACCCATCTCGCGCCGGAATCGGCCCGTGACCCCGCGGCAACCTCGCACGGCATTTACGTAAAAGTCAATTAACGCCGGCTTGTTGATTTAGGGAACTCTAAACCACCATGTCGCCAGCCCGAGGAACGCGAAAAACCCGACACAGTCGGTGACGGTGGTGACGAAGACCGCCGAGGCCACCGCCGGATCGATCTTGAGGCGGTCGAGCACCAGCGGGATGAGTATCCCGGCAAGTGCTGCGGCAAACATGTTGATGATCATCGCCGCTGCGATGATGCCGCCCAGATTGGCGTCGCGGAACCAGAAGCCGGCGACCATGCCGATGAGCACCGCAAACACCACGCCGTTGATGAAGCCGACACCGAGCTCGCGACGGATGATGCGGGCGGCGTTGTAGATATCGAGGTCCTTGGTCGCCAGCGCGCGCACGGTCACGGTCATGGTCTGCGAGCCGGCATTGCCGCCCATGCCGGCGACGATCGGCATCAGCACCGCCAGCGCCACGATATGCTCGATCGTGTGGTCGAACAGGCCGATGACCGAAGCGGCAAGGAAGGCGGTCACAAGGTTGACCAGCAGCCAGGGCACGCGCGAGCGCGAGGTGGCGAGCACCGTGTCGGACAGTTCTTCGTCGCCGACGCCGCCCATGCGCAACAGGTCCTCCTCCGCCTCCTCCTGGATAACGTCGACCACATCATCGATGGTCAGCACGCCGACCAGCCGCCCGTTCTCGTCGACCACGGCGGCGGAGAGCAGGTTGTATTGCTCGAACTCCCGCGCCGCCTCTTCCTGGTCCATCGTGGCCGGGATCGCATGCAGGGTCTCATGCATGACCTCCTCGACCTTGACCGCGCGCTTGGTGCGCAGGATCTGGTCAAGATCGATGGCGCCGAGCAGCTTGAAGCTCGGGTCGATGACGAAGATCTGGCTGAAGCGGTCGGGCAGGTTCTTGTCCTCGCGCATGTAGTCGATGGTCTGGCCGATCGTCCAGAACGGCGGCACGGCGACGAACTCGGTCTGCATGCGCCGACCGGCGGTCTCTTCCGGATAGTCCAGTGCCCGCCGCAGCCTGATGCGCTCGGTAAAAGGCAGTTGCGACAGGATCTCATCCTGGTCTTCCTTCTCGAGGTCTTCCAGGATGTAGACGGCGTCGTCGGAATCGAGCTCCTGCACCGCCTGCGCGATCTGCTCGTTGGGCAGATTGTCGACGATGTCCATGCGGATCGCTTCGTCGACCTCGGTCAGCGCCGAGAAGTCGAAATCGGTGCCGAGCAATTCGACCAGCGCGCGGCGCTGTTCGGGGTGAAGCGCCTCCAGCACGTCGCCCAGTTCCGACTGGTGCAGGTCGCCGACTTCACGTTTTAGGGTGATCGTGTCGCGGTCGGCGACCGCCGCGCCGATCTGGGCAAGGAAGGAGGCGCGGACAGCGCCGTCCTCGCCATAGATGTCGGCGTGATGCTCCTCGGCGGACGCGGCGCCCCTCATCTGTCTGTCCTGGCCTTCCACCAGCGCCTCCCGCAACGAGGAATCCCCAAACGAGGTCTAGTGCATGATCCCGAAAAGTGGAAACCGCTTTTCGGGAAATCCAAACCCTGTGCGGCAGATAGCGCGGCGACAGGATTCGTCTTCGAAGGAAGTCGCTCTAGCGCTCGGAATAGCCAAGGAAATGTGGCGGTTGTCTTCGCCTCGCAACCGCTCGATAACAGCGTGGGGCGCCCGCGTCGCGGACGTGACAATCGCTTCAGCCGACGCGACAGCGCATGTCGCTGGGGAAAGAGCACCCCTTCCCCATTGAGGCAGAATTGTCATGATGGATGATCCCCCAGGATCAGCGCATCGCTAAACGGTCCGAGGACAAACGCTGCCCTTGAACATCAAGTCCGCAAAGACGAACCAGGCAAATGCCGAGCAGCGCGTTCGCGTGGTCGTTGCCGAGCGCAATCCATTCGTCGTTTCGGCCCTGCGCGAAATGCTCGAATGCGACGGCCGCTTCGATTTGCTCGGTGCCGTGCACAGCGGCGCACAATTCCTGGAACTGGCCGCCGCCACGCAATTCGATGTCGCCGTCGTCGGCTGGAAGCTCGCCGACATGGACGGCGCCGACGTCCTCACGGAAGTTCAGAACCGCAAGCTCGGCGTGCGCATCACGATCTTTTCCAACGACCACGACATCGGCATCCTGAAGCAATGCGTGCGCCTCGGCGCGCAGGGCTATTGCTTCCAGTTCGACGATCCGCCGGTGATCTTCGAGACGATCCTGGCGGTGGCGCATGGCCGCATCTGCATTCCCTATATCGACATCAACAAGGTCAACGACACGCCGCTGTCCAGGCTCACCGTGCGCGAGCGGGAATTGCTGGCGGTGCTTTCCGACGGCTGGACCAACCTGCAGATCGCGACGCGGACCGGGATTTCCGAGAATA
Organism: Mesorhizobium sp. CNPSo 4661; assembly: GCF_057784215.1. Taxonomy (NCBI): domain Bacteria; kingdom Pseudomonadati; phylum Pseudomonadota; class Alphaproteobacteria; order Hyphomicrobiales; family Phyllobacteriaceae; genus Mesorhizobium; species Mesorhizobium sp. CNPSo 4661. The sequence continues at coordinate 276,472 of NZ_JBWGIO010000004.1, read as the reverse complement.
CGGTGAAGTACCACCTGAAGAATCTCTACGACAAGCTGGACGTGCGCAACCGCGCCATGGCCGTGGCGCTCTATTCCAGCGAGAAACAACGCACGCCCAAATCGCCTATCGGGTAGGCCAACCGGGTAGGACAGTCCCACCCGCAAGGGCCAACAACTTACCCGGCAAGGTGTTGTTGGCGAGCCTCTTCAAGACGAAACTTCCTCCACAATCACAAACGATCGGAGGAGTTTCGCGCATGGCTGGGTTCACGCATCTTTTCATCCCGGGGCCCACCAACATTCCCGAGCAAGTCCGGCAGGCCATGAACCTGCCGATGGAGGATATGCGCGCTTCCTCTTTCCCCAACCTGACGCTGCCGCTCTTCGAAGACATCAAAAAGGTCTTCAAGAACGAGACCGGCCGCGTCTTCATCTACCCCTCCTCCGGCACCGGCGCCTGGGAAGCGGCGATGACCAATGTGCTCAGCCCCGGCGACAAGGTTCTGATGTCGCGCTTCGGCCAGTTCTCGCATCTGTGGGTCGACATGGCCGAACGCCTCGGCTTCGAGGTCGACGTCATCGACTGCGAATGGGGCACCGGCGTCCCGCTCGAAATCTATGCGGAGCGGCTTAAGGCGGACAAGGCGCACCTCATAAAGGCGGTCTTCTGCACGCAGAACGAGACCGCGACCGGCGTCACCAGCGACGTCGCCGGCTGCCGCGCCGCGCTCGATGCCGCGAACCACCCGGCGCTTCTCTTCGTCGATGGTGTCTCCTCGATCGGCTCGATCGACTTCCGGCAGGAGGAATGGGGCGTCGACTGCGCTGTCAGCGGTTCGCAGAAAGGCTTCATGCTGCCGGCCGGCCTCGGCTTCCTGTCGGTCAGCAAGAAGGCGCTGGCCGCGTCGCGGGTCGCGACCCACCGGCATTGTTACTTTTCCTTCGAAGACATGATCCGCACCAACGACGGCGGCTATTTCCCCTATACGCCGGCCACCCAGTTGCTGCGCGGCCTGCGCGCTTCGCTCGATCTCATCGCCGAGGAAGGGCTGGAGAACATCTTCGCCCGCCATCATCGGCTGGCCGAAGGCGTGCGCAAGGCCGTCGACGCCTGGGGCCTGAAGCTCTGCGCCAAGGCGCCGAAATGGCATTCCGACACCGTCAGTGCCATTGTGGTGCCGGAAGGCATCGACAGCGCCAATGTCGTCAAGCGCGCCTACCAGAAATACAACACCTCTCTCGGCGGCGGCCTCAACAAGGTGGCCGGCAAGGTCTTCCGCATCGGCCATCTCGGCTGGTTGAACGAGGTGATGGTGCTTGCGTCGGTCTCCGCCGCCGAGCTGACGCTGCTCGATTGCGGCGTCGACCTTGCGCCGGGCTCCGGCGTCGGCGCGGCCATCGAGCACTTCCGCCGCACGGCCGACGTGCCTGTCGCCAAGGCGGCGTGAGGAGCGCACCATGAGCCACACCATCAACCACCTGAAGAAACTGAGGCTGCAGCGCAGCGAACTGGCTGTACCCGGTTCGAGCCCCGAGATGATCGACAAGGCGGCGAACAGCGCCGCCGACTTCGTCTTCCTCGACATCGAGGACGCGGTGGCGCCGCCGGACAAGGAGCGTGCCCGCAAGAACATCATCCAGGCGCTGAACGACATCGACTGGCGCGCCAAGGGCAAGACCGTGTCGGTGCGCATCAACGGTCTCGACACCCATTACATGTACCGCGACGTCGTCGACGTCATGGAACAGGCCGGCGACCGGCTGGACACCATCCTGGTGCCGAAGGTCGGCGTGCCGGCCGACCTCTATATGGTCGAAGCCATGGTCAACCAGATCGAGATGGCCAAGGGTTTCAAGACCCGCGTCGGCCTCGAAGCGCTGATCGAGACGGCGCTCGGCATGGCCAATGTCGAGGCGATCGCCGCCACGCCCGGCCGGCTGGAAGCGATGCATTTCGGCGTCGCCGACTATGCCGCCTCAAACAAGGCGCGCACCGTCAACATCGGCGGGCTCAATCCGGACTATCCCGGCGACCAGTGGCATTTTGCGCTGTCGCGCATGACTGTCGCCTGCCGCGCCTACGGCCTGCGCGCCATCGACGGACCGTTCGGCGATTTCTCCGACCCCGAAGGCTACAAAGCAGCCGCCCGACGCGCCGCCGCACTCGGCATCGAAGGCAAATGGGCGATCCACCCTTCGCAGATCGCCCTGGCCAACGACGTGTTCTCGCCGCCGGAGAAGGAAGTCACGCGCGCCCGCCGCATCCTCGAAGTGCTGAAGGAGGCGGAAGCGCTCGGCAAGGGTGCCGCTGCGCTCGACGGCAAGATGATCGACGCCGCGTCGGAGCGCATGGCGCGCAACGTGCTGGTGGTGAACGAGGCGATCGAGCGCGCCAGCCAAACTTTGTTGGCTAATGGGCCGCATGCCGCCGCCGCGCAGTAGAAAAATACCGGGAGGACAAGATGGACATCCACGAATACCAGGCCAAGGAACTGCTTGCCCGCCACGGCGTGCATGTACCGCGCGGCGGCCTCGCTTACAGCCCCGAACAGGCGACCTACCGTGCCAGGGAGATCGGCGGGGCCAAATGGGTGCTGAAGGCGCAGGTTCATTCCGGCGCGCGCGGTAAGGCGGGCGGCATCAAACTCTGCTCGAACGACGAGGAGATCTCCAACGCTGCCGAAGCCATGCTCGGGCGCAAGCTTGTGACCCAGCAGACCGGCCCGCGCGGCAAGCTGATCTCTCGCCTCTATCTTGAGGAGGCCGTCGACATCGCTCAGGAGCTCTATCTCGGCTTCGTGCTCGACCGCAAGGAAGAGCGCGTCATGATCGTGGCGTCGGCCGCCGGCGGCATGGAGATCGAGGATATCTCTGAAAAGAAGCCTGATTCGATCATCCGCGCCACCGTCGACCCCGGCGTCGGCATGCAGGGTTTTCAGGCGCGCGAGATCGCCTTTGGCCTCGGCCTTGAAAGCAACCTGATCGGCAAGGCCACCGAAACCATCCTGGGCTGCTACCAGGTGTTCCGCGACTACGACGCCTCGATGCTGGAGATCAATCCGCTGGTGGTGACGCGCGACGGCAGCCTCGTCGCGCTCGATGCAAAAATGTCGTTCGACGAGAACGCGCTGTTCCGCCGTCCCGAGATTTCCGAGCTGCGCGACAAGAGCCAGGAAGACCCGCGCGAGACCTTCGCCAGCGACCGCGGCCTCTCCTATGTCGGGCTCGAGGGCAATATCGGCTGCATCATCAACGGGGCCGGGCTGGCCATGGCGACGATGGACATGATCAAGATCGCCGGCGGCGAGCCGGCCAACTTCCTCGACATCGGCGGCGGCGCCTCACCCGAGCGGGTGGCAAAATCCTTCCGCGCCGTGCTCGGCGACAAGAATGTCGAGACCATCCTGGTCAACATCTTCGCCGGCATCAACCGCTGCGACTGGGTCGCCGAAGGCGTCATCAAGGCGATCCGCGAGGTCGGTGTCGACGTCCCGCTGGTGGTGCGCCTTTCCGGCACCAAGGTCGAGGAAGGGCGCAAGATCCTCGCCGATTCCGGCGAGGCGGTGATCGTCGCCGACACGCTGGCCGAAGCCGCCGAAAAAGCCGTCGCCGCCTGGCGCGAAGCCACCAAGAACAAAAAAGCAGCCTGAGGGAGGTCGAGAAATGGCAATCCTGCTCAACCGCAGCACGCGCGTGATCGTGCAAGGCTTCACCGGCAAGATCGGCAGCTTCCACGCCGAGGACATGAAGCGCTACGGCACCAAGCTGGTCGGCGGCGTCACCCCCGGCAAGGGCGGCCAGACGCATCTCGGCCTGCCCGTCTTCAACACGGTCAAGGGCGCGGTGCGTGAGACCCGCGCCGAGGCCAGCATCGTCTTCGTGCCGCCGCCCTTCGCCGCCGATTCGATCATGGAGGCGGCGGACGCCGGGATAAAACTCTGCGTCTGTATCACCGACGGCATCCCCTCGCAGGACATGATGCAGGTCAAGCGCTACATGCGCCGCTACCGCTTCGAGGACCGCATGCGGCTGGTTGGCCCGAACTGCGCCGGCGTCATCACGCCTGGACAGGCGCTGATGGGCATCATGCCTGGCAACATCTACCTGCCCGGGCGCGTCGGCATCGTCGGCCGCTCCGGCACGCTGGGCTACGAGGCCGCCTCGCAGATGAAGGCGCTGGGCATCGGCGTTTCGACCAGCGTCGGCATCGGCGGCGACCCGATCAACGGCTCGTCCTTCAAGGACATCCTGCAGCTTTTCGAGCGCGACGAGGATACCGACGCCGTGGTGATGATCGGCGAGATCGGCGGCCCGCAGGAAGCCGAAGCCGCGATCTGGGCGCGCGACAACATGCGCAAACCGCTGATCGCCTACATCGCCGGCCTGTCCGCCCCGAAGGGCAGGCGCATGGGCCATGCCGGCGCCATCATCTCCGCTTTCGGCGAATCGGCGCAGGAAAAGGTCGAGATCCTCAAGGAAGCCGGCGTCGTCATCGTGCCGACCCCTGCTTCTTTCGGCGAGATCGTGGCCGACACGCTGGCGCGGACGAAGAAGGCTGCTTGACAGCTGGCCAGGCGAAAGTCGCGGAAAGCAGAACGTGAAGCCAGTCTCGGGCCGGCGATCTTCGCGGTCGCCGGCCCGGATCGGCTCGCCTTACGGTCGACGCGACCTTGGTCAGAGCAATTCGAGAAACTGTGCGCAGCGATTTTCTATCTGGAATTGCGTGAAAACAAACGCTTAGCGCAGCTCAGCGGCAATGGGCGGGACAGCGGCTTTGGAACAGAGCAAACGCATCAAGTTTCGTGAGGACGAGCGCAGCTTGCTGCTGCGTCTGCTGCTTCAGGTCGCAAGCGCACGCGAGCCCGAGATCGCGGCGGTCCTGAGCGGACGCAGGTCGCTTGTCTCCCTCGCCCCGGAACAGCGCATCCCAGCGCTTCAGGCGAGCGGCGTGTGGTTCCAGTTGCTGACGATTGCCGACGAATTGCTTGCCATGCGGGCGCGGCGCGAACTCGAACAGGGCGCGGGTGTCGACGACGTGCCCGGTTCGTTCGCCAGCGTGATTGCCGGGATGGCGGCGAACGGCCACTCGGCGACGGAAGCGCAGGCGGCGCTCGACGAGCTTTGCGTCGGCCCGACCATGACAGCGCATCCGACCGAGGCCAAGCGCGTCACCGTGCTGGAGATCCACCGCCGCATCTATCGCAAGCTGACCGAGCTCGACCAGCCGCGCTGGGCGCCACGCGAACGCGATCTCTTGGTCGCCGATCTCGAAAGCGAGATCGAGCTTCTGTGGATGACGGGCGAGCTGCGGCTGGAGCGCCCGACGGTCGAGCGCGAGATCGCCTGGGGCCTGCATTTCTTCCGTGAAGTCATCTTCGAGGCGACGCCGCAGCTCTATGGCAAGCTTCAGGACGCCTTCAAGCGTCACTATCCGGGCGAGCCAATCAAAATTCCGTCCTTCATGCGCTATGGCTCGTGGATCGGCGGCGACCGTGACGGCAATCCGAATGTTACGGCCGAAGTCACCGCCCACGCCATGGCCGAATACCGCGACACCGCCATAGGCTGGTATCTGACGCAGGTGCAACGGCTGGTCTCGGTGCTCAGCGCCAGCTCGAACGTCATCGAGCTGCCGGCGGCCTTCAGGCAGGTGCTGCAATCAGCGCTTGATAAGAGCGGAGAGGCGCAAGAGATCGCCACCCGCAACCCCGACGAACCGCTCCGCCAGTTCGCTTCGGCCCTGCTTGCCCGGCTGGTCGCCACGCGCGACGGCGGTACGGCGGCCTACTCTTCCGCGGAGGCGTTTCGCGCCGATCTGAGCGCGCTGTCTTCGGTTCTGGAGGCGATCGGAGGGCGCGCGGTGGTCAGGCGTTTCATCCAGCCGCTGATTTGGCAGGTCGGAAGCTTCGGCTTCCACACCGTCTCGCTCGACATCCGGCAGAATTCCACCGTCGTCAACCGGGTGCTGGCCGAGCTGTTCGCGCTGACGGATCCTGCCGATCCGGTCACACCCGGCACACCGGGTTGGTCGGCGCGCATTCGCGCAGCCCTCAGCCAGGGCGAGCGGCTGGAGATCGACGAAGGGCGGCTCTCGCCGGAAGCGAGCGAACTGCTTTCGACATTCTCGGTTATCGCCAGGCAAGTCTCGGGCTCCGATGCCGACGCGGTCGGCTCCTTCGTGCTCAGCATGACCCGCTCGGCCGACGATCTGCTCGCCGTCTATCTGCTGGCGCAATATTGCGGACTATCGACCGCGCCCGGTGGCGGCGGCACGATCAGGCTCCGGATCGTGCCGTTGTTCGAGACCATCGCCGATCTGCAGGCCGCCCCTGCCATACTCAACGGACTGCTCGGCGTTTCGCTGGTGCGGCGGACGGTGCGCGATTTCGGCGCACGCCAGGAAATCATGCTCGGCTATTCGGATTCCAACAAGGACGGCGGATTCCTGGCATCCAACTGGGAACTGGCAAAAGCGCAAAAGCGCCTCGCCGCCATCGGCCGCAAGCACAACACCAGGATCAGTTTCTTCCACGGTCGCGGCGGCTCCGTCAGCCGTGGCGGCGCGCCGACTGGCCGCGCGATCGCCGCACAACCGCAAGGCACTGTGGCCGGAGCCATGCGGGTGACCGAGCAGGGCGAGGTCGTGTCGTCGAAATTCGCCAATCGCGGCACCGGCCTCAACCAGCTCGAGGTTCTCGCCGCGGCCGTGCTGGCGCACGGTGTCCGATCGGCCGGCGATGCCGGGGAGAAGGAATCGCCGGAGTTCGACGAAGCGCTGGAAGCGTTGGCGGGCATGTCGCAGGCATCCTATGCCGGACTGATGGCCGAGCCGGGCTTCCTCGATTATTTCAACCAGGCAAGCCCGGTCGCGGAACTCGCGCTCTTGAAAATGGGCTCACGCCCGGATCGCCGTTTCGGCGCCAGCGGCATTGCCGACCTGCGCGCCATTCCATGGGTGTTCGCCTGGAGCCAGAACCGTCACCTGCTGACCGGCTGGTACGGTATCGGCAGCGCGCTGAGCGCCTTCGTCACGGTCCGAGGCGAGGCCGGGCGCGAGCTTCTGGCACGCATGTTCGAGCATTCGCGCTTTTTCCGCCTGATCGTCGACGAAGCCGAAAAGACGCTCTACCAGTCCGACATGGAGATTGCGCGGCTCTATGCCGGCCTGGTGTCCGACGGCGATGCTGCCGGACGGATCTATGCGCGCATCGCCGCCGAATACGAATTGACGCGGCGCCTGATCGGCGACCTCACGGGCGGCGATCTTTCCGCGCGCTTCCCGATGTTCAAGCGGCGTTTCGACAATCTGCGCCGCCAGATGGACGACATCCACCGCCTGCAGGTCGATCTGCTGCGCGAAGTCCGGACAAACGCCAGCACGGCGGATCGGAAGCGGGCGACCGACGCCCTGCTCGTCTCGATCAACTGCATCTCGGCAGGGCTGGGGTGGACGGGGTAGGCTCGGTTTTTTGCTGAGATGCCACTTTCACAAGAAGCGCTCTCTAAGAGGTGCGTTCGAGAATTGCCCTGCGGGATTGCATCTGTTCCCAAACCTCTTGAACAGTTGTGCCGGCAGTCAGAGTACCCACCGCCACAACGTAAACTGGGGCTGCCAAATTTCCAAACAGGCGGATGTAGACGAGTATTTGAATTACCCCTCCCTGCTCGTTGAACGCTATGTCGAGTTCATGAAGGTTGGCAGATGGAGCGAACATACCATAGAAGCCGCCAACAAATTGGTAGCATTGTTCCGCCATGTCGCGGAGCGCCGACGGCTTCAGATCAATTAGGTCACGCAGAGTGGGGTTGAAAAGGTTCACGTCGACTAAGGTCGACGCGTATGCGTGAGCGATCTTCGCCAACAATTGGCAAAACCGAAACATGTCTAAGTCTGCGGCTACGAACGGACCCACGCCTCGCTCTATCCATGTCTGCGATGGAACCAGTGGATGGGCGAAGATTCCCCCAAAGCCTGGTTCAGGAAAAATCACGCCGGGCGGGTGCAACCGAGGAAGGACGAGAACAGTGGGGTGGTCTTCCAACTCAGGGTGGATTTCTGTTTCTATCCCGCCCATAAGAGAAGTGAAGGTGACCGTTACGCCGTCCCGTTTCCGTTTCTTGCCGTGTAGTTCCTTACGGCGCCTTACAGCGAGCAGGAGATGACGAAGAATACTCCCTTCGATGCTGCTGGTGATACCTTCATGCTTCTGACAGCAGGCTCCGGGGAGTTCTAGAGTCCCCCCTATCCCCTCTGGAACGACATGTTCGCGACTAAGGGGCCGAGTTCCACCTTTCTCGTATTCCGTTGCGCCGCAGTAGATACACTTGCCTACGTCCGGCAATCGGCCAAAGACGCGGCGCGGGTTGACGGTCATTGCGTTCCTTAGCATTGCTGCTTCTGGAGGGTGGGTTTCCGGCCAGTCTGAAACCTTCTCGGATTGGTCAAACGCTATTTTGACCCTGAGCCGTCGTGTTTTGCGATCGGTCACAGGTCGGCCAATATTTTTCTCGCGAAATGGCATCGATGGAAACCGTCACACAGAAGAACGCTAGGCGGAGGGAGGTTGCAATGCGCTGCGATTTCCGTTGCGCGCTTGCTATCAACTTAAAAGCCTAGATAGGAATTGCTCTGAACAGTCGGAGCAACCTTCAGCACTGGCAGCAATGTACAACTAAGCATCTCGATGCTTGGCAAAGAGAGCTTGGTGCGGTCGAGAAGACTCGAACTTCCACGGGTTGCCCCACAGCGACCTCAACGCTGCGCGTCTACCAATTCCGCCACGACCGCACGTGGTAGGAGCCGGAACCGTCCGGCCCGGGGCCTGTAGCAAATCGTTTCCGGCGAAACAAGTGCGCTGAGCGGAATATTCGTCGCTCATCTGCACAACCCTCTGCAGGCCGGCTTCATGCTGGTGAAACTGGACGTTTTGACCGATTGCCGCCATATGAGAGGAGCATCGAGAAAGTTCCATGACAGAACGCAGCCAGATCGCCACGTCGTTCCTGCCGCTCCCCGGTTCGGTGCCGGTGGAATGGGTGATCGAACCTGGCCTCACCGCCTATCCGGACGCGCTGGCCTTCATGGAGGCCCGCGCCGAAGCGATCCGCAGCGGAACGGCAGGCGAGATGGTCTGGCTGGTCGAGCATCCGCCGCTCTACACCGCCGGCACCAGCGCCCGCAGCGAGGACCTGATCGACCCCGACCGCTTCCCGGTCTTTGCCGCCGGCCGTGGTGGCGAATACACCTATCACGGCCCGGGACAGCGCGTGGCCTATGTCATGCTCGATCTCAAGCGTCGGCGCGAAGATGTGCGCGCCTTCGTCGCGGCGCTCGAAGAATGGATCATCTCCACGCTCGCCGCCTTCAATGTGCGCGGCGAACGGCGTGAGGACCGAGTCGGCGTCTGGGTGGTGCGGCCGGATCGCCCTGCCCTGCCGGACGGCACGCCGGCCGAGGACAAGATCGCGGCGATAGGCATCCGGCTGCGGCGCTGGGTGAGCTTCCACGGCATCGCCATCAACGTCGAGCCGGACCTCGGCCATTTCGGCGGCATCGTGCCCTGCGGCGTCTCGGATCATGGCGTGACCAGCCTTGTCGATCTCGGACTGCCGGTCACCATGGCCGATCTCGACCTCGCGCTGAAGTCAGCGTTCGAGGACGTGTTCGGTCCTGCAGCCGTTCCGGTTGCCGAGCCTGCCCGCAAGGCCGGCTGAGCGTCGCTCCGCCTGGAGTGTGTTGAGATTCGGGTCAGGTCGAGACGAAGTCGAAGACGGGCGCGAAGCGACCGAACAAGGTGGATTCCGAGAACCGGCCTACGCCGGCCGTAGCCTTCATGGAGCGAAGACCCCTATGAGGGCTTCGGCCGGCGAAGGCCGGAGCGGAGCGTACTTGAAATACGTGAGCACCGGAAGCGCAGGAAGCCGCCGTTTGCAGGCCGACCTCACCTGAAACTCAGCACACTCTACATCAGTTGCGCCGAGGCCCACAGCATACCGTAGCCGTGGATGGCGAAGACGGCGAGCAGCGCGCCGGCCATGGCCAGCCGGTCGACAGTCTTGATCGGCTTCAGCTCGTGTCGCGGCTTTACGCCGCTGCCCATGGTGATCAGGCTGAGGATCGCGAACACCGCGCCAGCGATCAGCAGGAAGCTCGGTGAGAAACCGGCCTGCCAGCCGAGCGCCAGGAGCGCCGACAAAAGCAGGAAGGACGCCAGCGCGAGTGCCGCCGGCCCCGGGCAGATCTGGCGCAACACCTGGCCGCCGTCGAATTTCCACACCGGCACCAGATTGGCGATGTTGAACAGCGAGGCGCAGCCGGCAAGCGTGGCCAGGAGCATGGCGGCGAGCCGATGTCCTTCGCCGTTGGCGAAGCCGCTGGCGGCGATCAGCACCGGCACCAGGAAAGCGGAGAAGCCGGCGCCCATAAGCGCCACGAAGGCGACCTCGAAGCGGCTGTCATAGGGCCTGCCGCCGATGGCGATGCCGCCAAGCAGCGGGATGAAGATCATCCGCGCCCGGCGATGCCCGGTCAGCCGGAAGGCGGCCATATGGCCGAGCTCGTGCAGGGCGACCACCGACGTCAGGATCGCGGCCAGCGCGAAGCCGCCGATATTGAGGCCGAAGAACGGCCACAGGATCAAGGCCGAAAGCACGGCAAAGCCGACCTGGCTCAGCGGATGCTCGAACCAGCCGCCCTTGCGATACGTGCCGGTAGCCGCCCAGACATCCAGCTTGCGGAGCTCGCGGCGCATGGCGAAGAAACGGAAGATAAGGAACGCGACGCCGCGATAGCGATCGGTCTGGGTAAGCGTGACACGCGTGGCATCGCCCTCGGGCACCAGTTCGGCGGTCTCGCGATAATTCGCCCAGAACGATGGATCGAGCGCCGTGTCGTCGACGACAATCATCGAGAAGTAGCTTCCTTCCTTCACATCCTCGAACCGCGCCTTGCGGTCGATCGGCCGGCCGTCCCGTCCTTCCCAGGAGAGCCGGATCAGCGCCGTCCCCTCGCTGTCCAGGGGCTCGGCGGAAAGGATTTCGCCCGACCAGCCGGCATCGCCGCCGAACGGCCACAGCGCCTGCCAGAGGCGATTGCGGTCGGCCTCGATCACGCGGCTCGCCGTCACCGTGCGCAGTCCGAGCGGCACGGTCATCAAAAGAAAGATCAGTCCGAGATTGCCGGCCACGAGGGTGACCGTGACGATGACCGACACTTGCCTTCGCTCCCTGTCTTGAAGGAGCAGCCTAACGGCGGCGCGGCCAAGAAAGACTTAACAAACATGGGCGGGCTCTTGCCCGTCCCTGGCGGGCTCTTATCCGTTCCGGGCGGGTCTTCCCCGTCCCTGGGCAGGTTCTCGCCCGCTCGAACAAACGGGCGGGCATTTGCCCGTCCCGTATGGCGGCAAGGCCGCCTGATCACATGGCGCCGATCCAGATCGCCATCGAAACGAGAAAGGTGCTCATGCAAACCAGCGAGACGACATCCTGAACCAGATCAGACATAACTCTCTCCGTTGTTGGTATGTTCGTAATTTGTTCTAATTTTGTTCGAATGTCAACGACCATCCTGGCACGACGACAGGCAGAGAATTTTGCACGGTAAATGAAAGGTTAATCGCTCGCTGCAAGGAAAGCGCTGTGCTGCGAGAGCTCCCGAAAGGCCACGAGATCAAACGCTATCGGTTGCCAACCGTCGCGCGCAACGTGCTGATGGATGCCTGTTGTCTTGGCGGCAGGAGCGCTCGAAACCTACGACTGCGGGCAGCCGCAGGTTTCCCGATTGAAGCCCTGGACGCACCGGTATGAGCCGCCATGCGGACATCCGAAAAGCAGGGAGTAAGCGGTCGACAAGGCGACCGCCAGGAACAACAGCACGACAATCCCGAGAATGACCTTTTTCACGGCGGCCTCCGACCGGCGAGAGGCCGCATTCTATCACGTTCGTGACAGAGGCGTCGCGCTGACAAGCGTTGCCGTCTAAAAGCCAGCTCCAGGCCTACGCTGGGTCGACCGGGCCTTAGAGAGGCACCACCTTGCCCTCGGCCAGCGTCACGCGCCGGTCCATCCGAAAGGCCAGCTCGTGGTTGTGGGTGACGATCAGCGCCGCCAGCCCCGACTGCCTGACCAGCGCCTCCAGCGCGTCGAACACATAGGAAGCGGTAACCGGATCGAGATTGCCGGTCGGCTCGTCGGCCAGGAGCACCAGCGGCGCGTTGGCGACCGCGCGGGCAATGGCGACGCGTTGCTGTTCGCCGCCGGAAAGCTCGGCCGGCCGGTGCTGCGCGCGCTTGCCGATCTGCATGTAGTCGAGAAGCTGGGCTGCCCGTTCCGAAGCGTCCTTGGAGGAAAGCCCCTTGATCAGTTGCGGCATCATGATGTTCTCGAGCGCCGAGAACTCCGGCAGCAAATGATGGAACTGGTAGACGAAGCCGACGTCGTTGCGGCGGATCGCGGTGCGCTCCTCGTCCGACAGCCGGCCGCAGGCACGGCCGGCGAGGATCACGTCGCCCGCGTCGGGCCGCTCCAGCAGCCCCGCCGTGTGCAAAAGGGTGGACTTGCCGGTGCCCGACGGCGCCACCAGCGCCACCATCTCGCCGCGCCTGAGCGAAAAGTCGGCGCCGTTCAAAATGGTGAGCTTGCGCGGCCCCTGCACATAGTGCCGCTCGACGCCCTTCAGCTCGATAATGGCTTCGGCCATCACTCGTACCTCAGAGCTTCGACGGGATCGAGCCGGGCGGCCCGCCAGGCCGGGAACACCGTCGCGAGGAACGAAAGGGCAAGCGCCATGATGACCACATAGGTCGTCTCGCGCGGGTCCATCTTCGCCGGCAGCTGGCTGAGGAAATAGAGCTCGGGGTTGAACAGGATCCTGCCGGTCATCCAGGAGAAGAACTGGCGGATCGATTCGATGTTGAGGCAGATGACGACGCCGAGCAGCACGCCGGCGATCGTCCCGGTGACGCCGATCGCCGCCCCTGTCATCAGGAAGATGCGCAGGATCGCGCCGCGCGAGGCGCCCATCGTGCGCAGGATGGCGATGTCGTGGCCCTTGTCCTTCACCAGCATGATGAGGCCCGAAATGATGTTGAGCGCCGCCACCAGCACGATCAGCGTCAGGATCATGAACATGACGTTGCGCTCGACCTGCAGCGCCGAAAAGAAGGTCTCGTTGCGCTGGCGCCAGTCGACGAGATCGACCGGGCGCTGCGCCGCCTGCTCGACCAGCGGCTTCAGCGCATCGACATTGTCGGGATTGTCGACATAGATCTCGATGGTCTGCGCGCGCCCGTCCATGTTGAAATAGAGCTGCGCCTCCGAGAACGGCATGTACACGATCGAACTGTCATATTCCGACATGCCGACCTCGAAGATCGCCACGACCTTGTAGCCCTTCATGCGCGGCGTGGTGCCGAGCGGCGTCACGTCGCCGTCGGGAGAGATCAGCGTGATCGTGTCGCCGAGCACCAGCCCGAGGCTCTCCGCCATACGCTTGCCGATCGCCACGCCCTCGCCGGTGTCGAAACCGTCGAGCGTGCCCTGCTTGATGTTGCTGGAGACGATCGAAATCTTGCCGAGGTCTTCGCCGCGGATACCGCGCACCAGGGCGCCCGTGCCGCCGCCGACATTGCCTTGCGCCAGCACCTGGCCGTCGATCAGCGGAATGGCGTATTTGACGCCAGCGACACCGTTGATGCGGCTCGCCACCTGGGCGTAATCCTCCAGCGGCGAATCGAGCGGCTGCACGATGAGATGGCCGTTGACGCCGAGGATGCGGGTGAGCAGTTCGGCGCGAAAACCGTTCATCACGGCCATGACGACGATCAGCGTCGCGACGCCGAGCATAATGCCGAGAAAGGAGATCGAGGCGATGACCGAGATCACCGTTTCCTTGCGCCGCGAGCGCAGGTAGCGCCACGCCACCATGCGCTCGAATCCGGAAAAGGCGCCCGCCCCTGATCTGGCCGCTGTCGCCGCCTCGCTCATGCGGCGATACCCAGGCGCTTCTTGGCCTCGGCGATCGGCAGCGTCTCGCGCTCGCCCGACTTGCGGTTCTTGATCTCGACCTCGCCGGCGGCCACGCCGCGCGGGCCGACGATCACCTGCCACGGCAGGCCGATCAGGTCGGCGGTGGCGAACTTGCCGCCCGGCCGCTGGTCGGTGTCGTCATAGAGCACGTCCTTGCCGGCCGAAGTAAGCGCCGCATAGAGCTCGTCGCAGACGCGGTCGCATTCGCCGTCGCCGACCTTCATGTTGATCAGGCCGATATCGAAGGGTGCCACCGCCTCCGGCCAGATGATGCCGTTCTCGTCATGGCTCGCCTCGATGATCGCCGCGACCAGCCGCGACGGGCCGATGCCGTAGGAGCCGCCGGAAGCGTAGTGGTCCTTGCCGTCGGGGCCGGTCACCTTGGCGTTCATCGGCTTGGAATACTTCTCGCCGAAGTGGAAGATATGGCCGACCTCGATGCCGCGCGCCGAGAGCCGGTCGCCTTCGGCGACTTTCTCCCAGGCCGCCTCGTCATGCATTTCGTCGGTAGCGGCGTAAGGCGTCGTCCATTTCTGCACGATCTCGCCGATCTCGGCATCGTTGGAGAAGTTCGTGCCGGCGCCCGGCACGTCGAGCGACAGATAGGCGCGGTCACAGAACACCTGGCTCTCGCCGGTCTCGGCAAGGATGATGAATTCATGGCTGAGATCGCCGCCGATCGGACCGGTATCGGCGCGCATCGGAATGGCTTGCAGCCCCATGCGCGTGAACGTCCTGAGGTAGGACACGAACATGCGGTTGTAGGCGGCCCTGGCGCCCTCGAAATCGAGGTCGAAGGAGTAGGCATCCTTCATCAGGAATTCTCTGCTGCGCATGACGCCGAAGCGCGGGCGCACCTCGTCGCGGAACTTCCACTGGATGTGGTAGAGGTTGAGCGGCAGGTCCTTGTAGGACTTCACGTAGGCGCGGAAAATCTCAGTGACCATCTCTTCGTTGGTCGGACCGTAGAGCATGTCGCGGTCCTGGCGGTCCTTGATGCGCAGCATCTCCTTGCCGTAGTCGTTGTAACGGCCGCTTTCGCGCCACAGATCCGCCGACTGGATGGTCGGCATCAGGATTTCCAGCGCGCCGGCGCGGTCCTGTTCCTCGCGGATGATCCGGCAGACCTTGTCCAACACGCGCTTGCCCAATGGCAGCCACGAAAAGCTGCCCTGCCCTTGCTGGCGGATCATGCCGGCGCGCAGCATCAACCGGTGCGAGACGATTTCGGCCTCGCGGGGATTTTCTTTGAGAATGGGCAGGAAATAGCGCGACAAACGCATGGACTGGTCCGTGAATGAAAATGGCGGCGCGGGGAATCGGCGCACCTTAGGCTGCTTGCCCGGGTTTCATAGCCATTTCATGGCCGAATGGAAACCCGAGTGCCCCAAAGTATCGGGGCCTTCTGCACCTTACCAAAAAGGCGATTTTGGCCGCAAAGTGCCGCAAATGGCTTTTTGATCGATTCACAAGCAAGCCCTGCCGCACTATTGTGCAGTGCAGCACGATATTGCCTGTTTCGAGGCAAAATTCTTCGTGACATTTTCACCTGCCTTGGTCTAGTGTGCCCCGATAACCGAGAGGGCGGAGAAAAATCTGCTCTCCTACGCGGTCAAAGTCTTGGGAGGATGCGATCTAGGCGCGGTAACTCGCTGCCGCCGGACACCGGAAACGGATCGGACGCGTTTAAATTGCAAGGCCTCGTGCCTTGCATTTTTTTTGTGCAATCATCTGCTTAGCACAGCCATCTGCCAAACAGCATTAGCCATGGATAGCTGCCGAATTCGGAAGCCGGCTTCCGAATTCAACCTTGGCGCGCGTATGCTCTTCAATACTTGCGGAAACTGTATCTTCAGCGTCAGTGACTGCCGTTCGGACTAAAGTCCGGCATGATCCGCATGATGTCGTCGAAGCTGAATCCCAGGCCCATCGTCAGGCCATAGAGGATGCCCATCACGATCACCGTCACGATGGTCGCGCGGATGAAGGCTCGCAGCATATGCGGGCCGCGCGGTGCGCTGGAAACGGTGCCGAGCGTGACATCCTGGTCGTCGTCCTGGGTGCGCAGGCTGAACGGAAGAACAACGAACAGCACCAGCCACCAGGTGACGAAGAACAGCGCGGCGAACAGAATCCAGTTCATGCCTGCTCCAGTTCGACGAGCGTGCCGAAGAAATCCTTGGGATGCAGGAACAGCACCGGCTTGCCATGCGCGCCGACCTTCGGGTTGCCGTCGCCCAGCACGCGCGCGCCGCTTTGTTTCAAATGATCGCGAGCGGCCAGGATATCGTCAACCTCATAGCAGACGTGATGCATGCCGCCGGAGGGGTTCTTCTCGAGGAACGCGGCGATGGGCGAAGCCTCGCCCAGCGGCTCCAGCAGCTCGATCTTGGTGTTGCCGACATCGACGAACACGACGGTGACCCCATGTTCCGGCAGCGCCTGCGGCGCGCTCAACCGCGCGCCCAGCGTATCGCGATAGGCGGCCATCGCCGCGGCCAGATCCGGCACGGCAAGCGCGACATGGTTCAGGCGTCCAAGCATTGGCGGTTTTCCTTAGGCAGTAGGCAGTAGGCAGTAGGCAGTAGAGAAGAAGCAAATTTGGCGAGCTGAAACGCAATCGCCTTTCCTATTGCCTACTGCCTAATCCCTATTGCCTACTCCGTCATCTCGTCACAAACACCGTCACCAGCGGCTTCTTGCCCCAGGCTTCGTTGGCGGCGCCGCGCACGGCACGGCGCACCGCTTCCTGCACCAGGTCGAGGTCTTTTCGGCGCTGGCGCGGAATGGAGTCCACCGCGCCGATTGCTGCATCGAGCATCAGGTCCTCCAGCGTCTCGCCGCGGGCATCGGCCTCGGCGACGCCGATCGCCACCAGGTCGGGGTCGCCGGCAAGCTCATATTTGTCGTCGAGCACGACATTGACCGCGACATGGCCGGCAAAGGAAAGCTTGCGGCGGTCGCGTATGCCCATCGCCTGGTCGGTGCCGATCAGATTGCCATCCTTGTAGAGCCGGCCGAACGGCACCTGGTCGATGATCGTTGCGGGACCAGGCCAGAGCCGAAGCATGTCGCCGTCGCGCACCTGCGCCACCTGGCCGATGCCCGACGTCGACATCAGCGAGCCCTGCGCCACCAGATGCGCCGCCTCGCCATGCACGGGAACGCCGATCTGCGGCCGCACCCACTCATACATCTTGCGCAATTCGCTGCGCCGCGGATGGCCGGAGACGTGCACAAGCGCGTCGCCGTCCTCGATGATCTTCATGCCGAGGTCGATCAGCCGGTTCTTGATCTCGAGGATCGCTTTTTCGTTGCCGGGAATGGTGCGCGAGGAAAACACCACCGTATCGCCGGCCGTCAGCGCCACCGACTTCATCTCGTCGCGCGAAAGCTTTGCAAGCGCCGCCAGCGGCTCGCCCTGGCTGCCGGTGCAGATGATCACCAGGTTCTCGCGCGGGATATAGCCGTAGTCTTCCTCGGCGATGAACTCCGGCAGGCCGTCCATGTAGCCGAGCTCGCCCGCCACATCGATGACGCGCTTCAGCGAGCGGCCGAGCACCAGGCACTGCCTGCCGGCGTCGCGCGCCGCCCTGGCGATCGAGACGATGCGCCCGACATTGGAGGAAAAGGTGGTGACCGCGACGCGGCCCTTGGCCTTCTCGATGACGCCCTTGAGGCCTTCGCCGACCGCCACTTCCGAGGGCGACTCCCCTTCCCTCAGCGCGTTGGTGGAATCGCAGATCAGCGCCAGAACGCCCTTGTCGCCATAGGCGCGGAAACGCGCCTCGTCGGTCATCGGGCCGATCGTCGGCGCCGGGTCGATCTTCCAGTCGCCGGTGTGGATGACGGTGCCTGCGGGCGTGGTGATCGCCAGCGACATCGGCTCGGGGATCGAATGCGCCACCGGAATGGCCTCGATCTCGAACGGTCCGACGGTGAATTTCTCGCCGGCACGGTAGATCGACGCCGGAATCTTCGGGGCGTTCTGCTCGCCCTGCCGCTTGGCTTCGAGCAGGCCGGCGGTGAACGGCGTCATCCATACAGGCGCCTTGAGCTTCGGCCAGATATCGAGCAGCGCGCCGTAATGGTCCTCATGCGCATGGGTGATCACGATGCCGCGCAGCCCGTCGATATTCTCCTCGATGAAGCGCGTATCGGGCAGGATGAGATCGACGCCGGGATGCGCGCTGTCGGGGAAGGTGACGCCGACATCGACGATGATCCATTCGCGCGCGTCGGCGGGCCCATAGCCGTAGAGGGCGAAGTTCATGCCGATCTCGCCGACGCCGCCCAGCGGCGCGAAGACGAGCTCGGCGTTTTCCTTATTCGCCATGAATTCTTTCCTTCCTGGCCGTCAGGCCAAGCCGTTGGAGCAATGCCGGGAAATGCGTGTCACGGTTTCCGTCCGGAATTGCACTGAACCAAATTATACCCGGGCCGAGGCGACAGCGCCGAAATGCACGTCGCCGGCCGCGATCGTCAAAACCGATCCCTTATCGTCGCGGATCACGAAACGGCAGTCCTCGTCAATGGTCTCGAAGACGCCGCGCACCACATTGCCGTCAATTCTGACAGCAACCTCGCCGCCGAGGCCCGCCGCACGGCCAAGCCAGCGCTTTCTGATGGCATCGAGCCCGCGCCCGTTATCCCACATCCGGGCATTCTCGCTCCAGGCATCCGAAAGCGCCAGGAACAGGATCTCGGCGTCGCACTCGGCGCCCAATGCCTGCAGCGACGTCGCCGGATAAGGCAAGTCCTCGGGATAGGCCACGACATTGACGCCTATGCCGACGGCGACTGCGAAACGGCCGCCTTCCAGCATCGCCGATTCCAGCAATATGCCGGCAAGCTTGGCGCCCGAGGCCAGCACGTCGTTCGGCCACTTCAGTTCGAAGCGGTTGCGGCCCTGGCTCGCGCCATCCAAGGCGACGGCGATCCGGCCCTTCGGCACGACGGCGTCGAGCGCGTCGGCCAGCGCCAGCCCTGCGACAAAGCCGAGCGTCGCGGCAAGCCGCAGCTCGCCGCCCGGAACCAGAAGCAGTGTCGCCGCGAGATTGCCTTCGGGCGTTGCCCAGACACGGCCACGGCGGCCGCGACCGCTTTCCTGCTTCTTCGAAACGACCCAGAGCTTGCCGGGATCGCCGGCGCGCGCGTGATCCAGCGCCAGCGCGTTGGTCGAGCCGACGCTGTCATGCGCCTCGAGCCGGAACCCCTCCGACGCCGCGGTTGGAGCCAGCCGAAATGCCATCCCGTCAGAAGAAGGTCTTGGCGGCGGCTTCGGCATAGCTGCCGATCGGCCCGCCGATCAGCACATAGAACAGCACGAAGGCGCCGCTGACGCCGAGCACGAGACGCAGCTCGCTGGCCATCGGCACGAAACCGCCGACCGGCTCGTCGAACCACATGATCTTGATGATGCGCAGATAGTAGTAGGCGCCCACCACCGAGGCCAGCACGCCGATGATCGCCAGCGCGTAGAGATGCGCGTTGATGGCGGCGAGGAAAACGTACCACTTCCCCCAGAACCCCGCGAGCGGCGGAATGCCGGCCAGAGAGAACATCAAGATGGTGAGGATGGTGGCCATGATCGGGTTGGTCGAGGACAGGCCGGCGAGGTCGCTGATCTGCTCGACATTGCCTTCCTTGCGCCGCATCGCGAGGATGAAGGCGAAGGTCCCCAGCGTCATCACCAGATAGATCAGCATGTAGATGGCGACGCCGCGCACGCCGGCCTGGCTGTTGGCGGCAAGGCCGACCAGCGCATAGCCCATATGGCCGATCGAGGAATAGGCCATCAGGCGCTTGATGTTGGTCTGGCCGATGGCCGCGAATGCGCCGAGCGCCATCGAGGCAATCGAGATGAAGACGATGATCTGCTGCCAGTCGGCGGCGATCGGCTTGAAAGCGCCCATGGTGACGCGCACGATCAGCGCCATCGCCGCCATCTTCGGCGCCGCCGCCAGGAAAGCGGTGATCGGCGTCGGCGCGCCCTCATAGACGTCCGGCGTCCACATATGGAACGGCACGGCCGAGATCTTGAAGGCAAGGCCGGCAAGCACGAACACCAGGCCGAAGACGAGGCCGAGCTGGCGCTCGCCGCTGGAGAGCGCCGTCGCGATCTCCTGGAAACCGGTGTTGCCGGTGTAGCCGTAGACGAGGCTGATGCCGTAGAGCAGCATGCCCGACGACAGCGCGCCGAGGACGAAATATTTCAGGCCCGCCTCGGTCGAGCGCAGATTGTCGCGGTTGATCGCGGCCAGCACGTAGATCGCCAGCGACTGCAGCTCGAGCCCGAGATAGAGCCCGATCATGCCATTGGCCGAGATCATCAGCATCATGCCGAGCGTGCAGAGCAGGATCAGTACCGGGAATTCGAACTTGTCGAAATGTTCCTGGCGCGCAAAGCGCATCGACATGACCAGCGTCACCGCCGAACCGATCAGTGCCAGCATCTTCATGAAGGCGCTGAAGGAATCCTGCACGAAGGCGCCGCCATAGGCAGCGCCCCGCCCGCCGGAGAAGGCAAGCCACAGGCCGGCCACCACCAGCACGAGCACGGCCAGACCGGTCACGGTCATGGTGTTGTTGGAGCGCGAATAGGCTCCGATCATCAGGAGCACCAGCGCCCCGACGGCCAGGATCAGTTCCGGCGTCGAGAGCGAAAAGCTGGAGAGAAGGTCCGGCGTCATGGTCTATTCCCCAGTCAGTTCGCCGCCGCGGTCTGCGCGGAATTGATGGATGCGGTGACGTTGGTGACGAGCGTCTTGACCGACTGGGCCGTCGCGTCGAACACCGGCGCCGGATAGACGCCGAAGAAGATCACCAGCACCACCAGCGGGTAGATGATCGCCTTCTCGCGCGGCGACAGGTCGAGCAGGTTCTTCAGGCTGTCCTTGGTTAGCGCGCCGAAGATCACCCGCCGATAGAGCCATAGCGCGTAGGCCGCCGACAGGATGACGCCCGTCGCGGCGAAGAAGGCCACCCAGGTGTTGACCTTGAACACGCCGAGCATGGTCAGGAATTCGCCGATGAAGCCGCTGGTGCCGGGAAGGCCGACATTGGCCATGGTGAAGATCATGAACACGGCGGCGTATTTCGGCATGTTGTTGACTAGGCCGCCATAGGCGTCGATCTCGCGCGTGTGCATGCGGTCGTAGATGACGCCGACGCACAGGAACAGCGCGCCCGAGACGAGGCCGTGGCTGAGCATCTGGAAGATCGCGCCCTGCACGCCTTCCTGGTTCATCGCGAAGATGCCCATGGTGACGAAGCCCATGTGGGCGACCGACGAATAGGCGATCAGCTTCTTCATGTCCTCCTGCATCAACGCCACCAGCGAGGTGTAGATGATGGCTACGACCGAGAGCGTGAACACCAGCGGCGCGAACATCGCCGACGCTTCCGGGAACATCGGCAGGGAGAAGCGCAGGAAGCCGTATCCACCCATCTTCAAGAGGATGGCGGCCAGGATGACCGAGCCCGCCGTCGGCGCCTCGACGTGGGCATCGGGGAGCCAGGTATGCACCGGCCACATCGGCATCTTCACCGCGAAGGAGGCGAAGAAGGCGAGCCACAGCCAGGTCTGCATGTTGGCCGGGAAGTGATGCGTCAGGAGCGTCGGGATGTCGGTGGTGCCCGACTGGAAGAACATCGCCATGATGGCGAGCAGCATCAGCACCGAACCGGCGAGCGTATAGAGGAAGAACTTGAACGAGGCATAGACGCGCCGCTTGCCGCCCCAGACGCCGATGATGATGAACATCGGAATCAGGCCGGCCTCGAAGAAGACGTAGAACAGGACGATGTCGAGCGCGCAGAACACGCCGATCATCAGCGTCTCGAGGATCAGGAAGGCGATCATATAGGCCTTGACCCGCTTCTCGATCGCTTCCCACGAGGCGAGGATGCAGAACGGCATCAGGAAGGTCGTCAGGATGACGAACAGCATCGAGATGCCGTCGACGCCAAGATGATAGGAGATGCCCGAATCCAGCCAGGCGTGCTTCTCGACGAACTGGAAGCCGGCCTGCGAATTGTCGAAGCCGGTCCAGATGAACAGCGAGACGACGAAGGTGAACGCCGTCGTGATGAAGGCGATGGCGCGGATGTTGCGGCGCGCGTTTTCGCTGTCGTCGCTGATGAACAGGATGAGCAGAACACCAACCAGCGGCAGGAAGGTGACCAGCGAGAGGATTGGCCAGTCGGTCATCAGAGCATCATCCAGGTGACGAGAGCGGCCACGCCGATCAGCATGGCGAAAGCGTAGTGGTAGAGATAGCCGGTCTGCAGCTTGACGACGCGGTTGGTGACGTCGACGACGCGCGCCGAGATGCCGTCCGGGCCGAGCCCGTCGATGATCGTGCCGTCACCGGTCTTCCACAGGAACCTGCCGAGGCGCTTGGCCGGCTGCACGAACAGGAAGTCGTAGAGCTCGTCGAAATACCACTTGTTGAGCAGGAAGCCGTAAAGCAGGCGATGATTGGCGGCGACGCTTCTGGGCAGTTCCGGTGTGCGGATGTAGAACTTCCAGGCAACCGCCAAACCGATGATCATGGCGACGAAGGGCGCCAGTTCCACCCACAGCGGCAGCTCGTGGATCTCGTGCAGGATGTGGTTGTCCGGCAGCGTGAACAGCGACGCCTTCCAGAACTCGGCATAGCCCTCGCCGATGAAGGCGCCGTGGAAGATGATGCCCGCGAACAGCGCACCGGCGGCGAGCACATAGAGCGGCACCAGCATCACCGGTGGCGATTCATGGACGTGATGCATGACCTCGTGGCTGGCGCGTGGCTCACCGTGGAAGGTCATGAAGATCAGCCGCCAGGAATAGAAGCTGGTGAAGCAGGCGGCGACCACCAGCAGGATGAACGCGAAGGCCGCGACCGCGTTGTGGCTGGCGAACGACGTGGCGATAATGGCGTCCTTGGAGAAGAAGCCGGCGGTGCCGATCACCGTTGCAGGGATGCCGACGCCGGTCAGCGCCAGCGTGCCGATGATCATCATCCAGTAGGTTGCCGGGATGAGCTTCCTGAGCCCGCCCATCCTGCGCATGTCCTGCTCGTCGGAAACCGCGTGGATGACCGAGCCGGAGCCGAGGAACAGCAGCGCCTTGAAGAAGGCGTGCGTGAACAGATGGAAGATCGCCGCGCCATAGGCGCCGACGCCGAGCGCCACGAACATGTAGCCGAGCTGCGAGCAAGTCGAATAGGCGATGACGCGCTTGATGTCGTTCTGGACGAGGCCGACCGTTGCCGCGAAGAAAGCGGTGAAGGCACCGATGAAGGTGACGACGGTCAGCGCCGTATGTGACAGCTCGAACAGCGGCGAAAGCCTCGCCAGCATGAACACACCGGCGGTCACCATGGTCGCCGCGTGGATGAGCGCGGAGACCGGGGTCGGGCCTTCCATCGCGTCCGGCAGCCAGGTGTGCAGCGGCACCTGCGCCGACTTGCCCATGGCGCCCATGAAGAGCAGCAGGCAGACCACCGTCAGCGCCGCCTGCTTGTCGAGCGCATGGCCGAGGAAGGTGAGCACGGCGGCACCGGCCGGCGCGCCTTCGGCCGGCAAGTAGGTGGCCGCATTGGCGAAGATGGTGCCCAGGTTGACCGAGCCGAACAGCACGAACACGCCGAAGATGCCGAGAGCGAAGCCGAAGTCACCGACGCGGTTGACGACGAAAGCCTTGATGGCGGCGGCGTTGGCCGACGGCTTCTTGTACCAAAAACCGATCAGCAAATAGGAGGCAAGACCGACCCCTTCCCAGCCGAAGAACATCTGGATGAGGTTGTCGGCCGTCACCAGCATCAGCATCGCGAAGGTGAACAACGACAGATAGGCGAAAAAGCGCGGCCGGTTCGGATCGTGATGCATGTAGCCGATCGAATAGATGTGAACCAGCGCCGACACCGTGTTGACCACGACCAGCATCACCACCGTCAGCGTGTCGACCCTCAGCGCCCAGGAGGCGTCGATGCCGCCCGACTGGATCCAGCGCAGCACCGGCACAGTGAACACTTCGCCATGGCCGAAGCCGACGGTGAAAAAGGCGATCCACGACAGCACCGCCGCGATCACCAGGAAACCGGAGGTGATGTATTCTGAAGCCTTGGCGCCGAGCGAATTGCCGAACAGGCCGACAATCAGGAAGCCAAGCAGCGGAAGGAAGACGATAGCCTGATACATGATGGTTCCCGTCAACCCTTCATCGCGCTCACGTCTTCGACCGCGATCGAGCCGCGGTTGCGGAAGAAGACGACAAGAATGGCAAGACCGATCGCGGCTTCAGCGGCCGCGACCGTCAGCACGAACAGGGCGAAGACCTGTCCGACGAGATCATGCAGCGCCGCCGAGAACGCGACGAAATTGATGTTGACCGCGAGCAGGATGAGCTCGATCGACATCAGGATGACGATGATGTTGCGGCGGTTCAGGAAGATGCCGAACACGCCGAGCGTGAACAGGATCGCCGATACGGTCAGGTAATGTGCAATGCCGACGACCATCTCAGATGCCCTCGCCCGATTTGACCTTGCGGATTTCCATGCCCGTCGCCGGCGTGCGGCCGACCTGCGCGGCGATCGACTGCCGCTTGACGCCTTCCTTGTGGCGCAGCGTCAGCACGATGGCGCCGATCATGGCGACCAAGAGCACCAGGCCGGAAATCTGGAAGTAATAGAGGTAGTCCGTATAGAGGATATCGCCGAGCGCGGCCGTGTTGGAGCGCGTGGCGAGATCCGGCGTTGCCTTGGCGACCGTCGAGGCAAGCTGCGGCGCGAATGTGTAGCCGCCGAGCACGACGATCAGCTCCGCCGCCAGGATCAGCCCGACCATCGCGCCGATCGGCGCATATTGCAGGGCGCCCTGCTTCATCTCGGCGAAGTCGACGTCGAGCATCATGACGACGAACAGGAACAGCACCATCACCGCGCCGACATAGACGACGAGCAGGATCATCGCCAGGAACTCGGCGCCGGTCAGCATGAACAGGCCGGCGGCGTTGAAGAAGGTGAGGATCAGGAACAGCACGGAATGCACGGGGTTGCGCGACGAAATGACCATGAAGGCCGACGCCACGGCGACAAAGGCGAAGAGGTAGAAAAAGGCCGCCTCTAGTCCACTCAGCATGGGTTCCCCCGGGTTCCTGTCCGAACAGGACGCTCGTCCTGTTTGATTTTTGCGACCGCCTCCGGCCGGCAAGTTGCGTGTTCCTATCGCATGTTCCGATCGGGTTGAAAGACCTGATCGAAAGAAACATGCGACACTCTTTCATTCCGGAGGATGATCTTGTCCGAAAAGTCTGCAACTTTTCGGGATCATCCTCTGGACGAGGCCCCTCGACCCGTCCATGCGTCAAATGTCAGCGATAGGGCGAGTCCAGCGCGATGTTGCGCGCCAACTCCCGCTCCCAGCGATCGCCGTTCGCAAGCAGCTTTTCCTTGTTGTAGTAAAGCTCCTCGCGCGTCTCGGTCGCGAATTCGAAATTCGGCCCCTCGACGATGGCGTCGACCGGGCAGGCTTCCTGGCAGAAGCCGCAATAGATGCACTTCACCATGTCGATGTCGTAGCGCACGGTGCGGCGCGTGCCGTCATTGCGGCGCGGGCCGGCCTCGATGGTGATGGCCTGCGCCGGGCAGATCGCCTCGCAGAGCTTGCAGGCGATGCAGCGTTCCTCGCCGTTCGGGTAACGGCGCAGCGCATGTTCGCCACGGAAGCGCGGGCTGGTCGGCCCCTTCTCGTGCGGATAGTTGATCGTTTCCTTCGGCGCGAAGAACTGGCGCATCGAAAGGAAGAAGGCGCTGACGAAATCCTTCAGCAGCAGCGATTTTGCGGCCTGGGCCAGAGCGGACATCACGCAAACCCCGTGATCTTGAGGAAGGCCGCGGTGGCCACGACCATGAACAGCGAGATCGGCAGGAAGACTTTCCAGCCCAGCCGCATCAACTGGTCGTAGCGGTAGCGCGGCACAAAAGCCTTCACCATCGAGAACATGAAGAACATCAGGCAGATCTTCAGCACGAACCAGATCACCCCCGGCACCCAGGTGAAGGGCGCGAAGTTGAACGGCGGCAGCCAGCCGCCGAGGAACAGGATGGTCGCCAGCGCGCACATCAGGACGACGGCGACATACTCGCCGAGGAAGAAGAGCAGGAATGGCGTCGACGAATATTCGACCATGTGGCCGGCGACGAGTTCCGATTCCGCCTCCACCAGATCAAAAGGCGGGCGGTTCGTTTCGGCGAGCGCAGAGATGAAGAACACCACGAACATCGGCAACAGCGACAGCCAGTGCCAGTCGAGGAAGGTATTGGGCAGGCCGAGCCTGGTGCCGAGGCCGTCCTGCTGCGCCATGACGATGTCGGAGAGGTTGAGCGAGCCGACAGTGAGCAGCACGGTGACGATGACGAAGCCGATCGAGACCTCGTAGGACACCATCTGCGCGGCCGAGCGCAGCGCGCCCAGGAACGGGTATTTCGAATTGGACGCCCAGCCGCCCATGATCACGCCATAGACCTCAAGCGAGGAGATGGCGAAGACATAGAGGATGCCGACATTGATGTTGGCGATCGCCCAGCCCTCATTGACCGGAATGACCGCCCAGGCCGAAATCGCCAGCACCGCCGACACCAGCGGGGCCAGGAGGAACACGCCCTTGTTGGCGCCCGACGGGATCACCGGCTCCTTGAAGACGAATTTCAGGAGGTCGGCGAAGGCCTGCAGCGTGCCCCACGGACCGACGACGTTCGGGCCGCGCCGCAATTGCACCGCCGCCCAGATCTTGCGGTCGGCGTAGAGCAGGTAGGCGACGCCGATCAGAAGGACGACGATCAGCACGACCGATTTCAACAGGATCAGCAGCGCCGGCAGCACGTAGAAGGAGAAGAACGTTTCCATGCTTATTCCGCCGCCTGCTTGAAGCCGATCTTGGCCAGCGCCGAGCATTCGGCCATCACGGCCGACGCCCGCGCGATCGGGTTGGTGAGATAGAAGTCCTTCACCGGCGAGGTGAAGGTGCCCTTGTTCAGTCGGCCGCCGAGCTTCGCCACCTTGGCGATGTCGTCGCCGCTGCCGGCCTGCACCTGGTCGATACGGGCAAGATGCGGGAATTCGCCATAGAGCTTGGCGCGCAGCTGCGCCAGCGAATCGAAGGGCAGCTTCTTGCCGAGCACGTCGGAGAGCGCCCGCACGATCGCCCAGTCCTCGCGGGCCTCGCCAGGAGCGAAGCCGGCGCGATTGGTCTGCTGCACGCGGCCTTCCGTGTTGACAAAGGTGCCGGACTTCTCGGTGTAGGCGGCGGCCGGCAGGATGACATTGGCGCGGTGCGCGCCGGCATCGCCATGCGTGCCGATATAGACGACGAACGCGCCACCGGTCCTGGCCATGTCGATCTCGTCGGCGCCGAGCAGGAAGAGCACGTCGGTGTCGCCCAGCATGCCGGCGACGTCCTTGCCGCCCTCGCCCGGCACGAAGCCGACGTCGAGGCCGCCGACTCTTGCCGCCGCGTTGTGCAGCACCGCAAAGCCGTTCCACTCGGCCGTGACCGCGTTGACGGCGGCCGCGAGCTTCGCCGCCTGGCCGAGCACCGCGGCGCCGTCGGCACGTGCCAGCGCGCCCTGGCCGACGATGATCAACGGATGCGTGGCCTTGCTCAGCACTTCGAAGAATTTGCCGGTGCCGTCGGCCAGCCCTTTCAGGGATTCCGGACCGGCGCCGATGAGCTCATAGTCGTAGCGCGTGTCGCCGATCTCGCCGATGACGCCGACCGGCAGATTGCCGACGCGCCAGCGCTTGCGGATGCGGGCGTTGAGCACCGAGGCCTCGAAGCGAGGATTGGCGCCGATGATCAGCACCGCGTCGGCCTGCTCGATGCCTTCGATGGTCGGGTTGAAGATGTAGCTGGCGCGGCCGAGCGACGGATCGAGCGCTGCGCCGTCCTGGCGGCAGTCGATGTTCTTCGAGCCGAGCGCCGCCATCAGCAGCTTGAGCGCATAGATTTCCTCGACCGCCGCGAGATCGCCGGCGATTGCGCCGATCCGCTCGGGCGCGGTCTTGGCCACCTGTTCCTTGATCGCGGCGAAGGCTTCCGCCCAGCTTGCCGGTGCCAGCTTGCCGTTCTTGCGCACATAGGGACGGTCGAGACGCTGCGTGCGCAGGCCATCCCAGATGAAGCGGGTCTTGTCGGAGATCCACTCCTCGTTCACCTGTTCGTTGACGCGCGGCAGGATGCGCATCACCTCGCGACCACGGCTGTCGACGCGGATCGCCGAACCGACGGCGTCCATGACGTCGATCGATTCCGTCTTGGTCAGTTCCCACGGCCGCGCCTGGAAGGCGAACGGCTTGGAGGTCAGCGCGCCGACCGGGCAAAGGTCGATGACGTTGCCCTGCAGTTCCGACGTCATCGCCTGTTCGAGATAGGTGGTGATCTCGGCATCCTCGCCGCGGCCGATCAGGCCGAGCTCGGAAATGCCGGCGACCTCGGTGGTGAAGCGGACGCAGCGCGTGCAATGGATGCAGCGGTTCATCACCGTCTTGACCAGCGGGCCGATATACTTGTCTTCGACCGCGCGCTTGTTCTCGTGATAGCGCGAGGAATCGACGCCGAAGGCCATCGCCTGGTCCTGCAGGTCGCATTCGCCGCCCTGGTCGCAGATCGGGCAATCCAACGGATGGTTGATCAGCAGGAATTCCATCACGCCTTCGCGGGCCTTCTTGACCATCGGCGTGTTGGTGAAGATTTCCGGCGGCTCGCCGTTCGGACCGGGGCGCAGGTCGCGCACGCCCATGGCGCAGGACGCCTGCGGCTTGGGCGGACCGCCCTTCACCTCGATCAGGCACATGCGGCAATTGCCGGCGATGGACAGCCGCTCATGGAAGCAGAAGCGCGGCACTTCCGCGCCGGCGTCCTCGGCCGCCTGCAGCAGCGTGTAATGGTCGGGTACCGTGATCTCTTTCCCGTCGACCTTTAGCTTTGCCATTCGCCTCAAACCCTCGCGGATGTTCCGCAATCCGTTTTGCCGGACGCGGCTTCAAGCCGCGCCCGGCATTTCAATTCAATTCGTCGCGGCGAGCGCCGCCGCCTGCGCAGTCCAGTCGTCGCGGCCGATGCGGCCGGCGAGCGACAGGTAATCCTCCACCCAGGCGATCTCTTCCGACGTCCAGGCGGCGATCTGGCCATAGGTCCAGATGCCGAGGCCGTTGAGCACCTTCTCCAGCTTCGGTCCGATACCCGAAATCGCCTTTAGGTCCGACGGCGCCGCCGGCTTGTCGAGCGCCTTCGGCTGCCTGAAATCCTCGGGCATCAGCCCGGTCGGGGCCGGTTGGGCGACGATATCGGCCCCGGTCGCGTCAAGCGCCTTCTCGGTCGCGTTCGCCGCGATGTCGGTCACGTCCCTGGCGAAGGTCTGCGCCCTGGCGATCAGCGTCTCGGTCGCCTTGCGCGCCTTGGACGCGTTGGCGGCCGCTTCGTTCTGCGCCTCGAGGTCGTCGAGGAAAGGCTGGAACATGCGCTGCGAGGCTTCCATCGCGCCGGTGAAGGCGCCCATCCACATGCCGACGGCATGGTTGGCAAGACCGATGCTGAGCGCCGACATCGCGGCGTAGCCGGCGACCGGATGCGCCAGAAGGTTGACGGCGCTGGCCATCTCCTTCGGCATCATCTTGGTCAGGTCCTGGTTCATCTTCTCGAGTTGGTCCAAATCAGGCATGAACGGATAGGGTATCGAATACGGCGCCATAGAGATCTCCTGGTCGTTTCTTCGTATGCCCCGCCCCTGCTTCCAGTCTTCGGGCCAAGCCCGTATTTCGAAGTCTTATTCCGCCGCCACCATCACCGGCTCGACCCGGTGCGCGTTGCGCGAAAACTCGTCGATGCGGCGTTCCACCTCGCCACGGAAATGCCGCATCAGGCCCTGGATCGGCCAGGCCGCCGCGTCGCCCAGGGCGCAGATCGTGTGACCCTCGACCTGCTTGGTGACGTCGAGCAGCATGTCGATCTCGCGCTTCTGCGCTTCGCCGCGCACCAGGCGCTCCATCACCCGCCACATCCAGCCGGTGCCTTCGCGGCACGGCGTGCACTGTCCGCAGCTCTCGTGCTTGTAGAAGTAGGAAAGCCTGGCGATCGCCTTCACGATATCCGTCGACTTGTCCATGACGATGACGGCCGCCGTGCCAAGGCCGGATTTCAGGTCGCGCAGCGCGTCGAAATCCATCGGCGCGTCCATGATCTGCTCGGCCGGCACCAAGGGCACCGAAGCGCCGCCCGGGATGACCGCGAGCAGGTTGTCCCAGCCGCCACGGATGCCGCCGCAATGCTCCTCGATCAGCTCGCGGAACGGGATCGACATCGCCTCTTCGAAGGTGCACGGATTGTTGACGTGGCCGGATACGCAAAACAGCTTGGTGCCGGCATTGTTCGGGCGGCCGAAGGACGAGAACCAGGCCGCACCCCGCCGCAGGATGGTCGGCGCCACCGCGATCGATTCGACGTTGTTGACGGTGGTCGGGCAGCCATAGAGGCCGACATTGGCCGGGAATGGCGGCTTCAGCCTGGGCTGGCCTTTCTTGCCTTCCAGGCTTTCGAGCAGCGCGGTCTCCTCGCCGCAGATATAGGCGCCGGCGCCGTGATGCATGTAGACTTCGAAGTCGTAGCCGGACGTGTTGTTCTTGCCGATGAGCTTGGCCGCGTAAGCCTCGTCGATGGCGCGCTGCAGCGCCTCGCGCTCGCGGATGAACTCGCCGCGCACATAGATGTAGGCCGCGATCGCGCCCATGGCGAAGCCAGCGACCAGCGCGCCCTCCACCAGCGTGTGCGGATCGTTGCGCAGGATGTCGCGGTCCTTGCAGGTGCCAGGCTCGGATTCGTCGGCATTGATGACGAGATAGCTCGGCCGGCCGTCGCTCTGCTTGGGCATGAACGACCATTTCAGGCCGGTCGGGAAGCCGGCGCCGCCGCGGCCGCGCAGGCCGGACGCCTTCATCTCGTTGACGATCCAGTCGCGACCCTTGGCGATCAGGCCCGGCGTATCGTCCCAGATGCCGCGCGACTGCGCTCCGGCCAGCGACGTGTCGAACAGGCCGTAGATGTTGGTGAAGATGCGGTCTTTGTCCTGAAGCATTTGTCGTCCCTCAGACCGGCTTCTTGCCGAAGACGCGGATGTATTCGGCGACGCCGCCCTTGGCGAGCGCCTTGGCCTGCTTCACCCAGTCGTCGCGCTCGATGCGGCCGCGGAAATTGAGATAGCCGTCGACCCATTCGCGCTCGGCCTTCTTCCACGCGGCGACCTGCGCGAACGTATAGATGCCCAGCGAATGCAGGGTGCCTTCGATCTTCGGGCCGACGCCGGAGATCAGCTTGAGATCGTCGACCGCGGCCGGGCGCTCGATGCCGGCGGGCCGGTTCTTGTCCTCGAGCGAGGGTTTCACCGTCTTGGCGGCAGGCTGCTTGGTTTCCGGCGCCTTGAAGGCGGCAGCCGGCTCGGCTTTCGTCTTTGGCCCGCTGCGCGGCTTGGAAACCGCCTCGACTTCCGGATCGGCCTGGTTGGCGTTGGCGGCAGAATGGCGCGGCGCCCTGACGCTGGCCGCCTTCTCGGTGGCCGGCGCGACCTTGACCGGCGACGGCGTCGCCAACGCCGGGCTGGTTTCCGGCGCATCGGTCTTCGGCTTGGCGGATTTGGATGGCGCAACCGGGCCCGACGCCGGCCCGGCGGGAGCCTGCGAGACGACGGCGGCAGAAACAGCAGCGGGTGCAGCGGCGGCAGCATCCTTGGCGGCTTTCGCCGCCGCCTTGGCTTCCTTGTCGCGCGTCGACTTCAGGATCGCCTTTTCGCTGGTCAGCGTCTTCAAGCCGCCGGCCGGCTCGGAGCCATGGCGGCCGTTCTGCGGACCGGGCTTCACCTCGGCGCCCTTGCCGGCGTCGTAGAGATCGATGATCTCGGCCAACCGCTCGGGCGTCAGGTCCTCGAAAGTATCCTTGAAGATCATGACCATCGGCGCGTTGACGCAGGCGCCGAGGCATTCGACCTCCTCCCACGACAGCGTGCCCTTGTCGTTGGTGTGGAACTGGTCGTGATGGATCTTCGAGCGACACACATCCATCAGCGCTTCCGAGCCGCGCAGCATGCAGGGCGTGGTGCCGCAGACCTGGATATGCGCACGCGTGCCGACCGGATTGAGCTGGTACTGCGTATAGAAGGTCGCGACTTCGAGGCCACGGATACGCGGCATGCCGAGCATGTCGGAGATCGTCTCGATCGCCGCCTTGGTGACCCAGCCTTCCTGCTCCTGCGCGATCATCAGCAGCGGAATGATGGCCGACTGTTCGCGCCCTTTCGGGTATTTGGCGATCCACTGCTGCGCCGCCGCCGCGTTCGCCTTGTTGAAGGCGAAGGAAGCGGGCTGGACGCTGGCATCTGCGAGACGGCGGACTGACATTTAGCGATCGACCTCACCAAACACGATGTCGAGGGAGCCAAGTACGGCGGTGACGTCGGCCAGCATGTGGCCGCGGCACAGGAAATCCATGGCTTGCAGATG
This sequence comes from Mesorhizobium sp. CNPSo 4661, assembly GCF_057784215.1. Classification (NCBI taxonomy): domain Bacteria; kingdom Pseudomonadati; phylum Pseudomonadota; class Alphaproteobacteria; order Hyphomicrobiales; family Phyllobacteriaceae; genus Mesorhizobium; species Mesorhizobium sp. CNPSo 4661. Next base: position 243,932 of record NZ_JBWGIO010000004.1, on the reverse strand, counting down.
CGCGAAGCCGGGCGCGCGCAGCTTGCAGCGATAGGGCTTGTTGGTGCCGTCCGAGACCAGATAGACGCCGAACTCGCCTTTCGGCGCCTCGACGGCCGCATAGACCTCGCCGGCCGGCACGCGATAGCCCTCGGTGTAGAGCTTGAAGTGATGGATCAGCGCTTCCATCGAGCGCTTCATCGCCTGGCGTTTCGGCGGTACCACCTTGCCGTCGAGGTTCGACACCGGGCCGGCGCTTTCCTTGCCGAGCAGGAGATCGACGCACTGGCGCATGATCTTGGCCGACTGGCGCATCTCTTCCATGCGCACCAGGTACCGGTCGTAGCAGTCGCCGTTCTTGCCGATCGGGATGTCGAAATCCATCTCGGAATAACATTCGTAGGGCTGCGACTTGCGCAAGTCCCAGGCAGCGCCCGAGCCGCGCACCATGACGCCCGAAAAGCCCCAGGCCCAGGCGTCGGCAAGCGACACTGTGCCGATATCGACATTGCGCTGCTTGAAGATGCGGTTGGGTGTGAGCAACGCGTCGAGATCGTCGATCGACTTCAGGAACGGATCGATCCACTTGCCGATGTCCTCGACCAGCTCCTGCGGCAGATCCTGGTGCACGCCACCCGGCCGGAAATAGGCCGCATGCATGCGCGAGCCCGAGGCGCGTTCGTAGAACACCATCAGCTTTTCGCGCTCGACGAAGCCCCACAGCGGCGGCGTCAGCGCGCCGACGTCCATCGCCTGCGTCGTCACATTCAAGATGTGCGACATGATGCGGCCCATCTCGGAATAGAGCACCCGGATCAACTGGCCGCGCTTCGGCACTTCGATGCCGAGCAGTCGCTCGGCCGCGAGCGCGAAGGCATGCTCCTGGTTCATCGGCGCGCAATAGTCGAGCCGGTCGAGATAAGGCACGGCCTGAAGATAAGTCTTCGCTTCCATCAGCTTCTCGGTGCCGCGATGCAGCAGGCCGATATGCGGATCGACGCGGTCGACCACCTCGCCGTCCAGCTCCAGCACCAGGCGCAAAACGCCGTGCGCCGCAGGGTGCTGCGGACCGAAGTTGATGTTGAAGTTGCGGACGGAGGTTTCAGCCATGGGTCGCCCTTGGCGAATAGTGAATGGTCAATGGTGAATGGTGAATGGTCATTCGCGCTCCCCCTCGAGCGACCGAACGAACGAAACCAGCCTTTTGCCCAGCCGGGTGAAGCTTGGTTCCAGACTTGCGGCTTGCTCCTTGGACAAGAGTCCCACGCGCCCGCAGAGCATTGTATGCGTTTCCAGTTCCTTCAATGAGCCCTGCGCAATACGAAGGAATTGAATGAACGGTCGCCTCTGAGCGCGACCGAACCCTTCCGCAATGTTTGCCGGTATAGAAGCTGCACATCGCCGCATCTGAGCCGCCAGTCCGTACATTTCCTCGCGCGGAAACCCGCGCGTCAAAGCGTAAATGGACTCGGCGATATCCATCGCCTCCTGCCAGACGATGAAATCGCGATAGTCGCGTATCTTTCCCGGCGTCTCGTCCATTCACCATTCACTATTCACCATTCACTGCTTCGCCTTTTCATCCCCCGGCAGGACGTAATCCGTCCCTTCCCATGGGCTCAAAAAGTCGAAGTTTCTGAATTCCTGCTTCAATTCCACCGGCTCGTAGATCACGCGCTTGGCTTCGTCGTCGTAACGAACCTCGACGAAACCCGTCAGCGGAAAATCCTTGCGCAGCGGATGGCCCTCGAAGCCGTAATCGGTCAAGATGCGGCGCAAGTCTGGGTGGCCCGAAAACAGCACGCCGTAGAGATCGTATGTCTCGCGCTCAAACCAGTCGGCGCCGGGATAGACCGCCGTCAGCGACGGCACCAGGGTTTCCTCGTCGGCCTGAACCTTGAGCCGGATGCGCACATTCTGCTTCGGCGACAAAAGGTGATAGACGACATCGAAGCGCCTGGCGCGCGACGGGTAGTCGGCTCCGCAGACGTCGATGATCGAGATGAACTGGCAGCGCGCATCGTCGCGCAGGAAGGTCGCCACCTCGATCAGATTGCCCGGCTCGACCGAAACGGTCAGCTCGCCATAGGCAAGCACGGCTTCGCCGATGCGGCCGGAGAGCTTCTCGCCGAGATAGGTGGAGAGTTCGTTCAACGCCTGGGTCATCGGCTCACCGTTCGATCGTGCCGGTGCGGCGGATCTTCTTCTGCAGAAGGAGAATGCCGTAGAGCAGCGCTTCCGCGCTCGGTGGGCAGCCGGGCACATAGATGTCGACCGGCACGATGCGGTCGCAGCCGCGCACCACCGAATAGGAATAATGGTAGTAGCCGCCGCCATTGGCGCAGGAGCCCATCGAGATGACGTAGCGCGGCTCCGGCATCTGGTCGTAGACCTTGCGCAGCGCCGGCGCCATCTTGTTGGTCAGCGTGCCGGCGACGATCATGATGTCGGACTGGCGCGGCGACGCGCGCGGCGCAACGCCGAAACGCTCCGAGTCATAGCGCGGCATCGAGGTGTGGATCATCTCGACCGCGCAGCAGGCGAGGCCGAAGGTCATGAACATCAGCGAGCCGCTGCGCGCCCAGGTGATCAGCGCTTCGGTCGACGTGACAAGGAAACCCTTGTCGGCCAGCTCATTGTTGATTTCGAGGAAGAAGGGATCGTCCTCCCCCACCGGCCTGCCGGTGTTGGGGTCGATGATGCCCTTGGGCTTCGGCGCGACGAGGGTGCCTGAACTGTCGTTCAATCCCATTCCAGCGCTCCTTTTTTCCATTCATAGGCAAAGCCGATGGTCAGCACCGCCAGAAACACCATCATCGACCAGAAGCCGAGCATGCCGACCTTGGAGAACGACACCGCCCATGGGAACAGGAAGGCGACCTCGAGATCGAAGATGATGAAGAGGATCGACACCAGGTAGAAGCGGATGTCGAATTTCATGCGGGCGTCGTCGAACGAGTTGAACCCGCATTCATACGCCGAGAGCTTTTCCGGATCTGGATTGCGGTAAGCGACCAGGAACGGCGCTATGAGCAGCGCAAGGCCGACGACCAGCGCCACGGCGATGAACAGGACGATCGGCAGATATGAACTCAGGAGTGCGCTCATGCGGCGGCTTTCCTTAGGCGGGCAGTTCACTTTGATTACAGCAACGAACTCTAATGCGGAAGCGTGACAGTTTAACCGCTGAACCGTTTTAAGAGGCCCATGCTGCATCGCGGCGATGGGTTAGCGCAGCGGTTTCGGTGACGCAAGTCAAACCTTGTTCAAATCGCGGCCCTGGACGCCTTATCGGAAGAAACTGGTCCGATCCGCTCTTGTTTGATTTCCTTCGCTTTTTACTCCACTTTTCTCTCCTGACATGTCTCCCGCCATTTGCCTGCTAGCATGGCCGGAATCACCGGCTAAGAACCAACGGACGATCTCGGCAAGGACATCTTGATGAAGGAGAAAATCTCGCTCGCCATGGCCAGGCGCATCGCGCTTGGCGCGCAAGGGTTCAACGACCCTCGCCCGGGAGGAGTACCCGACCGCCGGCACCTTGCGCGTGTGCTTTCGCGAACCGGCCTCTTGCAGATCGATTCCGTCAGCGCCGTGGTGCGCGCTCATTATATGCCGCTCTATTCTCGCCTCGGCCCCTACCCGCTTACGCTGCTCGACAACGCCGCGGTGACCCGCAAGCGCGCCGTCTTTGAATATTGGGCGCATGAGGCGTCGTTCCTCCCCGTCGAAACCTGGCCTTTGATACGTTGGCGCATGCAGCGCGCCGAGCAGGGCGACGAAATGTATATCGGCCTCGCCAAATGGGGCCGCGAGCGCGGCGAACTGATCGAGGAGATCTACAAGGAGGTGGCCGAACGCGGGCCGATCGCCGCCTCCGATATCGAGGGCCACAAGGGCAATGGCGGCTGGTGGGGCTGGAGCGAGGCCAAGCACGCCTTCGAATGGCTGTTCTGGGCCGGCCGCATCACCACCGCCTACCGGCGCGGCTTCGAACGCTATTACGACTTGCCGGAGCGCGTTTTACCGCAGGCGGTGCTTGACCTGCCTGTGCCCTCGGTCGAGGACGCGCACCGCGAATTGCTGCGCATCTCGGCTCGCGCCCATGGCATCGCCACCTATGGCGACCTGCGCGACTATTTTCGCCTTGCACCGGGCGACACGAAGGACCGCATCGAGGAACTGGTCGAAACAGGCGAATTGCTACCGGTGAAGGTCGAAGGCTGGGACAAGCCGGCCTATCTCCACAAGGATGCCCGTTTTCCGCGCCGCATCGAGGCCCGCGCCCTGCTCGCCCCGTTCGATCCCGTCGTCTTCGAGCGCACCCGGACGGAAAAGCTCTTCGGCTTCCGCTATCGCATCGAGATCTACACCCCGGCCGAAAAGCGCCAATACGGCTATTACGTGCTGCCCTTCCTGCTCGGCGACCGGATCGTCGCCCGCGTCGATCTTCGGGCCGACCGCCCGGCCAGCGTGCTGCGCGTTCACGCCGCCTATGCCGAGCCCGACGCGCCGCCTGAAACCGCCGCCCAGCTCTTCGACGAGTTGAAGCAGATGCAGGGCTGGCTCGGGCTAGAGGCGATCGAAGTGACGCCGGCCGGCGACCTCGGACCGGCGCTGGCCGACATCGCGGTGTCGTAGCCGCGCGTTGACTCTGCCGCCTGCAAAAGCCTAAATCCGACCTAGACGGTCCCCTACCCGCAACGGCAGGGGCCAAGAGGGAATGCGGTGCGGGCCAAAAACCCAAATCCGCGGCTGTCCCCGCAACTGTAAGCGACGAGCCTTAGCCGAAAACCACTGGGATGTCCCGGGAAGGCGGCATTCAAGGCGACGACCCGCGAGCCAGGAGACCTGCCGTCTGAGACTTTGAGTATCCGAATGCCCGGCGGGTTTTCCGGGCAAGGAGCATGGTTTTGGATCGCAACGGCAGTTTCCCGGCTAAAGCAGCGGATTTTTCGTCCGAGCCCGACGACGCACTGGCCGGCGTGACCATTATTGTCTGCTCCTCCTGCCGCGACGAGACCGGTTCGGACGCGCATCCGCGCGCCGGCGCCTTGCTGGCCGAAGACACGCGCCGCGCCGCGTCGGGCGAAAACATCCGCATCCGCACCGTAGAATGCCTCGGCAATTGCAAGCGCCGGCTGAGCGCCGCGCTGCTGCGCGACGGCTGCTGGAGCTATGTGTTCGGCGATCTGAATACCGCCAGCGGCGCCGACCTCGTCGCCGGTGCAAAGCTCTTCGCCACCTCGACCGATGGCCTGATCCCCTGGCGCGGCCGGCCCGATTCCCTCAAGCGCGGCCTGGTTGCCCGCATCCCTCCCCTTGACATGCTGAAGGATTGACCATGAACGCTTCCGTTTCCCGTGTTCCCTGCACCGTCGTCACCGGCTTCCTCGGCGCCGGCAAGACGACGCTGATCCGAAACCTCATCGAAAACGCCAAGGGCAAGCGGCTGGCGATCATCGTCAACGAGTTCGGCGATGTCGGCATCGACGGCGAGATCCTCAAAGGCTGCGGCGTCGACGCGTGCCCGGAAGAAAACATCGTAGAACTCGCCAATGGCTGCATCTGCTGCACCGTGGCCGACGATTTCGTGCCGGCGCTCGACCAGATCCTGTCGCTCAACCCCAAGGTCGACCACATCCTGATCGAGACCTCCGGCCTCGCTCTGCCGAAGCCGCTCGTCCAGGCCTTCCAGTGGCCGACCGTGAAGAGCCGCGTCACCGTCGACGGCGTCGTCGCCGTGGTCGACGGCCCGGCGCTGGCCGACGGCCGCGTCGCCTCCGACATGGATGCCCTTCAGGCGCAGCGCGCCGCCGACGATTCCCTTGACCATGACGATCCGGTCGAGGAGGTGTTCGAGGACCAGATCGCCTGCGCCGACCTGATCATCCTGTCGAAGAGCGATTTGATGGATGCGGCCGGCTCGCAACGCGCCAACGCCGTCATCGGCGAGCACGTAGCGCGCGCCGTCAAAATCGTGCCGACCGCGCAAGGCAAGGTCGACCCGTCCGTGCTGCTTGGCCTCGGCCTCGCCGTCGAGGACGACATCGAGAACCGCAAGACCCATCATGACGACGAGCTCGACCACGAGCACGACGATTTCGATTCCTTCGTCCTCGACATCCCCGCGATTTCCAACCCGGATGAGCTAGCCAAGCGCGTCGCCCTTGCCGCCGAGCAGGAAAACGTGTTGCGCGTCAAAGGTTTCGTCGAGGTCGGCGGCAAGCCGATGCGGCTTCTGCTCCAGGCCGTCGGCCCACGCGTCAACCATTACTACGACCGCGCCTGGACGGCCGAGGACGACCGCCGCTCGCGGCTCGTCGTCATCGGCCTCAAGGGGCTGAACCGTCCGGCGATCGAGCGTATCCTCGCCGGCTGAGGCCAACACGAAAAAGCGATGCATATCCTCGCCACCACATCCGCTTCGCTCGACGACCTCGCCGAGCCGATCGACCTCAGGCAGACGCCTGCGGATGTCGTGGCCCTGTCCTTCACCGACAGCGACCTCGCCGGCCTGGCAGCCGCCTGGAAGGCGGATGCCGAGCGGCTGCCTTCGATGCGGCTCGCCGCACTGCGCGACCTCCGCCACCCGATGTCGGTCGACCTGTGGATCGACAGCGTTGCCCGCCATGCCAAGGTCATCCTCGTCCGCATCCTCGGCGGCTATGATTGGTGGCGCTATGGCTGCGACCAGCTCGCGGCGCTGGCGCGCGAGCGCGGCATCAAGCTCGCGCTGTTGCCCGGCGAGAGCCACGACGAGGATCAGCGGCTGATCGAGGCCTCGACCCTGCCGCGCCCCGAGCTCGACGCCCTGCTCGGCTATTTCCGCGAAGGCGGTCCGGCGAATATGAACGCGCTGGTACAAAGATTGGCACGGCTTGCCGGGTCGGATGCGGCCGTGGTTGAGCCGGTCGGTGTGCCGAAGGCGGGGTATTATCAGCCTGGGCTGGGAGTTGTGGAGAAGCCACACCTTCCAAAGGCCGGCGTTCCTTCGCACCCCCCTCTGTCCTACCGGACATCTCCCCCGCAAGGGGGGAGATCAGCCGTCACCGGCACCCGCGCTTCTTCTGCTAACGCGACAACAGAACCTCCTGCGGCATCTGCAATTGGCGAAATCGTCGACGACAGCTCAATCTCCCCCCTTGCGGGGGAGATGTCCGGCAGGACAGAGGGGGGTTGGCGGGAACCCGGCGCCAACAATATCGGCGTCGTCCCCATCCTCTTCTACCGCTCGATGCTGCTTGCCGCGGACGTCGCACCCATCGACGCGCTGGTCGAGGCCTTGAGTGCGCAGGGCCTCACCCCGGTGCCGATCTTCGTCTCCAGCCTCAAGGATCCGGCGTCTCTCACCTTCGTCGAAAACGCCATCGCGTCATCGAACCCGGCCGCAATCGTCACCGCAACCGCCTTCGCCTCCGGCGCCGAGCCAGGCGCCGAAACCCTGTTCGACCGGGCCGGCGTGCCGGTCTTCCAGGTCATCGTCGCCACCACCCGGCGCGAGGTCTGGGAAAAGAACCAGCGTGGCCTGGCGCCCGCCGATCTCGCCATGCATGTCGTGCTGCCCGAGCTCGACGGCCGCATCCTCGCCGGCACGATCTCGTTCAAGGGCGAGGTCGAGACCGATCCGGCCCTGGCTTTTCGCGCGTTTGCCAACCGGCCTGAAGCGGATCGCGTCACGCAGGTCGCCAAGCGCGTCGCTGCCTTCATCCGCCTGCAACGGACGGAGCGAGCCAAGCGCAAGCTCGCGATCCTGATCCCGGATTATCCGAGCGCGCCGGGACGGACCGGCTACGCCGTCGGGCTTGATGTGCCGTCCAGCGTGCTTGCGATGCTGCATGACCTGAAGGAACAGGGCTATGCGGTTGACGGGATTCCGCAATCGCCAAGAGAGTTGCTGGATGCGCTGGAGGTGGGTGGACAAGGATTGAGTTTCGATGACTACCTGGCCCTTTCCGCCGAGCTGCCGGAAGCTGCGCGTAGTGCGGCGGAAGCGGCGTGGGGCAAAGCGCAGGACCAGATAAGTTTGCGCGAGGCCCCCCTCTCTGTCCTGCCGGACATCTCCCCCTCAAGGGGGGAGATTATTCCTTCGCCACGGCTTTCGCCAATTTCCGGCCTGGCAAGAGGAGAGCCGGCGGCGGAACTGCCAATCTCCCCCCTTGAGGGGGAGATGTCCGGCAGGACAGAGGGGGGGGCGACAGAACGCCAGCCTTCACGACCAGCAGTCGAAACCCACTTCCCCTTCCGCGCCGCGACCTTCGGCAACGTCACCGTGGCACTCGCCCCCGATCGCGGCCGTTCCGTCGACCGCCGGGCCGACTACCACGACCCAACGCTCCCTCCGCGCCATGAGTTGATCGCCTTCGGCCTGTGGCTGCAGAAATCGCTCGGCGTCCATGCCATCGTCCATGTCGGGGCGCATGGCACGCTGGAATGGCTGCCGGGCAAGACCGTCGCGCTCTCAGACACTTGTTTTCCGGAGATCGTCACCGGCTCGCTGCCGGTCGTCTATCCCTTCATCGTCTCCAATCCTGGCGAGGCGGCGCAGGCCAAGCGCCGTATTGCGGCCGTCACGCTCGGCCACCTGCCGCCGCCACTGACCGGGGCCGGTCTCGACGAGGCGCAACAGAAGCTCGAACGCCTGGTGGATGAATATGCCCAGGCCGACGGCCTCGACCGCCGTCGCCGTGACCGTCTGGCGAAGCTGATCGTCGAGACGGCGCGCAAGACCGGGCTTGCCTCGGAAGCCGGCGTCGCCAAGACCGATCAACCCGACGAAGCGCTGCGGCGCATCGACGCCTGGCTTTGCGACCTCAAGGATTTCGCCGTCAAGGACGGGCTGCATGTCTACGGCCGCGCGCCGGAGGGCGAGACCGATCCGCTGCGCCGGCAAAGCGCCGTGGCAGAGAAGGCAGCACTGCTCGCCGCTCTCGACGGTCGCCACATCAAGGCAGGACCGGCCGGTGCGCCGGCGCGCGGCCGCTCCGACGTGCTGCCCACCGGCCGCAATCTCTTCACCTCCGATCCGCGCACGATGCCGACGCCGACAGCTTACGATCTCGGCCAGGCGGCGGCGGAAGAAGTCGTGCGCAGCTATATGCAGAGCCATGGCGATTGGCCGCGTTCGCTGGTCATCGATCTCTGGGGATCGGCTTCGCTGCGCACCGGCGGCGAGGAGATCGCGCAAGGCCTGGCGCTGATGGGCTGCCGGCCGCAATGGGACGCCGCCACCGGTCGCGTCACCGGCATCGAGGTCTTGCCACCGGCCGCGCTCGGTCGCCCGCGCGTCGACGTCACCTGGCGCATTTCCGGCCTGTTCCGCGACATGTTCCCGACCCAGATCGCGCTGATCGACGCCGCTGCCAACGCCGTCGCCGGCCGTGACGAGGACGATACGGAAAACCCGCTCGCCGCCTCGACGCGTGCTCAGGGCAAGATCAGCCCACGTATTTTCGGCACCTCGCCCGGCACCTATGGCGCCGGCGTCGAGGATCTGCTGTCGCGCGGCGAATGGGGCGCGCGCGAAGAGATCGGCCGCGCCTATCTCGACGCGACATCGCACGCCTATGGCGGTGCCGACGGCGAAGCGATTGCCGCGCCCGGCGCTTTCGAAGGCCGCATTGCCGAAGCCGATCTCCTCGTCCACACCGGCGACGACCCGGGCCGCGACATCCTCGAAGGTTCGGCCGATGTCACCTTCATCGGCGGGTTTTCGGCAGCCCTTGCCGCACTTGGCCGGAATGCCGACGTCATCGTGCTCGACACGACCGATCCGAAAAAGCCGAAGCCGCGTTCGGTCGGCGAAGCGGTGTCGCGCGTGGTCCGCGCCCGCGCGGTCAATCCGCGCTTCATCGCCGGCCAGATGCGCCACGGCCCGCGCGGCGCCTCGGAATTCGCCGAAACGGTCGACCGCCTCGTCGGCTTCGCCGAGACCACCCATGCCATTCCGGGCGCGCTGATCGAGGCCGTGCACGACGCCTATGTCGGCGACCCGGACGTTCGCGCCTTCCTGCTGCGCGAGAACCCGGCGGCCGCCAAGGTCATCGCCGAGCGGCTCCTCGCTGCGCGGCGGCGCGGCCTCTGGCATCCACTCAGGAATTCCATCGACGACGACCTCGCGGCCCTGATCGCCGAGGCCCAGGCAAGCGGGGTGGCGGCATGAACGCCTTCTCACGCCGCGGCGCCTGCCCCGCACTCAGCGCTCCCATGCAGACCGGCGACGGGCTGCTGGTACGGCTCAACCCGGTTGCTGGAGGATTGGCGCCGAAGTCCCTGATCGGACTCGGGGAATCCGCTCTGCGCCACGGCAACGGCATTATGGAAGTGACCGCGCGCGGCAGCCTGCAGATCCGTGGTTTGACGGCAGAAAGCGCGCGGCTGCTGGCGGCGGAGGTCGATGCGCTTGGCATTGCGGTGCGCAGTGGCGTTCCGGTGGAGATTGGGCCGCTGGCGGGGATCGATCCGCACGAGGTTGTCGACCCGCGTCCGCTGGCCGAGCGGATCAGGGCCGCGATCGAGGAGGCCGGGCTGACGGTGCGGCTGGGGCCGAAGGTGTCGGTGATCGTCGACGGCGGCGGGCAGTTGGGCATGGATGCGTTGACAGCCGATGTGCGGCTGAGGGCGGTACGGACCGGGGATGGTGTTCTCTGGCGCGTATCGGTTGCCGGCGACCCACCCGGCGCAAGGCCACTCGCGACGGTCGATGCCGATGCAGCACGCGATATTGCTGTCGCGGCACTGCGGATGGTCGCTGAACGAGGTCGTGAGGCCCATACAAGAGATTTGTCGGAGAGACGGCTCAATTCACTCGCAGGTTGGCACTCTGTCGCCCCCCTCTCTGTCCTGCCGGACATCTCCCCCTCAAGGGGGGAGATTGGCAGCGTCGACGCCGGCTCTCCATTTTCAACGTTGCAGATTGGCGAAACGATTGGCGAGAGCGTAATCTCCCCCCTTGAGGGGGAGATGTCCGGCAGGACAGAGGGGGGGGCCTCACGCAAACCTATCGGCCTTTTCCCCTTAGCCGGCGACACTTTCACCCTCGGCATCGGCCTCCCTTACGGCAGCATGCCGGCCGAAAAGCTCATCGCCCTCACCCAAAGCGCCCTGTCCCTCGGCGCCCCCGAAATCCGCCTCGCTCCGGGCCGCGCCCTGCTCTTCCTCGGCCTCTCCACCCCCTCCTCGCTCCAGACCTCCGCCGCGACGCTCGGCTTCGTCACCAACCCCGCCGACCCGCGCACCCGCATCGCCGCCTGCCCCGGAACGCCGGCCTGCGCCTCCGGCCGCATCGCCACGCGCGCCATCGCCGAAGCCATCGCAAAACAAAGCGCCGACCTCCTCGACGCCTCGCTGATCCTGCATGTTTCCGGCTGCGCCAAGGGCTGCGCCCATCCCGGAGCGGCGATGCTCACTTTGGTCGGCGACGAAAACGGAGCCGGACTTGTCGTGGACGGGACGGCAAAGGCCCTTCCTGCCGGATACAGGCCGGGCTATGACGCCGCGCGCGGCATTGCCGGCATCCTTGCCGCGCTGCGCGCGCAAAGACATCAGGGCGAAACCGCCGCCGCTTGCCTCACAAGGCTCGGCGCGGCCGGTATCGCGGAACTCTATCGACGGAACCAGTGAATGGCCGCCTACGACTATATCCGTGACGGGATGGCGATCTACGAGCGCTCTTTCGCCATCATCCGCGCCGAGGCGGACCTCACGCGATTCTCCGAGACGGAGGCAGATGTCGCGATCCGCATGATCCATGCCTGCGGCCAAGTCGAAGCCGCCAGGAATTTCGTCTTCTCCAGCGATTTCGTCGCCGCGGCGCGCACCGCGCTGGCTGCCGGCGCGCCGATCTTCTGCGATGCCGAGATGGTGGCGCATGGCGTCACCCGCGCCCGGCTGCCGGCGGGCAACGAAGTGATCTGCACGCTGCGCGACCCGCGCACGCATGATATCGCCAAGGAGATCGGCAACACCCGTTCGGCCGCGGCGATCGACCTCTGGGGCGAGCGCATGGCAGGCTCCGTCGTCGCCATCGGCAACGCGCCGACCGCGCTTTTCTATCTGCTCGAAAAACTGCGCGACGGCGCGCCGAAGCCGGCCGCGATCATCGGCATGCCGGTCGGCTTCGTTGGCGCCGCCGAATCCAAGGATGCGCTGGCCGAGAATTCCTACGGCGTGCCCTATGCCATCGTGCGCGGCAGGCTGGGCGGCAGCGCCATGACCGCCGCCGCGCTCAATTCGTTGGCGAGGCCGGGCCTATGAACGCTATCCTGAAAGGCCGTCTGGTCGGCGTCGGCACCGGTCCGGGCGATCCGGAGCTGCTGACGCTGAAAGCGGCGCGCGCGCTGGCCGAAGCCGACGTGGTCGCCTATTTCGCCAAGCGCGGCAACAACAGCAATGCCCGCGCCATTGTCGAGGCGCGTTTCCGACCCGACATGGTCGAGCTGCCGCTGCTCTATCCGGTGACGACGGAGATCGACAAGGACCACGACGACTACCGGGCACAGATCACCGATTTCTACGAGCAGTCGGCCGAACAGGTCGCCGAACATCTCGGCGCCGGCAGGATGGTGGCGGTGCTGTCGGAGGGCGATCCGCTCTTCTACGGCTCCTACATGCATCTGCATGTGCGCCTCGCGCATCGCTTCCCGACCGAAGTCATTCCCGGCATCACCGCCATGTCCGGCTGCTGGTCGCAGACCGGCGTGCCGATCGTCCAGGGCGACGACGTGCTGACCGTGCTGCCGGGCACGATGAGCGAGTTCGAGCTGACGCGGCGGCTGGCCGACACCGATGCCGCCGTCATCATGAAGGTCGGCCGCAACCTGCCGAAAATCCGCCGCGCGCTGGAAGCCACCGGCAAGCTGGCCAAGGCCGTCTATGTCGAGCGCGGCACCATGCCGGGCAGCGTCTCGATGCGGCTTGCCGAAAAGCTGGACGACAAGGCGCCCTATTTCGCCATCGTGCTGGTCGCCGGCTGGTCGGCGCGTCCGGGGGCAAAGCCATGAGCGGCCGCCTTACCGTCATCGGCCTCGGACCCGGAAATGCCGACCAGGTCACGCCGCAGGCTGCCAATGCCGTCGCAGAGGCTTCCTTTTTCTATGGCTACAAACCCTATCTCGACCGGCTTGAGCTACGGCCGGACCAGACCCGCATCGCTTCCGACAACCGCGAAGAACTTGCCCGCTCCAACGAAGCGTTGGCCAAGGCCGCCGAAGGCCACAGCGTCGCCGTCGTTTCCGGCGGCGATCCCGGCGTCTTCGCCATGGCCGCGGCCGTCTGCGAGGCGATCGAAGCCGGCCCGGCCGAATGGCGCGCCATTGACCTGTCGGTCGTCCCTGGCGTCACCGCCATGCTTGCGGTTGCCGCCCGCATCGGCGCACCGCTCGGCCACGATTTCTGCGCTATCTCGCTCTCCGACAATCTGAAGCCGTGGGAGCTGATCGAGCTGCGCCTGCTGGCGGCAGCCGGCGCCGGCTTCGTCATCGCGCTCTACAATCCGATCAGCAAGGCCCGCCCCTGGCAGCTCGGCCGCGCCTTCGAATGCCTGAAGGCGATCCTGCCGGGCACCACGCCGGTGATCTTCGGGCGCGCCGCCGGCCGGCCCGATGAGCGCATCGAGGTTTTCCTGCTGGCGGACGCCGATGCCGAAAAAGCCGACATGGCGACCTGCATCATCATCGGCTCGCCCGAGACGCGCATCATCAAGCGTGGAGAAAAACCCGCGCTGGTCTATACGCCGCGTTCGGCAACAGGATCGAGAAGATGATCGACTTTTGCCGCCAGCGCATCGACGGTTTCGGCCGAGGGCACGTCAGGCAGCGCCGGCCGGCGGATCATGACCACCTCGATGCCGAGCGCCCGCGCAGCGGCGATCTTGCCATAGGTCGCCTCGCCGCCGCTGTTCTTGGCAACGACGGCGTCGATCCCGTATTTTTCGAGCAGCGCCCTTTCGTCCGCTTCCGGGAACGGTCCGCGCGCCAACAGGTAGAGCGCATCCGGCACGGCAAGCTTCGGCTCGACCGGATCGACGCTGCGGATCAGGTAGCGGTGTTGCGGCGCGGCCTCGAAGGCGCCGGCCTCCTGCCGGCCGATCGCCAGGAAGACACGACGCGGCGCCATACCGAGGACGCTTGCCGCCTCAGTGACACTGCCGACCAGCGTCCAACGATCGCCCGCGACGGGCTCCCAACCGGGACGCCGCAGCGCAAGGATCGGCACGCCGGACTCCCTGGCCGCTTCGGCGGCATTGGCGGAGATGCGGGCGGCATAAGGATGCGTGGCGTCGATCAACAGATCGACATGTTCCTGGCGAAGATGGGCGGCGAGCCCTGCCGCGCCGCCAAAACCGCCGACCCGCACCGGCACGCCTTGCGCGACCGGGCTTTCGGTGCGGCCGGCAAGCGACAGCGTGACCGAAAGATCCTCGCGACGCGCGAGCTTTCCCGCCAGTTGCCGGGCTTCCGTCGTGCCGCCGAGGATCAGGATACGGTGGGTCATCATGCCTGCTAAGGGTCCGCGCGCCGCCAAGCCCGCCACGAAATGGCTGACCATCGTCGGCATCGGCGAGGATGGTGTAGCGGGTCTCGGCGACGAGGCCAAGCAGCGGATCGCGCAGGCGGAGATCGTGTTCGGCGGCAAGCGGCACCTTGCTCTCGTCTCGAACGTGGCCAAGGGCGAGACGCGCCCATGGCCGGCACCCTTCGATGCCGAGATGCGCGACGTGCTGGCGCTCAAAGGCAAGAAAATCTGCGTGCTTGCATCCGGCGACCCGTTCTTCCACGGCGTCGGCGTCACACTGGCACGCAAGGTCAAGCCGGATGAGATGCTTGTCCTGCCGGCACCCTCCTCGCTGTCGCTCGCGGCATCGCGTCTTGGCTGGGCGTTGCAAGACGTCGAGACCATCTCGCTGCACGGCCAGCCGATCGATCTGATCCGCCCCCTGCTCCAACCCAGCGCGCGCATCCTGGCGCTCACCTCCGACGCCGACGCGCCGGCCGCTATCGCCGCGCTACTCTACGAACTCGGCTTCGGCCCGTCGCGGCTGACGGTCCTGGAAGCGCTCGGCGGCGCCGATGAAGCGCGTCGAACCTCCCGCGCGGACGCTTTCGATCTCAAGAACATCAACCCGCTCAACGTGCTGGCACTCGAGATTGTATCGACGCCGGATGCGCGCGTCCTGCCCTTGACCGTCGGCCTCGCCGATCACCTGTTCGAGCATGACGGCCAGATCACCAAGCGCGAGATCCGCGCCATCACGCTGTCGGCGCTGGCGCCACGGCGCGGCGAGTTGCTGTGGGACATCGGCGCCGGTTCGGGCTCGATCGGCATCGAATGGATGCTGGTGCATTCTTCGCTGCGCGCCATCGCCATCGAGGCCAACGGCGAACGCGCCGTCCGCGTCCGCCGCAACGCCGCGCATTGCGGTGTGCCGGGCCTTGTCGTGGTCGAAGGCGCGGCGCCCAAGGCGTTCGCCAAACTGGAGACGCCAGATGCGATCTTCATCGGCGGCGGCGGCAGCGATACCGGCGTGCTGGAGAAAGCGATCAAGGCGCTGCGCGCCGGCGGCCGACTGGTCGCCAACGCGGTGACGCTGGAGATGGAGGCACTGCTGCTCGACCAGCACAACAGGCGCGGCGGCGATCTCACCCGCGTCGCGCTTTCCCGCGCGGCACCTGTCGGGTCCATGCAGGCCTGGCGTCCGGCCATGCCGGTTACGCAGTGGAGCTGGGTCAAGTCATGATGGTCGCGGGCATCGGTAGCCGCAAAGGCGTGAGCGTCGAGGAAGTGCTGGCGGCGATCGAGACCGCGCTTGAAGCGCATGGCCTCGCGATGACAGCGCTTTCGGCACTGGCGACCGCCCCGCTCAAGAAGGATGAGGCGGCGATTTCCGCCGCCGGCCGCGCGCTTAACCTGCCTGTCGTCATTGCCGATGACCGGGTCCTGCAGCTGGCCTCGCCGGGCGCCCGCAGCCGCTGCGATCTCTCGCAAAGCCGCGCCGGCACGCCGTCGGTTTCGGAAGCTTCCGCCCTCGCGGTCGCCGGGGCCGGTGCAAGGCTGCTCGGGCCCCGCACAGTGCTCGGTCCGGTCACCTGCGCCATCGCCATCAGCGGAGATGCGCCATGACGGTCCATTTCATCGGCGCCGGTCCAGGTGCGGCCGATCTCATCACGCTGCGCGGCGCGCGGCTCCTGGCCAGTTGCCCGGTCTGCCTCTATGCCGGCTCGATCGTCGCGCCGGAGCTGCTGGAACATTGCGCGCCAGGCACCAGGCTGATCGACACCGCGCCGATGTCGCTCGACGAGATCGAGGCCGAATATGTCGCCGCCCACAAGGCCGGCCACGACGTCGCGCGCCTCCATTCCGGCGATCTTTCGGTGTGGAGCGCCGTCGCCGAACAGATCAGGCGCCTGGAAAAGCACAACATCGCTTACACGCTGACCCCCGGCGTCCCCTCCTTCGCGGCGGCGGCGGCGGCGCTGCGCCGCGAGCTGACCATCCCCGAGCTCGCGCAAAGCCTGGTGCTGACGCGCGTTTCCGGTCGCGCCTCGAAAATGCCGCCGGGCGAGACGCTGGCCGGCTTCGGCCGCACCGGCGCCACGCTTGCCATCCATCTTGCCATCCATGCCATCGACCGCGTCGTTGCCGATTTGACGCCTCTCTACGGCGCCGAATGTCCGGTCGCGGTCGTCTTCCGCGCCTCCTGGCCGGACGAGCGCATCCTGACCGGCACGCTCGGCACCATCGAAGCGCAGCTGGCGGAAAATCCGGTGGAGCGCACGGCGATCATCTTCGTCGGCAGCGCTCTCGCAGCGCAGGATTTCGGCGAAAGCTCACTCTATGACGCCCACTACCAGCGGCGTTTTCGCGGACGGGACGGATTGTGAACGGCAGCGCCAATATGAACGGACGGGCAACTCTGGAGCAGGCGCTGGCGCGGCTGAACTTCAAGCCGCGCGAACTGGAGCCTGGCCATGTCTGGCTGGCGGGCGCCGGCCCGGGCGATCCCGGCTGCCTGACGCTTGAGGTACTGGCGGCGCTCGGGCAATGCGACGCACTGGTTTATGACGCGCTGGTCTCGCCCGACGTCGTGGCGGTCGCTCAGGGCGCCGAGCTCTTCTACGCCGGAAAACGCGGCGGCCAGCCCTCGATGAAGCAGGACGACATCAATGCCCTTCTCGTGCAGCTGGCGCGCTCGGGCCGCCGTGTCGTGCGCCTCAAGGGCGGCGATCCCTATATTTTCGGGCGTGGCGGCGAAGAGGCCTTGGCCCTGGCGGGCGAAGACATTCCGTTCCGTGTGCTTTCCGGCCTGACCTCCGGTCTCAGCGCTTTGGCCGCCACCGGCATTCCCGCCACCATGCGCGGCATCAACAAGGCGGTCATCCTTGCCACCGGCCACGCCGCCGGCACCGATGACGACATCGACTGGACCGCGATCGCCCGCACCGGACAGCCGGTCGTCGTCTATATGGGCATGGCCAATCTGCCGGCGATCGCAACAAAGCTGCTCGGCGGCGGCCTCGCGCCGTCGACACCCGCGGCTGTGATCGTCGCGGCGACGACGCCGCAGGAGCGCATCGTCGTCGCCACGCTCGCCACCATCGCCGATGAGGCCGCGGCTGCCGGGCTTGCTTCGCCGGCGCTGATCGTCGTCGGCGGCATCGTCGCCATGCGCGCGGCACTGGCGGGCGGCGCATGACGGCGCGCGCGATCATCATCGGCGCGCCACGCTCCGGCTCGGGCAAGACCAGCGTCACCATCGGCCTGTTGCGCGCGCTCGCCCGACGCGGCCTGAAAGTGCGCGGCGCGAAGTCCGGACCGGACTATATCGACCCCGGTTTCCACACCGCCGCCACCGGCCTTTCCGGCGTCAACCTCGACAGCTGGGCGATGTCGCCTTCCCTGCTCAACGCGCTGGCCAGCCAGGCAACGGATGACGCCGAATACGTCATCCTCGAAAGCGCAATGGGTCTGTTCGACGGCATCCCCGCGCCGGAAGGCCGCTCCGGCTCGGCCGCCGATCTTGCGCGGCTCTATGGCTTGCCGGTGCTGTTGGTGCTCGACGTCTCCGGGCAGTCGACCACGGCGGCGGCGGTGGCCAAGGGTTTCGCCACCTACGACCCGGATGTCCGCATGGCCGGTGTCGTGCTCAACCGCCTTGGCAGCGAACGCCACCGGCGTCTGTCGGGCGACGCGATCGAGGCGATCGGCCTGCCCGTGGTCGGCGCCATCCTGCGCGATCCGACGCTCAACCTGCCGGAGCGGCACCTCGGCCTCGTCCAGGCCGGCGAATACGAAAACCTGATGGCGCATCTCGACCGGCTGGCCGACATGGTGGAAAAGTCGCTCGACATCGACGCCATCCTGGCGCTGGCCACCCCGCTGGAGCCGGCGGCCGGTGACCTCGGTGACGCGCTGCAACCGCCCGGGCAGCGCATCGCGTTGGCGGAAGACGCCGCCTTCACGTTCCTCTATCCCCATGTCATCACGCATTGGCGCAAGGCCGGCGCCGAGATCGTTCCCTTCTCGCCACTCGCCGACGAGGCGCCTGCTCAGGACTGCGACGTTTGCTGGCTGCCCGGCGGTTATCCCGAGCTGCATGCCGGCAAGCTCGCGGCCGCGACGAACTTCCAGGCGGGAATGGCGCGCTTTGCGGCGACGAAACCAGTTCATGGCGAGTGCGGCGGCTTCATGGTGCTGGGCGAAGTGCTGGAAGACGCGGACGGCGAGAGCCACAAAATGCTCGGCCTGCTTGGCCACTCGACCAGCTTCGCCAAACGCAAGATGAACCTCGGCTATCGCGAGGCGCGGCTGCGCGCCGCCTGTCCTTTGGGACCGGAGGGCACCTTGATCCGCGGTCATGAATTCCACTATGCGCAGATGATTGCTACCGGCAATGACGAGCCTTTGGCCGACCTTGCCGACGGCCAGGGCAACCCGCTTGGCGCTTCCGGCTACCGGCGCGGCCATGTCAGCGGCACTTTTTTCCATGCCATAGCGAGGGGCGCATGAACGGCCCTTCCGCACCCCGGCAAGTGCTTGACGATATCGGCCTCAGCCTCGTCTTTCTCACCCGGCTGAGGTTGCCATCGAGCGATTTCGGCGGCCGCAGCCTTGCCGACGCGATCTGGGCTGCGCCCTTTGCCGGTCTCGCGGTGGCGATCATCGGCGCGCTGGTCTACGCCATCGCCACGGTCCTCGGCCTCGCCACCGGCCCGGCCGCGGCGCTCACGCTCGCCGCGACGATGCTCGTCACCGGTTGCCTGCACGAGGACGGGTTTTCCGACATCGCCGACGGCTTTTGGGGCGGCCGGACACGCGACAGGAAGCTGGAGATCATGCGCGACAGCCGCATTGGCGCTTATGGCGCCGCGGCGCTTGGTATCTCGCTGCTCATCCGCTGGAGCGCGCTGTCCCAACTCACCGGCCCCGGCCACGTCGTCCTGGCGCTGCTCGCCGCGCATGCGGCTTCACGCGGCCTGTTCGGCGCCTTCATGCATCTTCTGCCGCCGGCTCGCAGCGACGGCCTGTCGGCCAATGCCGGCTCCGTCACGACGGAGACCGCCATTGTCGGCGCGGCGCTCGGCGCGGTGGCGCTGCTGGCGCTCGGCCTTGGCGGCGCGATCGCGGCGCTCATACTGCTCGGCCTGCTGTTTGCCGCCTTCCGCGCGCTTTGCCTCAGCCAGATCGGCGGCCAGACCGGCGACACGATCGGCGCGTTGCAGCAGCTCGGCGAGATCGCGGTGCTGCTTACCGCTTCCGTTTGCCTTTCCTGACTCTCTTTCGGAGACCTTGCCCCCATGTCCCCCCAATCGACTGCCTTCAAATCGCTCGAAGACCTTCGCGCCGCCTGCCTCGACCTCCCCGCCGGCAGCGATGCGGCCGCCGGCGCCGTCGCCAAGCGCCAGGACACGCTAACCAAGCCGCCGGGCAGCCTCGGCCGGCTGGAAACCATCGCTGCCTGGCTCGGCCGCTGGCAGGGCCGCGACATGCCGAAGCTCGATGCTGTGAAAGTCTTCGTTTTCGCCGGCAATCACGGCGTCACCGCGCAGGGCGTGTCGGCCTATCCTTCGGAAGTCACGGTGCAGATGGTGGCGAATTTCGCGGGTGGCGGCGCCGCCATCAACCAGCTTGCCCGTATCGCCGGCGCAAAGCTGGACGTCATCCCGCTCGATCTCGATCACCCGACCGGCGATTTCACGCAGGTTCCGGCGATGGACGAAAAGGCATTCCTTGCCGCCGTCTCGGCCGGCTATGACGCCGTGACCAACGACCTCGACCTCGTCTGCTTCGGCGAGATGGGCATCGGCAACACGACACCGGCTGCGGCGATCTCCACCGCCCTCTTTGGCGGCGGCGCCGAGAAATGGACGGGTCGCGGCACCGGCGTCGACGACGCCGGGCTGCAGCGCAAGGTCGTCGCCATCGAGGCCGGCCTCAAGCGCCATGCCGATTCGCTCTCCGACCCGCTGAAGATCGCTGCCGCTCTCGGCGGGCGCGAGCTGGCGGCTATCTTCGGCGCCACGCTCGCCGCGCGCAAGAACAACGTGCCGGTGCTGCTCGACGGCTTTGTGTGCACCGCCGCGGTCGCACCATTGGCCAGGCTCCACCCGACGGGGCTGGCCCACACCGTCGCGGCCCATGTCTCGGCCGAAGCCGGCCACCGCCGCCTGCTCGAAGCGCTCGGCCTGCCGCCGCTGCTCGATCTCGGCATGCGGCTCGGCGAAGGCTCCGGCGCCTGCCTTGCCGTCAACATCGTTCGCTCGGCGCTGGAATGCCATGCGAAGATGGCGAGCTTCGCCGAGGCCGGTGTTTCGGAGAAGTAGAACAGAGAGAGGGCGTTTCGCCGTTCGCGCGAAACGGTGAAACGCCCAGTCAGTCTTCGAAGGGTCGAAGGCGCAATGTCACCCGGTTGCGACGCGGGGCGATCGTGCGGGCAGGCTTATTGCGAGGCGGCGAACCCGCATTGCTTCTGTTCCATCTCGATCTGCTTGGTGATGCGGATGGCGTTCTGCGCGTAGGCCTCCGTCACCGAGCCGCTGTTCACGGTCTTGTCCTTCAGCGGACTCACGGCGGCGCAGAGATGGAAAACATGCGGTTCGGAGGACTTCGCGGCTCCGTTTTCCGGCGCGATCCAGTACACGACGTCCTGACCGGCAGGGTGACTCGCGTCCTTCGTTGCCGCAGTCACCGCGGAAGTATCCGTGGCGATCTCCTGGGCCTGGGCGGCGACTTCGGGCGAACAGGCCGTGGTCGGCTGCCCCGCCCTGATCTGGGCCGCGCACGAGTTCATGTCCTGGGTGTACTGCTCGACCGACGGGGGCTTGAAGCTGACCCCCATTACCGTCGCGAGCACGGCCAGCGCGGCACCGACGCCGCCAGCGACCTTCTTGGTCTGCGGATCCATGTTCTTGTCGGTGAGGATAAGGAAGATCAAGGGGAGGAAGGCAATCAGCGTGATGATTGCGCCGAGCTGGTTTTGGAAGAAGAAGCTGGCCGTGTCGGATGCCCGGGCCGGGTCGTGCCGGTTGGCTGCCTTCCACAGCAAGTTGCCGGCGATTGCGAAAATCGCGATTCCGACCAGAATGCCGATCAGCAGCGGCAGGTTCCCCTGGTCGAACTTGTGCTTGTAGAACAAAACGATCCCGGCAATCTCGCCGCCAATGGCGACGATCCACGAGAGCGCGGCGAAAAGGCGGAGGCGCGAGGCGGCGGACTTCTGGCCCTGCGTTGCTTGCCAATCCTTGGTGACGTCTGCGGCCGGCTTGTTGTCGGTCATGACCAGTACCCCTGAAATCGACACTTTTGCGGGGCGGCGTCAATCAAAAGGCCGACTCGCCCGGCGCAGCATCATTGATCAAACGTCTCGTCGTCTGCCTTTGCGACTCAGCGAAAACGGGAGCGCCACGGCAGGCCACGCCCATCCATATTGCGCACGGACGAAAGCGTCCATACCCCGGTGGACAGACTCAAACATGGCGGTGGCTTTGCGCTTCCTGTCTCCGGCACGAATCCGATGCCGGGATCCGGAAAGACCAAGTCTTCTCGGCAGGCGTAAAGCGCTAGGAAAACAAGGGATTAAATGGTGGGTGTGCACAGGATCGAACTGTGGACCCGCTGATTAAGAGTCAGCTGCTCTACCAACTGAGCTACACACCCACACCGCTGGAAAACCAGCGTCGGCGGCGCATATAGCCGCCGCTTTCGGTCATGTCTAGCCCTGCCGGATCATTTCCCGACAAATCGCCGAATTGCCGCAGCTGTCATGCGAATAGCTTGCCTTCGGCCACCTTGATCGCATGGCCGCCAATGCGTGCGGAAGCCAGTTTTCCGGCATCGACATTGAGTTCCAGCCTGATGCGCGATGGCCGGCCCATCTCCAGACCCTGCTCGATCCAGAGCTGCGAAATTCCGTCGGTCGGAGCGTCGAAATGCATGATGGCGCCGGCAAAGGCCGCCGCGGCCGAACCGGTCGCCGGATCTTCGTAGGACGGGGTGCCGGGAACGATCATGCGCACATGGAAGGCGCTGTCATGATGCGCCGTCTCGCGGCAATAGACATAGGGGCTGGCGAAGGCCCAATCGCTCTTGCGGGGTGCCAATTCCGACCATGCCTGGTTGTCGAGCCTGATCTTGGCTGCTTCCGCCAGCCCGGCGACCGGAATCGTCACATAAGGCACACCGGCCGACCAGAAGGCGACGCGGTGATTCTCGAAGCCGATCTCGTGCGGGGCAAGGCCGAGTGCCGCGCCGATCGCGTTTGGGTCGGCCTTGAGCTCCAGCGGTTCCGGCAGTTTCGCCAGATCGAACTCGGCGAAGGTCGAGCCGTCATGCTTGCTCACCGCGCAGCGTACCGGCCCGATATTCTCCTCCAGCACGAAGATGCCGGCCGCCTCCCCGGCGAGTTCCGCCAGCGCGATTGCCGAGCCGACCGTGGGATGCCCGGCGAAAGGCATTTCATAGTCGGGCGTGAAGATGCGGATACGGTTGCGGTGCTTTGGATTGTCGGCGGGCAGCACGAACACCGTTTCTGAAAGATTGAATTCGCGCGCGATCGCCTGCATGCCGGCAGTGTCGAGCTCATCGCTGTCGAGCACCACCGCAAGCGGATTTCCGGCCAGCCTTTCGGTGGTAAACACATCGTAGAGCACGTAATTGCGAGCCATGGAGAAAACCTTTCGCCTCGCCCCGAATTTCCGCCTCAATCCCAACATGAGGGAAATTTAATTTGAAATTCGGACCTTAAGGCCTGATCTGTGCACGGATAGGGACATCGATTTTCAGCATAGGGGTCCGGAGTGGACCAGATTGTCAATCCGCCAAGCGCGGAATCCGGTACTTCCATAGAGGCCGCGCTCGGGCTCGACCGCAAGGCAGTAAGCCGCAAGCGACGCCGCTTCTGGCTCTACGCGATGCTGGCGGTAGCGGTCGTCGCGGCTGGCATTGCCCTCTATCGATGGTATGCCGCCGCACCCCCCAAAATTGAATACGCCACCGTGCCTGCGGCAATCGCCGACCTCACCGTCGAGGTATCGGCCACCGGCACGCTGCAGCCATTGACCCAGGTCGACATCTCCAGCGAGCTTTCCGGCATCGTCCGCTCGGTCACGGCCAGCGAGAACCAGCAGGTCAAGAAGGGCGACGTGCTGGCGACGCTCGACACCGTCAAGCTGGAGGTCCAGATCGAGCGCGCCACCGCCTCCGCCAAGGCGGCGGCTGCCGCCGTCGAGAACGCCAAGGTGACCTTGCAGGAAAACGAGAACGCGGTTGTACGCGCAAGCGCGCTCACCAAGCGCGGCATGGCGACGGACCAGTCGCTCGAAGCGGCGACCGCGACGCGCGATCGCTCGAAGGCGGCGCTGGACAGCGCCGAAGCCAATCTCGCCATCGCCCAGGCCGACCTCAAGGCGCAGCAGACCGATCTTGCCAAAAGCACCATCTATGCGCCGATCGACGGCATCGTGCTGACGCGCTCGGTCGATCCCGGCCAGACGGTCGCGTCCTCGCTGCAGGCGCCCGTGCTCTTCGTCATCGCCGCCGACCTTCGCAACATGGAATTGCAGGCTGCGGTCGACGAGGCCGATATCGGCCAGGTCAAGCCCGGCCAGCACGCCCGCTTCACCGTCGACGCCTTCCCGGATCGCCCCTTCGACGCCGAGATCCGCGACATCTCCTACGCCTCGGTCACCACCGACGGCGTCGTCACCTACAAAGCGCGTCTCGAGGTCGACAATGGCGAGCTTCTGCTCAGGCCCGGCATGACGGCGACGGTCTCTGTCGTCACAAGGCAGGCCAAGGGCGTGCTCACCGTTCCCTCGGCGGCCTTCCGCTATCGCCCGATGCAACAGCAGGCGCGCGGCTGGAGCTTCAGTGACCTGTTCACTGGCCGCATGGGCCGTCCCAACCGGCAGCGCGAGGCGACGAAGGCCCCAACCGACGGCTCGCGCACGCTTTATGTGCTGGAGAATGGCCGGCCGCATCCGATCAACGTCAGGATCGGCTCGACCGACGGCGAGTTGACCGAGATCACGTCCGGCCTCGACGCGGGCGCGCAAGTCATCACCGGCGCGCAGCAGCGGAACTGACGACATGTCGGCTCCGCTGCTCATCACCTTCGACAAGGTCTGGAAGAGCTACGGCGAGGGCGAAGCCCGCGTGCATGCGCTGGCCGGCGTCGATCTCGCCATCCGGCGTGGCGAGTTCGTCGCCATCATGGGTCCCTCAGGCTCGGGCAAGTCGACAGCGATGAACATCATCGGCTGCCTCGACACGCCGACGGTCGGAACCTACTCTTTCATGGGCGTCGATGCGGGCCGCCTCGACCGCAACCGCCGCGCGCTTTTGCGCAACCTTTATGTCGGCTTCGTCTTCCAGGGCTACAATCTCCTGCCGCGCACGACCGCCGCTGAAAATGTCGAGCTGCCGCTGATCTATCGCGGCGTTGCCGCGCGCGAGCGCCGCGACCTCGCCATGCAGGCGCTGGCCGAGGTCGGTCTGGTCGGGCGCGAGCACCACACCCCGGCCGAGCTTTCGGGCGGCCAGCAGCAGCGCGTTGCGATCGCCCGCGCCATCGTCACCAGGCCGACGCTGCTCGTCGCCGACGAACCCACCGGCAATCTCGACACCGCGCGCACGCACGAAATCATGGAATTGCTGACCAGGCTCAACGCCGATCTCGGGCTCTCCATCGTCATGGTCACCCACGAGGCCGATGTCGCGGACTATGCCGGCCGCACCATCCGCTTCCTCGACGGTCATGTCGCCTCCGACACCTTGAAAGCGGAGGAAGCGGCATGATCTGGGAGACCGTCCGCCTCTCGCTGCGCTCGATCCGCCGCAACGTATTGCGCTCATTCCTGACGCTGCTCGGCATCGTCATCGGCGTCGCGGCCGTCATCGCCATGCTCACCATCGGCTCCGGCACGACGGAGAAGGTCAAGGCCGACATTTCCAAGCTTGGCAGTAACCTGCTCGTCGTTCGCGCCGGCCGGCCCGCGGGACCAGGCGGACCGGGGGGCCTCGATCAGGTGACGCGGCCGCTGGCCGAAAAGGATGTGACCGCGCTGGTTGCGCATCTCAGCGGCGCGCGCGCAATTTCGCCTGCCTCGCAAAAACAGGTCCGCGTCATCTTCGGCACCGAAAGCCTGACCTCGGGCGTCACCGGCACCGACAGCGCCTATCTCGATGCTCGCGACTGGAGGCTGGTGTCGGGGCGGCCGTTCAGCGATTCCGAAACGCGCGCCGGCACAGGCGTGTGTCTGATCGGAGAGACGGTGCGCCAGCAATTCTTCGGCGCCGGCGATCCCGAAGGCGAGATCATCCGCGTCAACCGCACCTCCTGCACGATCATCGGCCTGCTCGAGCCCAAGGGCTATACCGGCTTCGGCCAGGACCAGGACAATGTCGTGCTGATGCCGTTGCACGCCTATCAGCGCCGCATCGCCGGCAACCGCGACATCGACAACATTTATATCGCCGCCGACGACCGCACGCCGACCAGCGAACTGCAGCCGCGCGTCGAGGACATTTTGCGCGACACGCGCCGCATCACGCCGGACCGCGATCCCGATTTCGCCATACGCGACATGACCCAGATCGCCGACGCGATGACCAGTGCCACCACCACCATGACCGGCATGCTGGGCGCGGTCGCCGGCGTCAGCCTGTTGGTCGGCGGCATCGGCATCATGAACATCATGCTGGTGTCGGTCACCGAGCGCACGCGCGAGATCGGCATCAGGCTGGCCATCGGCGCGCACGAAAAACACATCCTCATCCAGTTCCTGGTGGAGGCGACGGTGCTGTCGCTCTTTGGCGGCATCATCGGCATCCTGATCGGGCTTTTGCTGGCCGGCCTTGCCTCGATGGCGCTGACGATACCTTTCGCGCCAAGCCCTGCCGTCATCCTGCTCGCCGTCGGCTTCTCGGCGCTGATCGGCATGGTGTTCGGTTTTTTCCCGGCGCTGCGCGGCGCGAGGCTCGACCCGATCGACGCGCTGCGGCACGAATAGCCAGATCATAGCGGCTGCTGACGTCCGGACGCCTGGCGGAGTTAGTCGGCGCCCGCGAAATGCCACTCGATCAGCGGCTTCATATGTCCCATCAGCCCGTCCGGCAGGTCGGCTGCATTGCGGATAATGACCGGCCCCTCGATCTCCGGCTCCGTCTCGGTTGCGACGAAGGCGCTGATGCGCCGCGCCAGCTCGTCGGCGGGCTCGGCGACCCGGTAGCGGCGGAAGATCACCGTGCCGCTCGCTGTCGAGAGCGCGTGATAGTGCCGACCGCGTTCGGCCTTGGACAAGTCAAGCCCGGTCTCCTCCCCCACCTCGCGCATCATGTTGAAATCGACATCGACCAGCCCGTCGCGGAAATCGATCGGCTCGAAGGACCCGGCGGCGAAATAGACGCGGCCGGCATTGACCGTATGCGGCCCCATGCGGATCGCCACCAGCGCATTGTCGCCGGCGACCAGCATGGCATGCGCATAGGCGTGCTCGGCGCCGGAATTCTCGCGCCGCTGGCGCCACAGCATGAAGGTCGAATAGTTGACCGCATGGCAGCGGCCGATGAGGCGGCCGTCCCGGTAAGCAAGCTCGGAAAGCAGCACCACCGTGCCGTCGAACAGCGCCGGATTGGCGGCTGTCTCCCGCCGCCAGTTGTCTGCGATCGCCGCCGCATTGGTCAGCGCGAAGGGATGCGGACCGGGATCGAGGCGGACGTCGACCGCATCGACCGGTAGGATGACATTGCGCGGCAAGTCGAAACTCACGAGCGTCACGCCATGTCCAGTGTGATCGTCACCGGGCAATGGTCCGACGCTTTCGGCCTGTCCCAGCCGGCGCGCGGGAAACGCTCCACTTCCTGACCGGGCGGAAAGATGGTGCGCCAGGGCTGGCCGTTGCGGATGATGTCGGGGACTGCGGTGGCGTTCTTCGCGGCCAGCGCCTTTGACAGCAGGATATAGTCGAGCTGGCAAAGATGCCGCTCTTCAGGGCCGCGCGTGTGGTAGAAGCTCCAGCGGTCCATCTCCGGCCGCCGCTCGACGACATTCTCGCAAAAGCCGCCGGCGGTCAGCACGTCGATCGAGGAGCGGGCTTCGTCGACAACCTCGAAACGGTAACCGTCTATGGCGTCGCCGTCGATCTTCACGCGCTGCCGGTAATCGTTCATGTCGCCGCAGATCGCCCAGCGCTTGTCCGCGGCATGGTCCTTGCCGAAACGCTCCTCGATGATGCGGCGCACTGCCTGCGCCTCGGCAATGCGCAGCGGCATCGACGCCTCGCGGCCGTCCAACCCGTTGCGCGGCGGGCCCATCGACTTGAAATGCACGAGATAGAGCGTCAACGGCGCGCCGCCGATCCTCAGGTCGATCTCCAGGCAGTCGCGGCGAAAGATACGCTCGTTCGCGAGATAGCCGAGCGTGGCAAGCTCCGGCGTGAACAGCCCGAACTGCTCGAAGGTGACATAGGCGTGGCTGGTCATGCGCACGAAATCGATCGGCTGCCCTTGCGTGGTCTCGCTGCGCATCATCACGGCGACATCGATGCCGCGCGTATCGTTGCCAGCGGTGGTGTATTTCTGCCGGTAGCCACGCCCGACCATCTTGAACAGATAGCCATATTCGAAAGCCTTCAGCGCCTCGATATTGTCGACCTCCTGCATGCAGATGACGTCCGCGCGGGTGGCCGCGATGGCAAGCGCCGTCAACTGGCGCGTGTCGTCGGACTGGGCGATCGCGCGGGCCTGCTCGAGGATGCGGTATTCGGCCTCGCTCCGGATGTCGAACAGCGCCAGCGTGCGGTCTTCATTGAGCTGGTTGCGGTAGCCCGAGAAATCGAACCTGTTCATCAGGTTCTCGACATTGAAGGTGGCGAGGCGCAGCGACATGGCCGTGACCTTTGCCCGCAAGCGAGGGCGAAAACAAGAGCCAGGCCGATGCTCGCCATGGTTGACGGAACCTTTCCGTTCATCCTCCGTTCAGACGGAAAGTTCCAACAATAGGCCTTTCCCCGGGGTGTGCTGGGCGTGGGGCCTTTGCTCCTTGGAGAGTGAAATGAAACCGCTTTTTTCTTCCCTGACATCCGGGCTCCTGGCCCTGGGCCTCGTTGCGGGTGTGACGGCACAGTCGGTCGCCGGCCCGATCCTTCAACCCGATCTCGGCGTCGCGACGAGCACTGCCGCGCCGACGATCATTCCGGTGCGCGACAGCTGGGCCGGCGGTAACAACAATGGCGGCGGCTTCCAGGACTGGCGTTGGCGTCACCGTGGCGGCGACTTCAGGTGGCGTGGCGGCGACCGTCAATTCTCGCGCCATTGGGACGGCGGCAACTGGGATGGCGGCGGCGACTGGCGCTGGCGGCATCACCGCCGGCACTTCCGAGACAGCGATGCGGCGATCCTTGGGCTGGGCCTCGGCCTGGGCTTGGGCAGCCTGGCCTATGGCAACTACTACGACCCCTACTATTACGATCCCTACCCGCGCTACGTTCAGCCGCGGCGCATCTACCGGACCGAGCGGCTGTCCAGCGCGCATGTCCGCTGGTGCTACGACCGCTACCGGTCGTATCGCGCCTGGGACAATACCTTCCAGCCCAACTACGGTCCTCGCAAGCAATGCTGGTCGCCCTATAGCTGAGCGGCGCCGCCGGCACAGACAAGCAGACGGCGCCCTTCCCGGCGCCGTTTTGCTTTTGCCGCAACCAGTGCTCGCTACCGGCCCATAACCCTAAATTCATCGGCGGCTTCTATTCATCCATGCCGATGTCCTCCAATATGACGATTCGCGCGAACGGGGTGCGAGACGTACCCGCCATGGCCGAAAACGAACACAGAAACCAACACAGGCAACGCGTGCTGAAGGGCGCGGCGATCCTGACCGGCATCAACAATTCCGAGGTGAGATGCACGGTGCGCAACATGCACTCGAACGGCGCTGAGCTGAAAGTGCCGATCGATGCGCGCGTGCCGGACGAATTCCTGCTTTATGTGCCGGTCGACGGCATCGGCTACAAGGCGGTAGTGCGTTGGCGCCGCGAGGACCGCATCGGCGTCGAGTTCACCGGCACCGAGCCTAAGCCGCACTGGCACTACGGCTGAAGAACGTCCACTTTGCAAAATAAAAAGCCAGCGGATTTCTCCGCTGGCTTGAACTCCAGCAACCGGAAGGTTGATGACAATTCGCCCTGCCGAGTCAGCTGGTGCGGGTTTCGAGAACCGGAGCGGAGCGGACATCTAAGTCCGTGAGCACCGGAAGCGCAGAAACCCGCGGCAGATGGCCGGCAGGGTAGAATTGGCGCAAGCTTCTTAGTTCTTCGCCTTGTCGACCAGCTTGTTCTTGGCGGTCACCCGCGCGACCGCAGGGCGAAGCCCGAGGACGCGCAGGCAAAAGACGTGGATCGCCTTAGTTCTTCGCCTTGTCGACCAGCTTGTTCTTGGCGATCACCCGCGCGACCGCAGGGCGAAGCCCGAGGACGCGCAGGCAAAAGACGTGGATCGCCTTAGTTCTTCGCCTTGTCGACCAGCTTGTTCTTGGCGATCCACGGCATCATGGCGCGCAGCTTGGCGCCGACTTCCTCGATCTGGTGGCTGTCGTTGTTGCGGCGGATGCCCTTGAAGCGCGACATGCCGGCGCGATATTCCTGCATCCATTCCGAGGTGAACTTGCCGGTCTGGATGTCCTTCAGGATGCGCTTCATCTCGGCCTTGGTGTCGGCGGTGATGATGCGCGGGCCCGAAACATATTCGCCCCATTCGGCGGTGTTCGAGATCGAGTAGTTCATGTTGGCGATGCCGCCTTCATAGATCAGGTCGACGATCAGCTTCACTTCGTGCAGGCACTCGAAATAAGCCATTTCCGGCGCGTAGCCGGCTTCCACCAGCGTCTCGAAACCGGCGCGGATCAGCTCGACCAGGCCGCCGCACAGCACCACCTGCTCGCCGAACAGGTCGGTCTCGCATTCCTCGCGGAAATTGGTCTCGATGATGCCCGAACGGCCGCCGCCGACGCCGCAGGCGTAGGACAGAGCGAGATCGAGCGCGTTGCCCGAAGCGTCCTGGTTGACGGCGACAAGGCACGGCACGCCGCCGCCCTTCTGGTATTCGCCGCGCACCGTGTGGCCGGGGCCCTTAGGCGCGATCATGACGACGTCGACCGTCGACTTCGGCTCGATCAGGCCGAAATGCACGTTGAGGCCGTGCGCGAAGGCGATCGCGGCGCCATCGCGGATGTTCGGCGCGATTTCCGATTTGTAGATGTCGGCCTGCAATTCGTCGGGCGTCGCCATCATCATCAGGTCGGCCCACTTGGCTGCATCCGCCACGCTCATGACCTTGAGGCCGTCGGCCTCGACCTTCTTGGCGGTCGCCGAGCCGGCCTTCAGACCGATGGCGATCTCCTTGACGCCGGAATCCTTGAGGTTGAGCGCATGCGCCCGGCCCTGGCTGCCATAGCCGATAATGGCGACCTTCTTGCCCTTGATCAGATTGAGATCGGCGTCACGATCGTAATAGACACGCATTTGGTGTTCCTTCCCGTTTGAAGATCAGGGCCTCACGACCCGGTTTTTGCTCCGAAGAGAGCGAGAAAATGTTGCGTCGCGCGCGCGGCATCGCCGCCGATCGTCGCCCCAGTCAATTCCACCCGGTCGCCGAGCAGCAGACGTATCTGCACGTCGCGGCCGACCAGGCCGAAAAAGGTCCGGAACGCCGTCTCGGCGTCCTCGAAATCGAGCAGCCCGGCCCGCCGACCTGCTTCAAGCACCGGCTTCAAGCGCTTGGCAAGCGCGAAGCGGCCATTCTGCAGCACGATCGCGCCGAGATCGTCCTTGCCGGAACCGGCATGGCTGACTGCCACACGGTTCAGCGCGATCGAAGTGTCACTGGAGATAACCTTCAGCCAATCTGAAGCGAAACGCTCCAGGCTCACCGTGAGCGAACCGATGTCCAGTCTCTCACGGTCGACGGACGCGACACGCACCTTTGACGCCTGCCATTGCACCGTAGCGTTGAGCAGTCCGTCGCGGTCGCCGAACCATTTGTAGAGCGTTTCCTTGGAACAGCTCGCCCGCCGCGCCACCGCGGTCATGGTAAGATTGTCGCCCTCCTCGACCAACAGGCGAAGAGCCGCATCCAGAACGGCCTGCTGCCGCTCCGTCAGCGTTTCACTTGTGTCGATCTCCGCTGGCTGCAACACGACTGTTCCCAATTCCGGATACGCCCGCAGATGCGTACCGTACGTTACGGTTCGGCTTATGGCTCATTCCTTTTTCCAGCGCAAGGGGCGGAATCGAAAAATTCGGACGAGGCGGCTGGCCGAGCTCTCTCAGTGGTTTTCTATCGGCGGATGCCGCAGCCGCCCGAGCAGAGTCGCCAGTGCCTTGAGCTCTTCGGCCGAGAGCCTGTCGCCCATCAGCTCGGCGATCGAAGCGCCGTAGACCGCCCAGATGCGGCGGCGCATCTCCCGGCCGCTTGCCGTGATGCGGACGGTCTGCCCGCGGCCATCGTCGGAGACGGGCAGCTTCTCGACCAGGCCGTCCGCCTCCAGCCGGGCCAGCAGCCGTGAGACGCCGTACTGCGCCAACAGCACGCGATCGATCAGCTCGAACGGCCGCAACCCGCCCTCGCCCGCTTCCGCGAGCTCGTGCAGCACGTCGTACCAGGCGAGCGGCGGCAAGCCGCGCGCCTTCAGCGCGTCCTCCGTGCTTTCGACCAGCTGTCGCGAGACGCGCACGAGGCGCGCCCAGGCGGTGACGGCTTCAGGTGATGGGGATTTTTTCGTCATCGGCACAATCTAGTAGATAGATGCAATTGCATCAAGCTTGACGATCGATGCAAATGCATCCATATAGATGCAATTGCATCGACCAGGAGTTATCCGATGAAACATGAAATCTGCAAGATCGCCGATATCCCGCAGACCGGCAGCCTGATCGCGCCTTTCTTCGGCCGCGAGGTCCATGTCTGGCGCAGTGGCGAACGCATCCGCGCCGCGGCCAATGTCTGCCTGCATTTCGGTGGACCGCTCGACTGCAAGGACGGCGTTTTCGTCTGCCAATGGCATGGCGCGAAATTCGACATGGCAAGCGGCGAGCGTTTGGAAGGACCGGCGCCAAAGGGCGCGCGCCTGATGTTCCTGTCGACCCGCGTCGAGGATGGCGCGCTCAATTACGTCTGGGGAGAGTGAGATGACCGCCAGGCTCACCCTCGTCAGTCATCATTTATGCCCCTACGTCCAGCGCGCCGCGATTGCGCTTGCCGAGAAAGGCGTGGCGTTCGAGCGGGTCGATGTCGATCTCTCCAACAAGCCTGACTGGTTCAAAGCCGTCTCGCCGCTCGGCAAGGTGCCGCTGCTGCGCGTCCGGCATGGCCATGCGGAGGAAGTGATT
This sequence comes from Mesorhizobium sp. CNPSo 4661, assembly GCF_057784215.1. Taxonomy (NCBI): domain Bacteria; kingdom Pseudomonadati; phylum Pseudomonadota; class Alphaproteobacteria; order Hyphomicrobiales; family Phyllobacteriaceae; genus Mesorhizobium; species Mesorhizobium sp. CNPSo 4661. The sequence continues at coordinate 211,077 of NZ_JBWGIO010000004.1, read as the reverse complement.
TTCGAATCCGCCGTCATCCTGGAATTCCTGGAGGAGACGGAGGCCAATCCCTTGCACCCGGCCGATCCGCTGGCACGGGCCGGGCATCGCGCCTGGATCGAATTCGGCTCGGCCATCCTCAATGCCATAGGGCGTTTCTATTCCACTGCCGACGAAGCCGCTTTCCTGCATGAAAGCAAAGGTTTGTCCGGAATGTTCGCGCGCGTGGAAGCAGAACTGGCGGCAAGGCAAAGCGGTCCGTGGTTCGCCGGCGAGCGCTTCTCGCTGGTCGATGCGGTCTACGGACCGGTCTTCCGCTATTTCGACACGTTCGACCGCATCGGCGATTTCGGTATTCTCGATGGCAAGCCACTCGTCCAAGCCTGGCGCGAGGCCTTGAGCGAGCGCCGGTCGGTGAACGAAGCCGTCAGCCCGGACTATCCGCTGCGGCTGCAGGCCTTCCTTCTGGCAAAGCAATCTTACCTGTCCGGGATCATCCGGCGGCAGGCCATTGCAACTCCGCAAGCCCGATCCGCCTGAACGGGTCGATCACCGTGCCGGCGACCATGGCGGCGAGGAATTGCGGCCCCGGCGGAATTCTCGCCAGCGCCGCCACCATACGGTCGCGGACAAAGGGCAAGGCTGCGGAATCCGATTGGTAGAACGGCGTCAGCGACAGCGACAGCGCCTGGAACACGCGCACATGCCAGCGCCTCGCCTTCGCGTAGGTATCGAGCGCGTCGTCGACACCCTTCGCCTGCGCCAGCGCATGGCTGAGCGCCGCCGCGTCGAGCAGCGCCATGTTTGCGCCTTGCCCGAGTTGCGGACTGGTCGAGTGCGCGGCGTCACCGATGACGGCCAGCCGCCGGCCGGCCGGCAGCGTCATCGTGTGGTGGCCGTAGCGGGCGAGCGAGAGTTGCTCGAAACTGTCGATCTGGCCGGTGAAGGCCTCGCACTCCGGCCACACCGAGACCACCCTCGCCTTCCATGCTTCGAGCCCCTGGCCCTTTACCCGTTCGGCATCAGCCGGCTTGAGGCTCCAGAAGAAAGCCGCCATGTCTTCCGCGCCGGGCTCAGGCCGGCCGATCGGCAGCACGCCGACCATGATGCTTGCCTTGTCGTAGCGCTGCAGCAGCGCCCGCCGGTCGAAGCCGTCCCGCCAGCCGAGCGACGCCCAGAATGCGCCATAGGTGAGCGGCCGTGGCATGGCGGCATCGCCAAGATAGTGCCGCAGCTTCGAGCGAGCGCCGCTGGCATCGACGATGAGGTCGAATGGACCGAGCCGCCTGCCATTGCCGCAGACGAGCGTCGCGCGCTCGGCCGTCTCCAGCGTCTCGACCTCGACATTGGTTTCGATGGCGATCGCTTCGCGCAAGGCGGAGCGATAGAGCACCCCGAACAGCGCCGCACGATGCACGGCGAGGCCGAAGCGGCGGCCGCGCCGCGCGTCGTAGCGGACTTCGAGCACCGTGCGTCCGCTGCCGGCGTCGGTGCCGTGCAGCCGTTCGATGCGGCTGCCAAGCGAGAGAATCTCATTGAGCAAGCCGAGATCGGCGAGCACGGTCAGCCCGGTCGGCTGCAGGATGAGGCCGGAACCGACAGGCTTCGGCTCATCGAAGCGCTCGAAAATGGTGACCTTGTGCCCGGCCCGCTTGAGATAGAGCGCTGCCGCCAGCCCGGCCGGACCGGCGCCGGCAATCGCGATGTCGAGATTCTTGCCCATTACCCGCCCAGACCGACCGGCGGGCACAATCCCCGATCGATCCCGCCAAATCAACCAGGCGCTTTAAGTCTTTATCTTGATGCATGTCGTTGTCCCAAAACCGCTGCACACTTCTGGGCGACATGCATTAGCTGCGGCAAGAAACTAGGCTCAGGTCCGGGCGTCGAAGGCGGCCCGCGCGTCGCGCACTGCGTCGTGGTTGAGCTCGGCCCATTGGACAAGCTGATGCATGGGGCCGGACATCGAGCGGCCAAGATCGGTGAGGCTGTATTCGACGCTTGGCGGCTTGGTCGGAAACACTTCGCGATGCACATAGCCATCGCGCTGCAGGTCGTAGAGCGTCTGCGTCAGCATGCGCTGCGAAATATCGGGAACCAGCCGTCGCAATTCGCCGAACCGATAGGGTTTTTCGGCCAGCGCCATGACCAGCAGCGAGCTCCATTTGCCGCTGATGCCCTGGATGACGTCGCGGACCGGGCAGTCGGCGAAATTGCCGCCGCCGGTCATGGCCTTATAGACCTCGAGCTTGGCTTTCAGATTGAGGATCTTGCTGTCCATCGCGGCATCCGCTGATCGAAATTCGGCCGTCCAGGTGGTTCCCTGGCTGTGCCTACCTCCCGAAAAACTGCCTTCTTTACGGCTTGAGGTCAATTCCTATTTTAGTGCTGGTCTCTTTTTGAGACCACCAACAGCTGCCGCCGATCGGCGCAATTCAGGAACCTGCCATGACCGAAACACTCCTCGTCACCGGTGCCTCCGGCCAGCTTGGCCGCGCCGTCATCAATCACTTGCTGGAAGCGCAAAAGATAGCGCCGGCAAGCATTATCGCCACCACGCGCAATCCCGAAAATCTCGCCGATCTCGCGGCACGCGGCGTCGTCGTCAGGGCCGCCGATTTCAACGACAAGGCCTCACTGGAGAAGGCATTCGCAGGCGCCGACCGGGTGCTGATTATCTCGACCGGCGACCTCGATCTGAAGACTGGCCGGCGCCTCAAGCAGCATGAGACCGCGGTGGCGGCGGCCAAGGCGGCGGGCGTTTCGCATCTGCTCTACACCTCGATGCCCAATCCGGAACCGGGCTCGCCCGTGCTCTTTGCCGGCGACCACTACGGCACCGAGCAGGCTATCAAGGCGAGCGGCATCCCCTACACCATCTTCCGCAACGGCTGGTACCAGGAGAACTTGTTCATGGCGCTGCCGCACGCCATTTCGGCGGGCAAGTGGTACACCTCGGCCGCCGACGGGCGCATCGCTCACGGCGCGCGCGACGATATGGCAGCCGCCATTGCCGCAGGCCTTGCTTCCGGCACGAAGGAGAGCAGGATCTACACGCTGACCGGCCCTCAGGCCTACACTGTCGGCGAGATCGCCGCTCTGGTGAGCGAAGTCACCGGCAAGCCGCTGGAAGTCATCCAACTGCCGGACGAAGCACTGACCGAAGGGGTGAAAGCGGCCGGCGTTCCCGAAGATTTCGCCCGCATCATCGTCTCCTTCGACGCCAACACGCGCGCCGGGCGCATTGCAGAGGTAACCGATGCCGTCGAAAAACTCTCGGGTCGCAAGCCGCGGACGCTGAAGCAGTTCCTCGAAGCGAACAAGGCTGCCCTGCTCGGCTGAAGTCTGCGCGCCTGGGGAAGCCGTCCCCCGGCGCGCTACTTCGCCTTCTTGAGCAGTCCGAGCCAGATCAAGCTCTCGCCGGTCGCCACAAGCGCGTCCTCGCGCGATCGCGGCGTCCAGCCGAGCAGGCGCACGGCCTTGGCGCTCGTGGCGTTCCTGGCCTTGCCCAGCTCCGTCATGATCTGGGCCGCTTGCCCGTCGAACAGGCCGACGATCCGGACCAGCCAGTCCGGCAGCACCCTGGTCGTGATGCGCGATCCTGCGTTGCCCAGCCGCGTCTTCAGCGTCCGCGCGATCTCGAGCATCGTCATGAAGTCGCCGCTGATGGCCAGGAACCGCTCGCCCTTCGCGGCAGGACTGGTCATGGCGCGCAGATGCAGGTCCGCGACGTCGCGCACGTCGACCACGCCGAACACCATGCGCGGCAGGCCGGGCATCTCGCCATCCATCAGGCGCCGGATGAAATCCGTCGAGGTCGAAAGATCCGCCCCAAGGACCGGTCCGAAGATGCCGACCGGATTGACGACCGCCAACTCCAGTGGCCCGCCTTCGCGATCGATGAAATCCCAGGCCGCCCGCTCGGCCAGCGTCTTCGACTTCACATAGGCGCTCACCTTCTGCGACAGATCGGTCCAGTTCTCTTCCGTGAACGGCCGGCCGGCAACCGGTACCTGGCCATAGCCGACGGCGGCAAAGGACGAGGTGAGCACGACCCGTTCGACGCCGGCATCGCGCGCCGCGCGCAGCACGCGCAACGCCCCTTCCCTGGCCGGGACGATCAGCTCGTCCTCGTGTTTCGGCACGCCGGGCGGAAAAGGCGAAGCGACGTGCAGGACGTATCGGCATCCGGCGACCGCTTCGGGCCAGCCTTTGTCACTCATGAGGTCGGCATGGCCGAAGGAAAGCGCATCGGTCGGCTCGGCGCCGCCCACCTTCAGCATGGCAAGAACATCGGCTTCGCGCTTGGCGGAGCGCACCGTCGTGCGGACGCGGTAGCCCGCGTTCAAAAGCGACAGGATGCAATGCGCGCCAAGGAAGCCGGACCCGCCGGTCACAAGCACCAACTCGCCGCTCATGCCCCGCCCCTTCGAAAGCAATCCTTGGAAAACCACGTCTTCCGTCCGGAATTGCGTGACGTCAGCCTATGCGGCGCAGTCTGTCAGATCGCGACCTGCGTGCCAATCTCCACCACGCGCCCGGTGGGGATCTGGAAATACTCCGTCGCGTCCGCCGCCGTTTTCGCCAGGCCGATGAACAGCCGGTCCTGCCAGATCGGCATGCCGGAATTGGGCGAGGCCTTCAGCGACCGGCGCGACAGGAAGAAGGACGTCGTCATGATGTCGAACTTCCAGCCCTGCTTGCGGCAGATGGCCAGCGCGCGCGGAATGTTCGGCTGCTCCATATAGCCGAAAGTCAGCGTCACGCGCATGAAAAGCTCGTTGACCGTCTCCAGCTTCACGCGCTCGCTGTCGGGCACGACTGGCTGCGGCGCCGTGACCACCGACAGGATGACGTTCTTTTCATGCAGCACCTTGTAGTGCTTCAGGCTGTGCATCAGCGCCGTCGGCGCGCTCAGCGGATCGCTGGTCAGGAACACGGCGGTGCCCGAGACAAGCTGCGGTTTTTTCTTCAGGAGATTGGCCGCCAGGAAATCGAGCGGGATCTCGTTGCGGCGCGTCTTGTCGAACAGATAGCGGCTGCCACGCACCCAGGTCCACATGGCCATGATAATTGCGAAGGCCACGGCCAGCGAAGACCAACCGCCCTCGAAAACCTTGACGATGTTGGCGGCAAAGAAGCCGATGTCGATCAGCGCGAACATCGCCGTCAGGCCGACCGCCAGCCAGATGTTCCATTTCCAGATGCGTGTCATGACGACAAACAGCAGCGTCGTCGTCACCAGCATGTTGCCGGTGACCGAGATGCCATAAGCCGAGGCCAGCCGGCTGGATTCGCCGAAACCGACCACCAGCAGCATCACCACCAGGGCGAGCAGCAGATTGACGCGAGGCATGAAGATCTGGCCGGATTGCTTCTCCGACGTATGCAGGATTTCGAGCCGCGGCAGCATGTTGAGCTGCACGGCCTGCCTGGTCAGCGAGAAGGCGCCGGAGATCACTGCCTGGCTCGCGATGACGGTCGCCGCGGTCGCCAGCACCACCATCGGGATCAGCGTCCAGCCCTCGTTCATCTCGAAGAAGGGATGGCCGACCACGCCTTTGTTCGCGAGGATGAAGGCACCCTGCCCCGCGTAGTTCAGCAGAAGGCACGGGAACACGATTGCCAGCCAGGCAAGCACGATGGGCTTGCGGCCGAAATGGCCGAGATCGGCATAGAGCGCTTCCGCCCCGGTGACGGCGAGAAAAACGGCACCGATGGTCACGAAGGCCACGTCAGGCGAATTGATCAGGAACGCGACGATATAATGCGGGCTGATTGCCCACAGGATTTCCGGATCGCTGACGATATGATTGAGACCGGAAAGGCCGATGGCGAGGAACCATAGGGCGGTGATCGGCCCGAACACGAGGCCGACGCCCCCCGTGCCAAAACGCTGCACGGCGAACAATATCGCCAGGATGATCAGGGTCAGCGGCACGACATAAGGCTGGAAGGCGGGCGTGACGACATTCATGCCTTCGACCGCCGAAAGCACTGAGATGGCTGGTGTGATCACCGCGTCGCCGAAGAACAGTGACGCTCCGACGATGCCGATGCCGAGGATGATCGCCGAGCGCGTGGCGAAACTGCCGCGTACCAGCGCCATCAAAGACAGCACGCCGCCTTCGCCGCGGTTGTCGGCGCGCAGCACGAACATGATGTATTTGACGGTGACCGTGATGGTGAGCGACCAGATGATCAGCGACAGCACACCGAGAATGTCGGCGCGGGTGGCGACGTCGCCGCCCGACGAGGCATGCAACGCCTCGCGAAGCGCATAGATCGGGCTGGTGCCGATATCGCCATAGACGACCCCGAGCGCACCCAGCATCAGCACCTTGGTGCTGTGCTGCTGCATTTCAGTGTGGCCCGATTGGTCGGCGGGTTCTGCGTCTACACCACCATTGGCAAGGGCCATGACGACACTCCGATAAAATGCGCGGTGCTCTACGCTTGCTGCGGTGCAATATCAAGTGCCCCAGCGTGGGGGCTCTCATGCTGCCAACGCAGGGCTTTCATATACGCAATGCGCAGGCTTATGCATCCGGTAGAAATCGATCTCGTCAAATGGCGACCTGCGTGCCGATCTCGACCACGCGCCCGGTCGGAATCTGGGAATACTCCGTCGCGTCCGCCGCCGTTCGCGCCAGGCTGATGAACATCCGGTCCTGCCAGACCGGCACGCCGGAATTGGGCGACGCCTTCAGCGAGCGCCGCGACAGGAAGAACGACGTCGTCATGATGTCGAACTTCCAGCCCTGCTTGCAGCAGATGGCCAAGGCGCGCGGAATGTTGGGCTGTTCCACATAGGGGGTCCGTCTCGCTGGCGTTGGCTAGCACCATGAACCCCATTTCACCGGATTCGTCACGCCCCGAGGTCGCCGCAACGCGCGAGACGCTCCAAAACCGCCGAAACTACGCAAGGCGCCCTACCATCCGCAGGCCTTCAAGAACCGCCCGACCGTGCCGGCCATGCCATACTCCAGCGCATCGGCTGTCAACCCATGTCCGATCGATACTTCGGCCAATGCCGGAATACGTTTTGCCAGCGCCGGCAGGTTCTGCACGGTCAGGTCGTGGCCGGCATTGACGCCAAGCCCGGCCTTGAATGCCGCGTCAGCGGTTTTTCCCAGTCTTTCCAGTTCCTTCGCCGCCTTTGCGGTATCGGAATGGAAGCCGCCATAGGGGCCGGTATAGAGCTCGATCCGGTCGGCGCCGGTATCGCGAGCCGCGTTCACCCCGTCAGGATCGGCGTCGGAAAACAGCGACACGCGAAACCCGCTTTTCTTCAGCCGCTTGACGACCGGAGTGAGGAACGCCGCCTGGGCGACGAAGTTCCAGCCATGGTCCGAAGTCGCCTGCGCCGGATCGTCCGGCACCAGCGTCACCTGCTCGGGCTGGCTTTTCTCGACAAGCGCCAGGAAATCCTCGGTCGGATAGCCCTCGATGTTGAATTCAGCCTTGGGAAATTCGTCGTCGATCAGCGCCCTGATCTCAGGCAGGTCGGAATGCCTGGTGTGCCGCTCGTCGGGCCTCGGATGCACCGTCAGCCCGTGCGCGCCGGCGGCAAGGGCGATGCGGCCAAGCCCGGTGACGCTCGGCCATGGCAGGTCGCGGCGGTTGCGTAGCATGGCGACGGCGTTGAGATTGACCGAAAGCTTGGCGGGCATGAGCTGGGTCCAGTGGATCGGCGGGCATCTATACCGCCTTTGACGGGAACAGATAGAGGGTTTCGGGTGTTCCAGGGGATAGATGGAGGCTAACGTAAGGATCTACCTGTGAATTTCCTCGAAGCCGTGCCGGCGGTCCGCCGCATTGAAACCAACCGCGACGCGCTTTTCGCCATCGACGTCGTCGGCGATATCTCGCCGGCCGACGCGGAAAACCTCTTCGGCCTGCTGGAGGCGGCCTATGCGCTGCATCCAAGGATCGACGTGCTGGTCAGGCTGACCGACGCGGAAAGCGTCGACTGGGCCAACATTTCGCAAGATACGGTCAAGCAGGGCGTGGCCGACGCGCTGGAACATGTCGTGCGTTGCGCTGTCGTCGGCGAGCCGAATTGGGCCTACCTCGTCACCGGCGTCTTCCCTAAGGCGCTGCCGTTCGAATTCAGACGTTTCGGCGTCGACGATGAAGAAGCTGCCTGGCAATGGCTTGGCGCAAGGCCGAAGGACTAGGGTTGTCGAGATTCAGGTCAGGCCGAGTCGAAAATGGTGGATTCCGAGAACCGGCCTACGCCGGCCGTAGCCTTCATAGAGCGGAAACATTTATGAGGGCTTCGGCCGGCGAAGGCCGGAGCGGAGCGTACTAAAGTACGTGAGCACCGGAAGCGCAGGAAGCCGCCATTTGCAGGCCGGCCTCACCTGAATATCGACAACCTTAGCGTACGACCGTCAGTCGCTCGGCTGCCCGGGTGATGGCGGTGTAAAGCCAGCGCTGCCTTGTCTCCTTGAAGGCCCAGCTCTCGTCGAACAGCACGACGTCGTTCCACTGTGAGCCCTGCGCCTTGTGCACGGTCAAGGCGTAGCCGTAGTCGAAATCGTCGAAACGCTTCTTCTGCTGCCAGGGGATTTCGGCGTCCGGATCCTCGAACGCCGCCTTGAGCAGCTTGATCTTGGCGACGCCGCGGTCTGGGTCGTCCTCTTCCGGCGAGACAAGCAAGTTGATGCCGGGCTTCACCGTCTCGCGCGAGGAGGTCATCACCTTCCATAGCGAGCCGTTGAGCAGCCCCTTGGCCGGGTCGTTGCGCAGGCAGACCAGCTTGTCGCCGGCCTGCGGGAAGTCGGCGTTGAAACCCTTCAGTTCGCGCAGCCGCTGGTTATAGCGCCGCCTTGTGCGATTGGTGCCGACCAGCACCTGATCGGCCTTGAGCACCAGATCCTGGGTGACGCCTTCCCTGCCGATCACTTGCGCGGTGCCATAATCGCCATGCATGAATTCGCGACCCTCGCGCACGTCGAGGGCCAGCCGGATGATGGGATTGTCGCGCGCCTGGCGGTGGATTTCGGTGAGCAGCACATCCGGCTCATGCTCGGTGAAGAAGCCGCCGCCCGAGATCGGCGGCAGCTGCGCCGGATCACCGAGCACCAGGATCGGCGTGCCGAAGCTCTGCAGGTCGCGGCCGAGCTGCTCGTCGACCATCGAGCATTCGTCGATGACGACGAGCTTGGCGCGCGAAATCGGGCTTTGCCGATTGAGCGAAAAGGTTGGCGACATCGAGGTCTTGCCGGTCACCTCGTCCTCGACCGATTCCTCGCCCTTGGGCCTGTAGATCAGCGAATGGATGGTGCGGGCGTTGGTCGCGCCCTTGGAGCGCAGCACCTGCGCCGCCTTGCCGGTGAAGGCGGCGAACTGCACCTGCCCGTCGACATGCTCGGCGAAATAGCGCGCCAGCGTCGTCTTGCCGGTGCCGGCATAGCCGAACAGCCGAAAAACCTGCGGCCGGCCCTCTTTGAGCCAGCGCCCGACCGCTTTCAAAGCCTCATCCTGTTGGGGAGAAAATTCCATCAGTGCGACAGACCGGATTCGCAGACGAAAGACAAGATTGGCCGCCATATCGACCGTTGTCGGTGGCAATCGCTGGCGCCTCCGCAAAGTCAGGCTATCAGCCCCGAACAGGAACGTAAAGAGAACAAAACCGCAGTGCCTCGGTTGGCTCCGACGAAGAACAAGTCAGCCGTAGGCAGCCACTGCCGGCGGCGGGCCGCGGTCAGCCGTCGGAACGGGCGCGTAGTGGTCGAACTGCATCGTGTAGGTCGCGCAGTCATGGCTCATCGAGTGCAGGTTGTCGACGTACTTGAACATGGTGGCCAGCGGCACCATCGCGTTGATGACGATGGCCTCGCCGCGGCTTATCCGACTCTTGACCAGACCGCGGCGGTCATGCAGGTCGCCGATAATGCTGATGACATAGATTTCCGGCGTAACCACCTCGACCCTCATGATCGGCTCCAGCAATTGCACGCCGAGCTTGGGCGCAGCCTCTTTGAAGCAAGCGCGGCCGGCGACCTCGAAGGCCAAAGCCGAAGAATCGGTGTCGTGACAGGCGCCGTCCACCAAGGTTGCCTTGATGCCGATCATCGGAAAGCCCGCGAAGGGACCGGAGGACAGGATGCTGCGCAATCCGGCCTGGACCCCCATGACATAGTCTTCGGGAACCGCAACTCCGGCGGTCTTCGAAAGAAACACGAACTCCGCATTGCGCCCGCTGGGCTCGAACAGAATCTTGACTCGGGCGAACTGTCCGTGGCCGCCAACCTGCCTCTTATGCGTATAGTCTTGTTCGCAGGCGAGGGTAATCGTTTCGCGATAGGCCACTTGTGGCGCGCCGACATTGACCGCGACGTTGAACTCGCGGGTCAAGCGATAGAAAATGATGTCGAGGTCAAGCTCGGTCATCGCGGCGATGATCGTCTGGCCCGATTCCACGTCCCGCTTCACCTCAAAGCCAGGCAGCTTCTCTGCAAGCGTCGATAAGGCGACACGCAACTTCTCCTCATCGGCTCTCGACTTCGGCTCGATCGCGAGTTGCAGCAAGGGCCATGGCGCGGGAGGTTTTTCCATAGTGACGGCACGGTTGCAGGCAGCGCCGATATTTGCAACCGAACATCGGGGCGAAATCCAGACTGAGATAACAGAAGCCTAAACTTGTCCCACTGCCGGCAAGCTGCGATCAGAGCCCCGGATCGTTCTCCAGCAGGATCGGCTTGCCATGCGGCGTGGCGTGCGCGGCGCGTTCCCACGCGGCGGCGAGCTCGTCCACCTCGCCCTTGCCGGCAATCCCCTTTCGCGACAGCAGCTTTTCCAGCGCCGCCAGCCAATGCTCGTAATAGTCGTGCCCGTCGCAAGCCGCGCCCGGCTGCTTCACCTCGGCGGACAAGGCCTCCGCCCACTCGCTCCACGAAAACAGGCCTTTGCCGTGCAGCGCAACCGTCAGGGCGAAGGCTTCCGCCTGCCAGGGCTCGGCAAAGACCGGCTCGTCGAAACCCGCCGGCAACGCATCTTCATGCCGGCTCAAGATAACTCTCCCAGGCATCGATCGAGACACTGAGCGTCGGATCGGCGCCCTCGCCCCAGATCTCGCTCCCGTCGAACACCACCGTGTAGACCCATTGCGGGTTCTCACCCTTGCCATGCGCATTGCTGTCGGGGAAGACGAAGCCGTCGCGAACGGCCTCGATCGTCCCTGTCTTGCCACGGGCGTAGCGCGGCAGGCGCGTATGGCCGGTCGGGTTGAAGTTCTTCGTCCGCACGTGATCGCCCGCCTGGAAACGCGCCGGGGTATCGACGGGCCGATCGCACGGGCCGCCCTTGGCGAGCACGGCCGGCACGTCCGCCGCCTTCAGCACTCTCTTCGGCGTCGCGGCCGGATCGACCGCCTTGCCGGCGGCAAGGTCGCGCTCGGTGATGAAGCCGTGGCGCTTCAGCAGCACTTCCAGCGCCTTGATCCAGATCTGGTAGTAGCTCGACGAATAATAATCGGCGGGATGCAGCGATTCCCGCGCATGCCGGCTCTCGTCAATGTTCCAGGCGCCCATGCCGCCGGCCGTTAGTGTCACGCCCAGCGCCCGCTTTTCCCATGCCGCATGGAAATAAGGCTCGTCTCTCTCGGGCGCGACCGGCCCGAAACCCATCTGCCCGCCGAGATCCTGCGGTCCGTTCATGCCGGTTCCTTCGCGACTGCCGTGCCGATCATCGCATCGCGGCTGACTAGCCCGGCGAGCCGTTCCTCGCTCCAGCCATCGGTGCCCTTGGGCCGCATCGGCACCACCAGGTAGCGAAGCTCGGCCGTCGAATCCCAGACGCGGATCTTCTTCTGCGCCGGCAGCGTCAGTCCGAACTCCTCCAGCACGCCGCGCGGATCGATCACCGCCCGCGAGCGGTAAGGCGGTGCCTTGTACCAGACCGGTGGCAGGCCGAGCACCGACCACGGATAGCAGGAGCAGAGCGTGCAGACGACGAGGTTGTGCGTCTCCTCGGTGTTGAACACGGCCTGCATGTGCTCGCCCTGGCGGCCGGAATAGGAGAGCGATTCAATCGCCGCGGTCGCATCGCGCTTCAGCCAGTCGGCGTAAGCCGAATCCCTCCAGGCCTTTGCCACCACCCGCGCGCCGTTGCGCGGACCGATCTTGGTCTCATAGGTATCGACGATGACGTCGATGGCCGCGGGATCGATCAGGCCCTTTTGGGTGAGGATCGTCTCCAGCGCGCGCACGCGCGCCGCGAACGGATCGAGCTCGTTGTCGTGATCATGATCATGGGACATCGCACGACGTTACGATTGCCCACATCGCGCCGCAAGCATGACGGCTTGGGCCAGAGCCGCCGCCTATTCGGCGGCGGTCTTTTGCGGGATGTCGTCGTTGGTGTCGAACAGCGAGGCTTGCTCGCCGCTTTCCACCACATGTAGCGCCGGACTGCTCTTCCTTGAGGAGAAGCCGAGCAGCCAGCCGGAGAAATTCTCGAAATAGACGTAGATCACCGGAGTGACGAACAGCGTCAGTGCCTGCGAGGCGAGCAGGCCGCCGACCACCGCGACACCGAGCGGCTGGCGAAGCTCGGCGCTGGCGCCGGTGCCGAGCGCGATCGGGAACGTGCCCATCAGCGCGGCAAGCGTCGTCATCATGATCGGCCGGAAACGCATCAGGCAGGCCTTGTGGATGGACTCCTTCGCCGACATGCCCTGTCGCCTGAGCTCCAGCGCGACGTCGACCATCATGATGCCGTTCTTCTTGACGATGCCGATCAGCATCAGGATGCCGATCACCGCGATCACCGACAGGTCCATGCCGGCGAAGCGCAGCGCCACCACCGCGCCAAGCACCGCCGACGGCAGGCCGGTGAGGATGGTGAGCGGGTGGATGAAGCTCTCATAGAGCATGCCGAGCACGATATAGATCGTCAGGATCGCGCCGCCGATCAGCAGGCCCTGGTTGGCAAGCGAATCCTGGAAGGTCTTGGCCGTGCCGGCGAAGCTGGTCGAGATCGCCGTCGGCATGCCGATCTGCTCCTTGAGCTGGTCGATGCGGGTTACCGTGTCGCCGAGCGAGACGCCCTGCGGCAGATTGTAGGAGATCGTCACCGCCGGAAGCTGGCCGAGCTGATTGACCGTCAGCGCGCCGGCTGTGCGATCGACCCGCGCGAAAGCGCCCAGCGGAACCAGGCTGCCGCTGGCCGTCCGCATCTGGATGGCAAGCATATGCTCCGGCGACCATTCGATCTTGGGATCGAGCTCGGTGATCACCGCATAGCTGTCGGCCGAACCGAAGATGGTCGAGACCTGATCGGTGCCGAAGCCGCCATAGAGCGCGGAGCGCAGCGTGTCGGTATCGATGCCGAGCTGGGCGGCCTTGTCGCGATCGATCACCAGCGACGCCTGCAGGGCGTTGTTCTGCAGATCGCTTGTGACGTCGGTGAATTTCGTGTGGTCGGCCGCCATCGCGTCGTTGAGCTTCTGCGCCCAGATATCGGTCTGGCCGGTATCCAGGCCCTGCACCACGAGCTGGTAGGCGCTGGCGGATGACCGCGAACCGAGCCGCAGGTTCTGCACCGGTTGCATATAGGTCTCGATGCCCGCGACGCCCGACAGCTGGCGCCTCAGATCCGATAGCACCTTCTCGATGTTGGGACGCTGATCCTTGCCCTTGAGCTGGACGAAGAGCTGCCCCTGGTTGAGGGCGTTGTTGCCGCTGCCCGCCGACCAGGCCACATGGTCGACATAGGGCGACTTCGAGAACACGCCGGCCACTTGCCCTTGCAGCTTCGCCATGGCGTCGAACGAGATGTCCTGGCGCGCGATGGTGGTCACCGAGATCTGGCTGATATCCTCCTGCGGAAAGAAGCCCTTCGGCGAAACCTGGATCAGCCACACCGACGCCGCCGCGGTCGCGACGAAGACGAGGAACACCAGGAAAGTGTTTCGCAGGCAGAAGCCCAGGATCCGGTCGTATCCGCGCGTGATGAGGTCCGGCCTGTGACCGGGAGCATGCTTTTCGCGATCCGCCTTGCTCACCGACAGCAGGCGCGAGCAGAGCATAGGCGTCAGCGTCAGGGACACGAACATGGAGGCCAGGATGGCGACGGTCACCACGACGGCGAATTCGTTGAAGATGCGGCCGATGACGCCGCCCATCAAAAGCACCGGGATGAACACCGCCACCAGCGAGATCGAGATCGAGATGATGGTGAAGCCGATCTCGCGCGCGCCCTTCAGCGAGGCGTCGAAAGCCGACAGGCCGTCTTCCTCCATATGGCGGAAGATGTTTTCCAGCATGACGATGGCGTCGTCGACGACAAGGCCGACGGCTAAAGTCAATCCCATCAGCGAGATGTTGTCGATCGAGAAGCCGAACAGGAACATCGCGCCGAGCGTGGCGATCAGCGAGATCGGCACCGCCACGGCCGGGATGATCGTCGCCGTTACCCTGCGCAGGAACACGAAGATCACCATCACCACGAGAGCAATGGTCAAGAGCAGCGTGAACTGCACGTCGTCGACGGCCTGGCGAATCGAGGTCGAACGGTCGTTGAGCAGCTTGATCTGCGCGGCCGCCGGCATCTGGTCCTGGAAGGACGGCAGCATCGCCTTGACCTTGTCTACGACGTCGACGGTGTTGGCGTCGGGCTGGCGCTGCACGGCCATGATGATCGCGCGGGTACCATCGTACCAGCTCGCGGTCGTCGTGGTCTGCACGGAATCGACGACCCGCGTCACCTCACCCAGCCGGACCGGGTGGCCGTTCTTGGTGGCGATGATGAGGTTGGAGAAGCCGGCCGCGTCGGTGAGCTGGGTGTTGGCGGTGATGGTGAGCTGCTGCTTGTTGTTCTGCAGCACCCCGAGCGGCGTGTTGCTGTTGGCCGAGGCGACGGCCGCCTGCAGCTGGTCGATCGAGATACCGCGCGCGGCAAGCGCGGTCGGATCGATCTGGATGCGCACCGCGTATTTCTGCTGGCCGAAGATCGAAACCTGGGCCACGCCGTCGATGGTCGACAGCGACGGCGAAATGACGTTTTCGGCGAAGGCGTCGAGATCGGTCATCGGAACCGTGTCGCTGACCAGCGACATCAAAAGGATCGGCGCATCGGCCGGATTGACCTTGCGATAGCTCGGCGGCGACGTCATCTGCGGCGGCAGCGATTTCTGCGTGCGCGCGATCGCTGCCTGGACGTCGGCGGCCGCCGCGTCGATGTTGCGGTTGAGCACGAACTGGATGGCGATCGAGGTCTGGCCGAGCGAGTTGGTGGTCGAGATCGAATCGATGCCGGCGATCGTCGCGAATTGCTTGATCAACGGCGTCGCAACCGATGTCGCCATCGTCTCCGGCGAAGCGCCGGGCAGCGAGGCCGAGACATTGACCACCGGAAATTCGGCGCTGGGCAGCGCCGCCACCGGCAGGAACTTGTAGGCAAAAATTCCGCCCAGCACGAGGGCGAACGACATCAAAAGGGTGGCGACAGGCTTGCGGATGCAGAATTCGGAGATCATTGGCTCGCCCCGCCGGCCTTGTCGGCCTCCGCAACCTTGGGCGTAGCCTGCCCACCGCCGCTGGCCGCGCTGCCTTCATGCACCGCCGCGCCGTTCTTCAATCGTGTCTGGCCTTCGACGACGACCTTCTCGCCGCTCTTCAGGCCATCGCTGATGGCGCTGTTCTGGCCCACCGTCAGCGCCACCTGCACCGGCCGCATCTCCACGGTGTTGTCCGGCTTGACCACATAGACGAACGGGCCCTTCTGGCTGGGCTGCACCGCGACCGTCGGAACCGAGGTCATCTGCGGCATCGTGCCTGCCTCGAGCACCACGTCCACATATTGCCCCGGCCACAGCGACAGATCCGGATTCGGTATGCTCGCCCGCGTGGCGATGGTGCCGGAGGCCGTATCGACGCTGGAATCGACGAAATCGAGCGTGCCCTTGCCGATCGGCGTGGGATCGTCGTCCTTGGTCAGCGTCACGTCGCCTTGCTGCGGGTCGGCCAGAGCCTTGTGCAACAGCGCAAGGTTGCTCTCGGGCAGCGTGAAGTTCACCTGCAGCGGGTCGATCTGCGTGATGGTGACCAGCGGGGTCGCCGTGCTGGAGTTGCCGTTGCTTACGGTGACAAGGTCGCCGACCGAGACGTTGACGGCGCCGAGCCTGCCCGCGATCGGCGCCGTGATCGTGGCAAAGCCGAGCTGGACATTATCGGCGTCGATCGTCGCCTTGTCGGCATCGACGGTCGCGGACGCTGCCTTCTGCGCCGCCACCGCCTGATCATAGGTTTGCTGGGTTCCGGCCTGCTTGGCGACAAGGTCCTTGGCGCGCTGGAGATCGGAATTCGAACTGGCAAGCAGCGCCTGGTCCTTGGCTAAAGCGGCCTGATCCTTGGCAAGTTGCGCCTTCAACGCGCGGTCGTCGAGCTGGAACAGAACGTCGCCGGCCTTGACCATCTGGCCGTCCTTGACGTCGATCGACACGATCTGGCTGGAGATGCGAGCATTGATGCTCACCACCGCCGGCGACGACACGAAGCCGATGGCATAACGGCGTATCGGGAAATCGGCGGTCGTCGCGGTCGCCGCAACGATCGAGGCCGAGCGCGCCCCGCCGCCCTTCGCGGTGTCCGATGCATTGGCCGTCTTGTCGCCGCCCCCGGTTTTATCACCGCTTGCCGTCTTGTCCGCGGTGGTCGTGCCAGCCTGCCTGCCCGAAATGAGCTGCTGGACCTTGGCCAACGTCGAGGGCGAAGAATAGAGCCCGGCGCCCGCCAGACAGGCGACCGCTACAACTGCAAAGATGATTTTCCCGCGCATCGACAAATAAGCCTTCTACCCGACACGCCGATCCCGGTGGTCCATCTTAGCTCGATTCACGGCCCTTCGCCGCGATTTTCGCCGAATAGATAGGACAAGGCTCTGGCGGAAAAGGGCCAAACCGCGGCATTACGAAGATTTAATGTGCAGTGCACAAATGTTGGGCAGCCGGCTAATATGCCGTCGCGGACCCTCGCATCGGTCCAAAAAAACGCTCTCAGCGCAGCATCGGCCACAGCGTCGCCGCGAGCAGCACACCCATGGCGATGTTGAACCATTTCAGCCGCACCGGATCCGACAGGAAGCCGCGCAGCGCGGTACCGAAACCAGCCCAGACGGACACACTGGGCAGGTTGACGATGGCGAAGGCGGCCGAGATTAGCATCACCGAAATGAACGGGTGGTCGGCGTTGGTGTAGACGGCCATGGCGGTGATCGCCATCACCCATGCCTTGGGATTGACCCACTGGAAGGCCGCCGCATCGATGAAGCGCATCGGCTTCGCCTCCGCCTCGCCCTTGCCGCTCAACGAGCGCGACATCGCGATCTTCCAGGCGAGATAGAGCAGATAGGCCGCGCCCGCGACCTTCAACGCGGTGTGCAGCGCAGGCACCGCCGTCAGCACCGCGCCGAGGCCAAGGCCCACGGCCAAAAGCAGGACGAAAAAGCCGATGCTGATGCCGAGCATATGCGGGATCGTTCTGACGATGCCGAAATTGACGCCGGATGTCAGCAGCATCAGATTGTTCGGCCCTGGCGTGATCGAGGTCACCAGGGCATAGACCAAAAGGGCAAGGAATGCGTCAGCCGACATGATATCCTCCCAGATATGTCAGCCTTACTGTCCTTTTAGCAAACGCGCAAAAGCCAGCGGCGGGCAACCGCCGGGCCAAAAGCTGAAAACAGGCTGACCGTCCTGGTTACATCCCTTGCGGGCCACGGTTCATCGCGGCGACGCCGGTGCGGCAGATCTCGACCAGGCCGAGCGGCTTCATGATGGCGATGAACTGGTCGAGCTTGGAGCCCTTGCCGGTGATCTCGAAGATGAAATGCTCGGTGTTGGCGTCGATGACCGAGGCGCGGAAAGCATCCGCAAGGCGAAGCGCCTCGACCCGGGCATCGCCGGTACCGGCGACCTTGACGAGCGCGAGTTCCCGCTCCAGCGGCCGCTCCTGCCCAAGCTCATGCGAGCGCACGGTCAGGTCGACCACCCGGTGCACCGGCACGATGCGCTCGAGCTGATGCTTGATCTGCTCCATCACATGCGGCGTACCGCGCGTCACGATGGTGATGCGCGACAGATGTTTTTCATGCTCGGTCTCGGAGACCGTCAGACTTTCGATGTTGTAGCCACGGCCGGAGAACAGGCCGATGACGCGGGCAAGCACGCCCGGCTCGTTATCGACGAGCACGGAAAGCGTGTGCGTTTCCGGCTTCTCGGTTTCCTTGGCGATGAAGTATGCCGAGCCGGTCGGCTGAAGCTGTGCGTTCATGACGTGAATCTCTATTTCAGATTTTTGAGCTAATTCTCTGTTTGCGCATGGCTTCTCGCGACAGCCCTGCCTTGGCGGCCACCTACACCAGTTCCCTGCCCTTGGCGTCGATGGCGTTGGCCACCGCCTCGTCGGTCGCCTCGTCGGGCAGGAGCATCTCGTTATGCGCCTTGCCCGACGGGATCATCGGGAAGCAGTTGGCCAAGGTCGCCACGCGGCAGTCGAACAGAACCGGCTTCTTCACCGAGATCATCTCCTTGATGGCGTCGTCGAGCTCATCCGGCTTGTCGCAGCGTATGCCGTGGCCGCCATAGGCCTCCGCCAGCTTGACGAAGTCCGGCATCGCCTCGGTGTAGGAATGTGACAGCCGGTTGCCGTGCAACAACTGCTGCCACTGGCGCACCATGCCCATATACTGGTTGTTGAGGATGAAGATCTTGATCGGCGCCTCATACTGCACCGCCGAGCTCATCTCCTGCATGGTCATCTGCACCGAAGCGTCGCCGGCGATGTCGATGACCAGCGCATCGCGATGCGCGATCTGCACGCCGAGCGCGGCCGGCAGGCCGTAGCCCATCGTGCCCAGGCCGCCCGAGGTCATCCAGCGGTTCGGCTTCTCGAAATGATAGTGCTGAGCCGCCCACATCTGATGCTGGCCGACCTCGGTGGTGATGTAGGTGTCCATATCCTTGGTCAGCGCATAGAGCCGCTGGATCGCGTATTGCGGCATGATGACGTCGCTGTTCATCTTGTAGGCGAGCGAATCCCGCGCCCGCCATTTCGCGATCTGCTCCCACCACGGATAAAGCGCCTTCTTGTCGGTCTTGGCGGTCGCCCGCCACAGCCGCACTAGGTCTTCCAGCACGCGGCCGACGTCGCCCAGGATCGGCACGTCCGCATGCACGTTCTTGTTGATCGAGGACGGGTCGATGTCGATGTGGATCTTCTTCGAGTTCGGCGAGAACGCGTTGAGCCTGCCGGTGATGCGGTCGTCGAAGCGCGCGCCGATGCAGATCATCACGTCGCAATCGTGCATCGCCATGTTGGCTTCGTAGGTGCCGTGCATGCCGAGCATGCCGACCCAGTTCTTGCCGGATGCCGGATAAGCGCCAAGCCCCATCAGCGTCGAGGTGATCGGGAAGCCGGTGAGGTCGACCAGCTCGCGCAGCAGATGGCTGGCTTCCGGGCCGGAATTGATGACGCCGCCGCCCGAATAGATGATCGGCTTCTTCGCGCCGGCCATCAGCTCGACCGCGGCCTTGACCTTCTCCAGGTCGCCCTGGACCTTCGGCTTGTAGCTGGTGCGCGGCGCCGTCTGTGGCGGCACATAGATGCCCTTGGCGAACTGCACGTCCTTCGGAATATCGACCACCACCGGGCCGGGCCGGCCGGTGGTCGCGACATGGAACGCCTCATGGATGGTGGCGGCGAGCTGGTTGACGTCCTTCACCAGCCAATTGTGCTTGGTGCAGGGCCGCGTGATGCCGACCGTGTCGCATTCCTGGAAGGCGTCGGAGCCGATCAGCGAGGTCGGCACCTGGCCGGTGAGGCAGACCAGCGGAATGGAATCCATCAGCGCGTCCTGCAGCGGCGTCACCGCATTGGTGGCGCCGGGACCGGACGTCACCAAAAGCACGCCGGCCTTTCCGGTCGAGCGCGCATAGCCTTCGGCCGCGTGGCCGGCGCCCTGCTCATGCCGGACCAGGATGTGCTCGACATCGTCCTGTTGAAAAATTTCGTCGTAGATTGGGAGAACCGCGCCGCCCGGATAGCCGAAGACGTGCTTGACGCCGTTATCCTTCAGCGCCTGCACCACCATCTCCGCGCCCGTCATTTCGCGCCGCTCGTTCTGTCCGTTGCTCATCGGTCTGGTCCCGTACTGTCCGCCATCTGGCGATTTGCTGGTCGTTTAGTCGTGTTTCAGGCAATAAAAAAGGCCCCCGAGGGAGCCTGTGAGATGCGCATGGGAGGTTTTCGCCCGGCGGTTACACCGCCTTGCCCACGCGCCAGCCTACGAGAATGAGTGCCGTTTTCATGGGCGCGGACAATAAGCGAAAACGCGGGCTCGTCAATGGGGTCCCGTGCAAATTCACCCGCCTGTGAAAACGGCTCAGTCTCGCGCTACCATAGTACAGTTGAGCGCCCGCCGCCGACGCACCACTATGCGCTGGCAAAGGACGTGCGAGGAGGACGCATGGCTGGCGAACGCGAGCATATACGCGAAATCGAACAGGTATTGTCCGGCGCCCGATCGGCCCGCGACGATATCGTGGTTCAATCCTGGCTGCGCTGCATCGACACGCATCGGCTCGATCCGGCACGGCCGACGGAAGCCTACATCGTTCCCGATACCCAGCTGCGCGAGCACCGCGAGCAGTCGGAGCGGCTGATCGCCATTGCCCGCAGCGGGCTAGAGACATTATTCAAGCAGGTGGCGGGCCAGAACTATGTCCTGCTGCTGGCCGACGCCAAGGGCGTCACCGTCGACTTCCTCGGCGACCCGCTGTTCATGGACCAGTTGCGCACGGCCGGTCTCTACCTCGGCTCCGAATGGTCGGAGAGCCGCACCGGGACCTGCGGCGTCGGTTCCTGCATCGTCACCGGCGAGGCGATGACCATTCACCAGACCGACCATTTCGACACCACCCACACGCCGCTCTCCTGCACCGCCGCGCCGATCTTCGACACCAAGGGCGAATTGACCGCCGTGCTCGACATATCGCTACTGCGCTCGCCGCAGCCCAAGGTCAGCCAGAACCTTGCCCTTCACCTTGTGACGTCGTCGGCCCGGCGCATCGAGCTCGCCAATTTGATGGCGCAGATGCATTCGGAATGGGTGCTGCGCTTCTCCCGCTCGCCCGAATTCCTCGACGTCGATCCGGAAGCCGCCATCGCGCTCGACGCGTCGGGCCGCATCCTCGGCACCACGCGCGGCGCGGCACTGCTCCTGGCACAGGCTGGCGGTGTCGACTGGCGTCGCTCCTCGCCGGTCGGCCAGCCGATCTCGCGTTACCTCGACATGGATATCGACGACTTGCCGAATTTGACGCGCGGCCGCCCGACCGAGGAGCGGCTGGTGTTCGGCCGCAACGGCAGCGCGCTGTTCGCGCATGCCATCGAACCGCAGCCGTCGAGCGGACGCCGCGCCCCCGTCGAGGTGCTGCCTGGACCGATCGCCGAGCTTTCTGGCGGCGACCCGGTCATGGCGGCAATGCAGCTCAGGGCCGCCAAGCTGGCGCGCACCACAATCCCGATCCTGATCCACGGCGAGACCGGTTCCGGTAAGGAACATCTCGCCCGCGCGCTGCATGACAGCGCCGGGCGCTTCGGCCCGTTCGTGGCCATCAACTGCGCGGCCATCCCGGAACATTTGATCGAGAGCGAGCTGTTCGGGCACGCCGCGGGCGCCTTTACCGGCGCCACGGCCAAGGGACGCAAGGGCCTGATCGAGAGCGCCGACGGTGGCACGCTGTTCCTCGACGAGATCGGCGACATGCCCTACGCGCTGCAATCGCGGCTTTTGCGTGTGATCGCCGAGCGCGAACTGGTCCCGGTCGGCGGCATCGCGCCTCGGCCTGTCAACATCAAGATCATCTCCGCCTCGCATCATGACTTGCGCCAACTGATTGCCGAGGGCCGTTTCCGCGAGGACCTGTTCTATAGGCTGAACGCCGCCTCGCTGAGTTTGCCGGCACTGCGAGAACGCACCGATTTCGAATGGCTGCTGGAACGGCTGGTCGGCGAGCGCGCGCGCCTTGCCGGCCGGTCGGCACGGCTGTCGCCGGCGGCGCGGCTGGCGCTGATCCGCCATGACTGGCCCGGCAACATCCGCGAGCTCGTCAACGCCGTGGATCTGGCGATGGCGCTTTGCGACGATGAGACGATCCAGCCTTCCGACCTGCCTGATTTCGCCACGTTCCGCGACGCGCCGACGGCCCCATCCGCCAGCCTGGTCGCGCTGCGCGCGCCCTCGCCCGAGGAAGAGCGTGGCGCCCTGCTGGCCGTGCTGGCGGCAACCGGCTGGAACATTTCCGAAGCCGCGCGGCGTCTTGGCGTCGACCGCACCACGGTGCATCGCCGCATGAAGCGCCTGCGGCTGGAAGCGCCCAACTAAGCATGTCGCCCAAAAGTGCGCAGCGGTTTTGGGACAACGACATGCGTCGGAACAGGGACTTAAAGCGCGCCGCCTGAATCCGCTTCATTCGGCGCGCTTTAATAATGCAAGGCTGTGGCGCGCCGTAGCGCCTGCAACAGGAAACGCAACAGGCAAGACAACGCAAGAGCATCCTAACAGATTGATTTCATTGCAATCACGAACAAGCGCCACGGTTGGCACGCCGCTTGCTGCTCATGGCGCACTCTAGCAAGTGGAGGAGAACAAATGCTCGAGAGAACACCCACCACCAAGGCACAGGCGCTGCTTGACAAATTCGGCAAGGCGCTGGAAGCCGGCGACATCGACAGCGCCGTCAACTGCTTCCAGGCCGACTGCTACTGGCGCGACCTCGTCACCTTCACCTGGAACCTGAAGACGATGGAAGGTCAGAACCAGGTCCGCGACATGCTGCAGGCGACGCTGGCCGGCACCAAGCCGACCGGATGGTCGGTGGCCAAGGGCGAGGAAGCAAGCGAGGACGGCGGCGTCATCACCGCCTGGATCACCTTCGAGACGAGCGTGGCGCGCGGCTTTGGCCTTGTGCGGTTCAAGGGCGACCTGATCTGGACCTTGCTCACCACGATGGCGGAGCTGAAGGACCATGAGGAGAAAGCGGGCTTCAGCCGCCCACTCGGCGCCAAGCATGGCCACGGCAAGGGCCGCAAGACATGGCGCGAGGAGCGCGACGACGAGATCGCCGAGCTCGGCCATTCCAGGCAGCCCTATGTCGTGATCATCGGCGGCGGCCAGGGCGGTATCGCGCTCGGCGCGAGGCTGAAGCAGCTCGGCGTGCCGGCCATCATCATCGAGAAGAACGAGCGTCCGGGCGACTCATGGCGCAAGCGCTACAAGTCGCTCTGCCTGCACGACCCGGTCTGGTACGATCACCTGCCCTATATCGACTTTCCGAAGAACTGGCCGGTGTTCGCGCCGAAGGACAAGATCGGCGACTGGCTGGAGATGTACACCAAGGTGATGGAGCTGAACTACTGGTCCTCCACCACCGCCAAATCGGCCAAGTACGACGAGAAGACCAAGGAATGGACCGTCGTCGTCGAACGCGACGGCAAGGAGATCGTGCTCAAGCCGAAGCAACTGGTGCTGGCGACCGGCATGTCCGGCAAGGCGAACTGGCCGAGATACAAGGGCCAGGACATCTTCAAGGGCGAGCAGCAGCACTCCTCGACCCATCCCGGCCCGGACAAATACCGTGGCAAGAAGGTGGTGGTCATCGGCTCGAACAACTCGGCGCACGACATCTGCGCAGCACTATGGGAAGGCGGCGCCGACGTGACCATGGTGCAGCGCTCCTCCACCCATATCGTCAAGTCCGACACATTGATGGATATCGGTCTCGGCGCGCTCTATTCGGAGCAGGCGGTCGAGAACGGCATGACGACGCGCAAGGCCGACATGATCTTCGCTTCGCTCCCCTACCGCATCCTGCACCAGTTCCAGATCCCGCTCTATGAGCAGATGAAGGAGCGCGACGCGAAATTCTACGCCGACCTGGAAAAGGCCGGCTTCATGCTCGACTGGGGCGATGACGGCTCAGGCCTCTTCATGAAATACCTGCGCCGCGGCTCCGGCTATTACATCGATGTCGGCGCCTGCGACCTCGTCATAGACGGCTCGATCAAGCTGAAGAGCGGACCGGGCGCGGCGGTCCAGGAACTCACCGAAACCGGCGTGAAATTCGCCGACGGCACGGAGTTGCCAGCCGACCTGGTGATCTATGCCACCGGCTACGGCTCGATGAACGGCTGGGCCGCGGACCTGATCTCACAGGAGGTGGCGGACAAGGTCGGCAAGGTCTGGGGCCTCGGCTCCGCCACCACCAAGGATCCGGGTCCCTGGGAAGGCGAGCAACGCAACATGTGGAAGCCGACGCAGCAGGAAGCACTGTGGTTCCACGGCGGCAACCTCCACCAGTCGCGGCACTACTCGCAGTATCTGTCCCTACAGCTCAAAGCCAGGCAGGTCGGCTTGCCGACGCCTGTCTATGGGCTGCAGGAGGTCCATCACAAGAGCTGACCCACGGGGCTCGCAGAAGACAGAAGCCCGGCCAACCGGGCTTCTGTCATCTAAGCCGCCTTTTCCGCCGCGAACTTTTTCACGACGCGCTCAAGCAACGGCACATAGTCGCGAAAAGCCCGCGTCTTCGTGTCGGCGACCTTGCCGCCCTCGTCCCAGATGCGCACCCGCACCGCTTCGTCGTGGAACGGATTGCTACGGAACTCAGCCACTTCCTCCGCGCTCATCGGTCCGCCCTGCAGCGACAGCGTGTGGACCGAAGCCGGCGACAGCTTGCCGAAATAGCTCGGATCGGTGGCGCAGAGATAACGCTTGGCCGAGACATGCAGCCGCACGCACTCGACGATGACCGGCGGAAAGAACGGCGCAAGCACCTCGCCGCCGGCCTCGTCATGGTGCTTGTCCTCGACGTCGTCGGGCGAATAGGTGCCGAACTCGCTGGTGTAGTGGCCGATGTCGTGCAACAGCGCCGCCGCCACAAGCTCCTCCGGCGCGGCGTCCTGCTCGGCCAGCCACGCGCCCTGCAGCATATGCTGCGACATGGTGACGGGCTCGCCGAGATAGGATTCCGCCCCGCGGCGCTCGAAGATATCGGCGATGAACTCTACGATGTTGCCGACGTTCAATTCGTTCGGGCTCATTCCGCCGCCTCCTTGAAACCATGCTCGATCGCCGCAAGCGTCGACAGCAAGCCATCCTTGTCGGCGTAGCAGCCCTGCAGCCAACGCTTGCCGCTGCCGGAAAACGCCTTGCGCGCATGCATGACGCGGGTGTTGTCGACGATGAAGGATTCTCCCGCCTCGAGCTTGAACGTCACCTCGAAGACCGGATCCTCGATCAATTCGGCGAACCGGCGGTAGGCTGCATAGTATCTGTCCATCTCGGTGAACGGCACGTCGACGATCGGCGCCAGCGAGCGGTTGTTGAAGCGGATGCAGATGAGTTCGCCATCGGGTCCGAGCTCGATCATCGGCCGCTTGGACTGGAGCCGCACGCCCGACGAGCCGGCATATTCGAAGCGCGCCGGATAGGAAGAGAGCAACCGGAAGCCGTCCGGGTTTTCCGCCTGCAGTGCCGCCGCCACCGCGAACCCGTCGACGACACTGGATTCGCCGCCATCGACCGTGTTCTCGATGCAGGCGAGGATCTGCAGCGTCGGCACCGGATCGCGGTAGGGATTGTCGGTATGCGCCTGCAGCCCGAGATTGGTGTAGGCGAGATTGTTCGGATTGACCTCGGCGCGCACCTCGAACCAGCGTCCGTAATTGGTCTCCCTGACATAGCCGAAGAGGTCGGCCACCTTGCACAGCGAACCGGATTCGGCAGGCAAGCCGTCCATGACGGCAAAGCCGTAGCTGCGCACCGCGGCCAGCCATTGCCGCAGCACATTGCTGTCGCGGCTGGCGTCGGCATAGGCCGCGCGCGGCACGGAACTCTGCATCGTGGCTTTCGTCCAGCGCCGTATGTCGCCTGCCGTCCAGCCGGGCTCGCGTGCCTCCTGGCGATCATAGGCATGGCCGCGCAGCCAGCCGGAGGGAAAGCCGACGGTCTTGCCTTCGGGAGCGAACGTGACTTCGAGCAACTCGCCCTTGATCGAGGCGGCGGCGATCCGCGTCTCGGCCGGAATGTCGAGGATGGTGACCAGCCTCTGGCCGTTGCCGGCGCTGCGCGTCTTGTCGTCCAGCGCATTGTCGCGCAGCCACATGGCGTGGAAGCGGCTCACCGTTCCGTCTTTCCAGCCAAGCTCGATCGTTCGTCCGTCGTCGCCCAGCGTTACCGTCGTCAGCATATCCCGAAAGCTCCCATCCTCGACCCGCCACTGCGGACACGAATTGCATGGTGGCTTCGCCGAAGGCATAATTCAAATTATCGTTTTGTGGGTAATGGCGCTAAATTTCTGATGGCTGGAAAAGCTTTCGACACGATGCCTCCGCTCGACTGGCTGCGCAGTTTCGAGGCTGCTGCCCGCCTGTCGAATTTCACCGCCGCGGCCGCCGAGCTCGGGCTCACCCAGGCAGCGGTGAGCCAGCACATCCGTTTTCTGGAAGAGCGGCTCAAGACGCGATTGTTCGCGCGCCTGGCGCGCGGCGTGGCCCTGTCGCCGGAAGGCGCGGCCTACCTCCCCCACATCCAGTCGGCATTCGCGACCATCGGCAACAGTACGAACGAGCTGTTCGAGCCGCGCGCCGTGCAGTCCGTCAGCATCCGTGTTCCCATCTCCTTCGCGATGCTGGTTCTGGTCCCGGCTCTTCCCGACCTGGCAAAGGCGCTGCCACGGGTGAGGCTCGATCTGGTGACCATCCATCGGCCGACCGACTACGACCAGCCGGGCTCGGCGCTCGACATACGCTTCGGCAACGGATCCTTTCCCGGGCGCGAAGCAGACCGGCTGACCATCGAGCGGCTCGTCCCGGTCGCGGCGCCGACACTCGCGCTCGGTGGCGATTGGACATCGCTGCCACTGCTCCTGGTGGCCGGCGCGCGCGAGATGTGGGCGGAGTGGTTTGCCGCCGCGGGGCTTGCCGGCCATTCCCGGCGCTCGCATCGCTTCGACAGTTTCGTCGCCGCCTTGGAAGCGGCAAGGACCGGCGCCGGAGCGCTGCTCGGTTCCCGGCCTTTGGTCGACGCCGCGCTCAGGGACAAGGCTCTGGTCAGGCTTTCGGATTTCGAGCTTTCAAGCCCATCGGGCCATTTCCTGACGAGGCCGTCATCGTCGCGACTGTCCGGCGCCGAGCAGGATTTCCGCCGCTGGCTCCTGTCGCGCATCGCCCGGGTTTCAGGATAGCGCTCCGGCCGTCGTTCCGATCCGTTTCCAGTAGATAAGGGTGCCGGTCAGCCCGCCATGCGGCTTGAGCGCGAAATCGGGGATCTCACCGGTCAGGGTGAAACCAAGTTTCTCATAAAGCCCGGCCGCGCCCTCCTCGCTCGCCGTGTCCAACACCAGTAGCGTGCGGCCTTTTTCGGCAGCCAGTTTCTCGGCTGCCTGCATCAGGCGCGTCGCGACGCCTTTGCCGCGATGGCGCCGGCCGGTCATCAGCTTGGCGATCTCGGCGCGGTGCGGCTGATTGGGCGGAAAGTCGAGAAGCAGCGTGACGGTGCCAACAAGCGCCCCGCCCTGCCATGCGCCCAGCACCGCCCTTTCGCCGCGCGCGGCCGCGGCAAGCGACTTGCGCCAGAAATCCCGCGCTGCTTCCGGCGACAATGGGTGCATGAAGCTCACCGACCCGCCGGCGGCGACCGTCTCGATCAAGAGATCGCACAGCATGGCCTCGGTTGCCGCGTCGTCGGTCAACGGCCGGATTTCAAGGGGGTTCATGCCGGTGCTCTCCAGAGGTATCGGGAACGAGGTCATTCGAAATGGCTGATGCGCTTGCGTCGTCGCGCCCGCCTGATTTCGGCGACACGGTCGTCATCGTCCTCGCCGAGGTGGCGCCCGCGCTCCAGGATCTCGAGCGTGTATTCCTCATAGGTCAGCCCGAGCCGCTCGGCTCGTTCCAGCCGCATCAGCATGACGGCGTGGCCTGGCGCCTTCCAGGCCTTGTCGTGGGCGGCGCGCCAGGCGAGGAAGACATAGGCGTCGCCCTTGCCCCAGGGCGGGCCGTCATAGTCGTCGAGCGGCGGCCCGCCATTGTGCGAGCGCTTTGGCCGGCGGGACATCAGGGTCATCCCTTAACCAGCGCCACGAGATACTCCGCTGCATCCGGCCCCGGAGCATGAAAGACGCAATCCGACGGCGCGCCGAGCGCCAGGCAGTCGCCGGGTTCGAGCCGGTGCACCACATCACCTTCGGTGAACTCCAGCCTTCCGTCGATCAGCCATATCTGCTGCTTGATGAAAGCGTAGGAGGCGGCCGGAAGGCTGACCTTGGCGCCCGCGGGCAGACTGACCCTGATCAGTTCGAGCGGCATCTGCGATGCCGGCGACAAATGCCGCCTGATGTAACCGGTTGCCGGATCCTGCCAGACCGGCTGCTCGTCCTTGCGCGAAACGCCGCCGCCTTGCATCTCGGCTCGTGCGATCAGTGTCGACAGCGTCATGCCGAAAGCCGCTGCGATACGCACCAGGAGCGCCGCGGTCGGACTGGTCGTGCCGCGTTCGATGGCGCTCAGCATCGCCTTCGAGACGTCCGAGCGCTCGGCCAGTTCGGCCAGCGACCAACCCCTCACCGTCCGTTCGCAGCGTATTCGTCTGCCGATGGTGGCGCTGATGTCATTCGATATATTATTCATTCGTCCAATATATCGGAATTTCGCGAACTGAGAAGAAGCTGTTCGATCGAATTGTCGCGGCTGGCTTAACGCTGCCTACACCATCCGACCTCACCTGGCTTTAACCCCGATTGGATAGGGTTCCCGCTCCAGGGGAATGGGACCAGGGCATTATGTTTGTTGAACGCGAAGCCTCCGTCGGAGAACCGACCTCGCAGGAACGCCGCAACATCCAGCAGAACGACAAGCGCATTCTGGGCAATGTCGTGCAATGCGACGGCGCGCGCGCCACCATCAGCGCCTATGCCGAAGACGCCGACGGCATCGTCAGCGGTCAGTGGACCGTCGGCAGGATGATCTCCATCAATCTCGGCGCGGCGCGAACTGTCGGCCTTGTCTATGCCATCGGCAAATCGGACCGCGCCTGGAACACCGAAGGGCAGAACCCGATCGAGGTCAGCGTCGAACTGGTCGGCGAAGTGCGCGACGGCGCCGAGCCCGGCTCCAAGCCGGTGTTCGACCGCGGCATCACGATTTATCCGCATATCGGCGCCATCGCTCACCGCATCCGCAGCCGCGACCTGCAGGCGGTCTACGACCTGGCCGGGCGCCATTCGGTGACCATCGGCACGCTGTCGCAGGATGAGTCGATCGATGCCAACATCGCCATCGACGACACCCTGGCGCGCCATTTCGCCATCGTCGGCACCACCGGCGTCGGCAAGTCTACGGCGGTCTCACTGCTCTTGCGCAAGACCATCGAGGCGCGCCCGGACCTGCGCGTGCTCATTCTCGACCCGCACAATGAGTTCGCTGCCTCGCTGCCGGAATATTGCGTCAAGGTCGATTCCGCGACGCTCGACCTGCCGTTCTGGATGTTCAGGCTGGAAGAATTCGCCGAGGTCCTGTTTCGCGGGCGCGAGACGGTACCGGAAGAGGTCGACGCCCTGCGCGACCTGATCCCGGCCGCAAAGAACCTCTACCGCAACCCGAATTCCGGGACTTATATCAGGCGCGGCAGCGACGCGCTGACGGCGGACACGCCGGTGCCTTACCGCATCGCCGACCTCATCAAGCAGATCGACGAGCGCATGGGCCTGCTGGAAAGCAAGAACGACCGCCCGATCCTGAAATCGCTGAAGACGCGCATCGAATCGGCCGCTGCCGACCCACGTTACCGCTTCATGTTCAATTCGCGCCTGATCGAGGACACGATCCACGAAACGATCGGCAATATTTTCCGCGTTCCGAGCCACGGCCGCCCGGTCACCTGCTTCGAGATGGCGGGCATGCCGTCGGAAGTCGTCAATTCGGTCTGCTCGGTGCTGGCGCGCCTGGCCTTCGACCTGGCCTTGTGGAGCGAGGGCCGGCTGAGGCTGCTCCTACTTTGCGAGGAAGCCCACCGCTATATGCCGGCCGATCCGCGTCTCGGATTCGCGCCGACCCGGCACGCGCTGTCGCGTATCGCCAAGGAAGGCCGCAAATATGGCTGCTATCTCGGCGTCGTCACCCAGCGCCCGGGTGAGCTCGACCCGACCATTCTGTCGCAGTGCTCGACCTTTTTCGCCATGCGCCTCGCCAACGAGCAGGACCAGGCGATCATCCGCTCGGCGATCGCCGACTCCTCGGCCTCGACGCTGGCCTTCCTGTCCTCCATGGGGCAGCGCGAAGCCATCGCCTTCGGCGAAGGCGTGGCGACGACCATGCGGCTGAAATTCGAGAAGCTGGCGCAGGAATTCATCCCCGGCACCGCGAAGAGGGAGCAGGTAGAACCCTCCGTGGACGGCAACGATGTCGACCTGGCCATGATCGTCGAGCGGCTGCGCAACGTGCCGAAGCCGCAACAGGCCATGGCTTTTGCCGAAGCCGTGGACTCGAGCCGCCAGGCCGGCGACCCTGACTATAAGAAGCCGGCCACCACCGCCGCCCGCGCTCAGCCGGACGACGACTTCGACACACGCTACGGCCTGAAGCCCTCGACCTTCGGCATGCGCCAACTCAACGACTGAACGGCTGCCTCGCAAGCACGGCCAAATTCCGAACAGGAATTCATCAGGCCGGTCGAATGACGTGGCTTTCGAGAAGCCGGAGCGGAGCGGACATTCAGTCCGTGAGCACCGGAAGTCGAGAAAGCCGCGTCAGTCGACCGGCCTCATGAATTCATGTCGGAATTTTAGGCGCAGACCCGGTTGCGGCCCTGCTTCTTCGCCTCGTAAAGCTGGCGGTCGGCGCGGCGATAGAAATCCTCCGCGCTCTCCTTGTGGTCCCAGACGGCAAGGCCGACGCTGGTGGTGACCTTCAGCCGCACATTGCCCGACATGATCGACATGTTGGCGATCGCCTTGCGGATGCGCTCGGCAAATCTGGCGAGCAATTCGACATCCATGTTGGGGGTGACGACGGCAAACTCCTCGCCGCCCAATCGCGCCACCACATCGTGATAGCGCGTCATGCCCCGCAGGCAGGTGGCGACGGCTCTCAGCACCTCGTCGCCGACGTCATGGCCATGCGTGTCGTTGACCTGCTTGAAATGGTCGAGATCGAGGATCATCAGCCCGACCGGCCTGTCGATGCGGCGAAACTCTTGGAGATATTCGCGCAGCGCATCGTCGAAATAGCGGCGGTTCTGCATTCCGGTGAGACCGTCGGTGAGCGCCGCCTGCTCGAGCGTCTGCGAACGGGCGCTGAGCGAAACCGTCATGGCCCTGAGCTTGCCCTCTTCCCGCACCTGGCCGCGGATCAGCGGGTAGATGAAGAAAGTGCCGAAGAACAGCGCGGTCGCCAGCAGCGCGCCGGTGACGAACAGCAATTTGTTGAGATAGACGATTTTGTCGACGCGCGACGCCGCATCGAGATCGGCGGCGATGTCCTGCAATTGGCCATAGGCGTGGAAGGTCACCAGGCCCGCGGCCAGGATCACGAAAATAAAGACAAAGAATGCGGATTCCGCCTTATGGAAACGCATCTACTCCCCGCGGCACTGCAAGCCCTGAGGTTATGGCATGGCGGACCTTACGGACCGTTAACCCGGACAACCTTGGCGAGAATTAGAGCTGGGGATTTTAAGGTGCTGATTGAAAAAGCTTTTCGTCAGTCCGGGAGCGCCGGTTCGTCGCCCGGCCGCAGCCTGCGCCACTCCGCGCCCAGTTGGTGTCTGAACCATGTCGACTGACGCTTGGCATACTGCCGGGTCGCGATCTTGGCGCGTTCGATGGCTTCAGGAAACCCCGACTGGCCGGCCATTGCCGCCTGGAGCTCGCGCACGCCGATCGCTTTCATCGCCGGCAGGTCCGGGTCGAGGCCGAGCGCGATGAGCTGGCGCACTTCGTCGAGCGCGCCCTTGTCGAGCATCTGGTCGAAACGCGCCTCGATGCGCCGCACCAACTGCTCCCGGTACGGCTCGATCACCAGGAAGCGAGCGCTGTCGCGATCGATCAGCGGGCGGCCGCGCGCCGCCTGCCATTCCAGGATCGAGCGCCCCGAAGCGTCGAGCACTTCGAGCGCCCGCACGATACGCTGGCCGTCGGTCGGCCTGAGCTGCATGGCGACAGTCGAATCCTCGCGCATGAGCAGGCGATGCAGCCTTTCGGCCCCTTGTTCCTTGAGCTCGTAGCGCCAGCGCTCGCGCACGGAGGCAGGGATATCCGGCATATCCGAGATGCCTTCGGCCAGCGCGCGGAAATAGAGCCCGGTGCCGCCGACGAAAACGACCGGTCGGCCCGACAGCAGGCCGTCTTCCATCAGCTTCGTCACGTCGCGTAGCCAGGCGCCGGTGGAATAGGCCGTAGAGGGATGCACATGGCCGTAAAGGAAATGCGGAACGCGCGCCGTTTCGGCAGCGCTCGGTCGCGCCGTCAGGACATCGAGCACCGAATAGCCCTGCATGGAATCGGTGTTGACGATGACGCCGCCATCGCGTTCGGCGAGATCGAGCGCCAGCGCCGACTTGCCGCTGGCTGTCGGCCCGGCTATCAGGATCGCGTTCTTGACGCGGCCTTCGCCCGCCTGCCTGCCGGAATTCTCAATGCCGCTGATCGCCACGCTAGTGTCCCGTCCAGAAGCCCGCGCCGTGCCGGCCTCGCTTGCGAATATGGCCTTGCGGGCCGCCGGCGCAAGCGCCGTTCATTGGCTGGCTGAGGACATTGCCTGCGATCTCGTTTTGCCGCGGACGCCCGATATCGGCGAGATGACCGCCAATCTGCGCGCCGCCTTGGCTTCCGAACCGGTCGACGTCATCGTCCAGCCCGCCGAAACCAGGCGCAAGAAAATCCTGCTTGCCGATATGGATTCGACCATGATCGACCAGGAATGCATCGACGAGCTTGCCGACGAAATCGGCGTCAAGGATCATGTGGCGGCGATCACCGCGCGCTCGATGAATGGCGAGATCGCTTTCGAGCCCGCCTTGCGCGAGCGGGTGGCCTTGCTCAAAGGCCTCGACACAGCCGTGGTCGATCGCATCATCGCCAACCGGCTGACGCTCGCCGCCGGCGGCCGTGCCCTGGTGCAAACGATGCGCGCCAATGGCGCCTGGACGGCGCTGGTCTCCGGCGGCTTCGACGTCTTCACCAGCCGCATTGCCGCCATGCTGGGTTTCCAGGAGAACCAGGCCAACCGCCTGATCGAGGACGGCGGCGCATTCACCGGCATGGTGGCCGAGCCGATCCTCGGCCGCGCCGCCAAGGCCGAAGCGCTGCTCGACATCGCCAAGAGGCTTGGACTGACGACCGAGGACGCCATCGTGGTCGGCGACGGCGCCAACGATCTCGATATGATCCGTCTCGCCGGCACCGGCGTCGCGCTTCACGCCAAGCCGGCGGTGGCGGAGCAGGCCCGCATCCGCATCGATCATGGCGACCTGACCGCGCTGCTCTATCTGCAGGGCTATCGCCGGGAGGAGTTCGTCTCGTGAGGTCGCTCGAATGAAGCCTATCCGCACCGAGCGCCTGATCCTGCGCAATTGGGAGGAGCGCGACCGCGAATTGTTCCATCGCATCAACTCGGATGAACGTGTGATGGAATTCTTCCCGTTCCGCCGCGACCGCGCAACTGCGGACGCCAAGATGGACGAGGTCCGCGCCTGGATCGATGAGGATGGCTACGGCTTCGCGGCGGCCGAGATTGCTGCGACCGGCGAATGCATCGGCTTCGTCGGATTATCCGGAACGGAAGACATCGACGTGCTGGCCCCCGGCACCATCGAGATCGGTTGGCGGCTGGCGCCGGAATTCTGGGGCAAGGGCTATGTCACCGAGGCATCTGAAGCCTGGCTCGCATTCGGCTTCGAAACGCTTGCCGTCGACGAAATCGTCTCCTTCGCGGTCGCCGATAATCATCGTTCGATCGCGGTCATGAAGCGGCTCGGCATGCGAGCCGATCCGGGTGCCGATTTCGACCACCCCGCCGTCCCCGACAGCCACCCGCATCTCAAGCGCCATGTCATGTATCGGCTGTCGCGGGAGGATTGGCAGGCACGAAAAGGGTGGCTCGCTAGAGCAATTCCAGGAAAAGTGTAAGCGGTTTTCCGTCCGGAATTGCGTAAAAACAAAGAGATAGGGCGTTTCACCGGTTCCGTGAAACGGTGAAACGCCCTAGCCGCCCTATTCACTGAACCATCGATCGGCGATGGACGATCCGGACTCAATCCATCCGGATCGTCACGAAGCGCAGTTCGCCGGTCTTCGAGGCCAGCATCAAAAGCGCGTTCTTGCGGCCCTGCTCCTTCAGCGCGCCGATCCGGTCCATCACGTCCTTCGGCGTGCCGACCGATTCCTGCGCGATCTCGGTGATCACCTCGCCGGGCTGGATGCCACGCTCGGCCGCGGCCGAATCCTTGGCGACATCGGTGACGACCACGCCGGACACATCCGCCGCGATGCCGAACTTCTGCCGCGTCTGGTCGTTGAGCTCGCCGATCGTCATGCCGAGCACCGAAGCCGTCGATACCGGAGGCGTTGCCTTGTCGCCCTTGTCCTGGTCAGTGTTGCCGTTCTCGCCGCTGGCGAGCTTCTCACCGTCCTCGAGCCGGCCGAGCGTCACCTTGACGGTCTGCTCGACGCCCTTGCGCACGATGACGACGTCGACCGCCTTGCCGACCGGGCTTTCGGCAACGACGCGCGGTAGGTCGCGCATTTCGTGGATGTCCTTGCCGTCGAATTTGATGATGACGTCGCCGGCCTGCACCGTACCGTTGTCGACCGGCCCGCCCTTGATGACGCCGGCCACCAGCGCGCCCTTGGCGGTCGCCATGCCGAGGCTTTCGGCGATGTCGTCGGTCACCGGCTGGATGCGCACGCCAAGCCAGCCGCGCCGCGTCTCGCCATACTGGCGAAGCTGGTCGACGACGCCGGCGGCAAGCTGCGAGGGGATGGAGAAACCGATGCCGATCGAGCCACCCGACGGCGAGATGATCGCCGTGTTGATGCCGATGACTTCGCCTTGGGCGTTGAACAGCGGGCCGCCTGAATTGCCGCGGTTGATGGCGGCGTCGGTCTGAATGAAGTCGTCATAGGGGCCGGAATTGATGTCGCGGTTGCGCGCCGAGACGATGCCGACCGTAACCGTGCCGCCGAGGCCAAACGGATTGCCGATCGCCATCACCCAGTCGCCGACGCGCATCTTGGTGGAATCGCCGAATTTCACCGCCGTCAGCTTGTGGCCTTTCGGA
Source organism: Mesorhizobium sp. CNPSo 4661 (assembly GCF_057784215.1). Lineage (NCBI taxonomy): Bacteria > Pseudomonadati > Pseudomonadota > Alphaproteobacteria > Hyphomicrobiales > Phyllobacteriaceae > Mesorhizobium > Mesorhizobium sp. CNPSo 4661. The sequence continues at coordinate 175,752 of NZ_JBWGIO010000004.1, read as the reverse complement.
TCGACCTTCAGCACCGCGACGTCGGTCTTGGTGTCGGTGCCTACCAGCTTCGCCTTCAACGTGATGCCGTCGGAGAAATTGACCTCGATATCGTCGGCGTCAGCGATGACGTGGTTGTTGGTCACCACGATGCCCTGCTCCGCGTCGATGACGAAGCCGGAGCCGAGCGACTGCACTTTCTGGGCGGCACCGCCCTTGTCGCCGCCGCGGTTCTTGAAAAAATCGTCGAAGAAGTCCTGGAACGGCGAGCCCTCGGGCAGTTGCGGCATCGGCACCGCGCCCGGCCCTTCCGTGCCTTTGACCGTCTGCGAGGTCGAGATGTTGACCACCGCGCCGAGCAGACGCTCGGCCAGATCGGCGACCGAAGGCGGTCCGTCGGAGGCGATCGTCGGCGTGACGAAGGACGGAACGGCAACAATGCCAACCACGAATGCCGTGGCGCCGGCGAAGAAGGTGCGGCGCGCCGCGCGCAACAGGGTGTCGGATATCATCGTGGCCTCCCGGCGTTTTCAGAAAAGGAAAGGCGCTTACGCAAAGACGCCTGTCCCGTTCATGTTGGCAAGAAATACGGCACGTTTGCGGCTACAGCTATCGACCAAGGATAAATCGTCAATCGCTTCGGCACCAAGGAATTCTTCAGCCGCGGACCAGCCAGACGATGGCAACGCCGACGGCGATCGCCACCAGCCCGCCGATCCGCAGCACATTTTCCGGCACCGACAAAACCTCAGTGGCGAGCTTCCGGGCCAAAGCCGGAAACCCTCCATAGACCAGCCCTTCGATCACGAGGACCAGGCCGATTGCCGCCACAAAATCCTGCACCGCCCGCTACTGGGCGGTGCTGGGTTGCGCGGCCGGAGCGGCTGGCGCCGCCGGCTGCCCGGGCTGAGGCTTGCTGTCCGGATCGCGGAAGTAGCGGAAGAACTCGGACTCGGGCGAGAGCACCATCGTCGTTCCGGTGCTGTCCAGCGCCGTGCCGTAGGCGTTCATCGAGCGATAGAAATCGAAGAAGGCCGGATCGCGCTTATAGGCGTCGGCGAAGGTCGCGCTGCGCTGCGCCTCGCCCTCGCCGCGCAGGATTTCCGATTCCTTTTGCGCCTCGGCGACGATCTCGACGACCTCGCGGTCGGCTCGTGCTCGGATGCGCTGCGCCGCCTCGTTGCCGCGGGCTCTCAGACGCTCGGCTTCCGCCAGGCGCTCGGCCTTCATGCGGTCATAGGTCTGCTGCGAGACCTCCGCCGTCAGATCCGTCCGGCGGATGCGCACGTCCTCGATGTCGAGGCCGAGCGAGGTCGCATCGGGGCGAAGCTGGTCGCGCACCTCGCGCATCATGACGCCGCGTTCCTCGGAGAGCGCGGCCTCGAAGTCTCGCAGGCCGTAGACACGGCGCAGCGCCGCATCGAGACGCGTCCTCAGCCGGGCTTCGGCCAGTTCGACCTGACCGGATACTGCCGCGCGGAAGGTGCGCGGATCCGAAATGCGGTAGGCGATGAAGGCATCCACCTCGTAGAACTTGCCGCCCGAGACCTGGACGCGGATGTTGTCGAGGTCGAAGCGCATCACCCGCTTCTCGACCATTTGCACGCTGTCGGCATCGAAGAAGGCGAACGGCGCCTTGAAGTAGATGCCGGGCTCGTTCTTGACGTCGATGATCTCGCCGAACCTGAGCACGATCGCCTGCTGGCCGGCACTGACCACGAACACCGAGGAGTAGAGCAAGAACAGAAGGACTGCCGCGATGACGGCGATGATGGGAAGACGGTTGGCCATCACTGGTTACCTCCCGTCGTGCCGCCGCCCAGGGCCGGCGCCGGCTGCGCTTTCGGCTGCAATGCCGGCAGCGGCAGGTAAGGCAGCACGCCCTGACCGTTGCCTTGCTCGACGACGACCTTGTTCGAGTTCTTCAGGATCTTCTCCATGGTTTCGAGATAGAGACGCTTGCGCGTGACGTCGGGCGCCTTGGCGTATTCGCTGTAGACGGAGATGAAGCGCTGCGCCTCGCCTTCCGCCTCCTGCACGACGCGGTTCTTGTAGGCCGCCGCATCCTCGCGGACCTGCGCCGCCTGGCCGCGTGCCTGGCCGAGCTTCTGGTTGGAATACTGGTTGGCCTGCTCGACGAACTTGTCCTCGTCCTGCTCGGCGCGCTGCACCTCGTCGAAAGCGTCGGCCACCTCACGCGGTGGTGCTGCATCCTCGATCGAGACCGCGTTGACCTGCAGACCGGTCTTGTAGCCGTCGAGCGTGCCCTGGATGATCTCGCGCACCCCGGTTGCGATCCCCTGGCGGTCGTCGCGGAAGATGTCCTGCGCCGGACGCCGACCGACGACTTCGCGCATGGCGCTTTCGGCGACCTGGGCCAGCATGCCGTCGGGATCGGAAACGTTGAACAGATAGGCCTTGGGATCGGACACCTGGTAGGCGACCGAGAACTGTACGTTGACGATATTCTGATCGCCGGAGAGCATCAGCCCGGAGCCGCTGCTCGAGCCACCGCCGACGCTGACGAGCTGCTCGGATATCTTGGCCGTTTCGACCGTCTCGATCGGCCACCAGTGGAAATGCAGGCCAGGCTGCGAAAGCTCTGCTTTCGGCTGGCCGAAGCGCAATTCGACCGCAACCTCGTCGGGCTGCACGGTGTAGATCGCCTTGAAGGCCCATAGCACGACGAGGGCCAGCGCGATCAGCCCGAGCACGGCCGGGCTGGTGCCGCCGCCGCCCGGAAGCGCGCGCCGCAGCCTGTCCTGGCCGCGGCGGATGATATCCTCAAGATCGGGAGGCGAGCCTTGCGGGCCGCTCGGCCCTTTCGGTCCCTGCCCCCAGGGCCCCTGATTGCCGCCGCCGCCCCATGGGCCGCCGCCGCCGCTCTTGTCGTTCCAGGGCATGAATGTCCTTTCGCTCCGGTTCCCTCAGGCCTTGCGGCGCAATCCTAGCGCATGACCCTGAAAACCCATATCGGTTTTCGAAAAGGGAATCATGCGCCAAAATCAAAGTATTACGGCGGCCTCTTGTGCGTCCGGTTGGACGCGAGCCGCTGCAACACTGTTCTTCTATAGGGACGCCTTGACCCGCTTTCAACGCGATGCGCCATCGTCACCGTGCGATTTGGATCGGTAGCGACCCTTTGTCGTCGTCAACGATCCTCGCGTCGGCGCTCGTAAACCGTATAACGCGTGGCGTGGCTGTCCTTCTCGCCGGCGGGAAAACCCTCGGCGCTGACGACTTGCCAGGTGTTCGGGTCGATCGGCGGGAAATGCGCGTCGCCATCGACGCTGGCCAGCACATGCGTCACATGCAGCCGGTCTGCGAGCGGCAAGGCCTGGGCATAGATCTCGCCGCCACCGACCACGCAGATCTCCTGTGCTCCCGCCATGCAGCGGCCGCGAACCTTGGCCAGCGCGATCGCGTCATCCAGCGAGTGGGCCACTTCTATGCCCTCGGCACGCCAGGTCCTGTCGCGCGTCACCACGATGTTGAGACGACCGGGCAGCGGCCGGCCGATGCCTTCATAGGTCTTGCGGCCCATGACGATCGGCTTGCCCATCGTGTCGGCCTTGAAGCGCTTGAGATCGGTTGAAAGCCGCCACGGCAGGCCGCCTTCACGGCCGATCACGCCGTTTTCGGCAATGGCGACATAGATGGCGACGTCCATCAGTTGGCATCTCCGCCATTGTTGTCCGAAGGTTCCAGCAGCAGAATGTCGATGTCGTGCTCGGGATAAAAATCCTTGGCCGTCACCTCGAACGTGGTGGCGCCGACTTTTTTGACATTGTCACCGCAGAAGGAAACCAGGCTGTTGGGGTTGCCCTTGTCGATGGTCAGCTTGAAATTGCCGATCGTCCCGGCCGCCCAGTTGCCGCCGGTGGTCAGGATATAGGCGATGCGGCTCTCGTAATATTTCGGATAGCCGTCCGGATTTGCCTTGGCCGCCTTGCGCACCGCGTTGTCGAACGTCTCGTCCATGCAATAGCGGGTCTTGTAGGTATCGTATTGCGGGCTCTGGAACTGGCCGTCGGAGAAGAAGCTGACCGAAGAGGTGCCGCCGACGCTCGGCTTGTAGCGGTGCGAAACGTGGACCTCCTTCTTGGCCGGGAAGGTCGAGCGCCACCAATAGGTCGAGCGCAACTGCCAGAACGGCGAGTATCCGGGGTTCAGGCCGGATCCGTTATCCGCTTCCGGGTCCTCGATGATGATGCCGCGGTTTTCCCAGTCCTGAGCGACCTCTTTCGGCAGTTTCGCCAAAGCCGCCTTGGCGGCATCGCCGAACGGGTTGAACGGCACATTCTGCACTTTCAGGTCGGCGCTGATGTCGATACCCAGCGCGAAAACCTTCTGTTCGAGCTGCGGTTTGGCCGCGACGCCATCGATCGTCACCTCGAAACCGAGGAAATTGTCGCTCTGGTTTTCCGGGATAGCCGGCATCTCTTCGGGATCGCCCGAAATGTCGGGCATCGGGAAGGCGACAATCGCGTCGACATCCTTGTCGGTGTTGTTGCGGAAGACATAGTCAACCGTCACCTTCTCCGGCGAGATGAAGAGATCCTCGCTTTGCATGGCGACAGCATCGCTGCGCGACAGGATCAGCCCGCCGGTGCCAAGCTCGGCCACGGAATCATTGGCGAAGGCCGGAGCGGCGATGACTGCCAGCGCTGCGGTCAGTGCGGTGCGTAACATGGACCCCTCCTCTGTGCCGCGATACCGGAACCAGCCGGATGCGCGCTCCCATCTAGCCGTTTAAAGACGGCGTTTCAAAGCCCTTCATCACCGGATACGGGTACTTCTGGACACCGCGCCGCCGATCGGGCAGGAGAGCGCCATGCGCAAGCTTCTCGTCATCGGCATCGGCGCCGGCAACCCCGACCACATGACGGTTCAGGCCATCGATGGCCTGAACCGCGCCGACGTGCTGTTCATTCCCGACAAGGGAGCGAAGAAGAACGATCTTGCCGATTTGCGCCGCCAGATCTGCGACCGCTTCGTCACCAATCCGAAATCGCGCCGCGTCGAGTTCGATGTGCCGGTTCGGGCCGAGCCGACATCGTCTTACCGGATAACCGTCGACGACTGGCACGAGGCGATCGCCGAAATCTACGAGACCTTGATCCGTGACGAGCTTGCCGACGACGGCTGCGGCGCATTCCTGATCTGGGGCGATCCGTCGCTCTATGACAGTGCGCTGCGTATCCTCGAGCGTGTGCGCCTGAGGGGCAATGTCGGTTTCGAGTTCCAAGTCATCCCCGGCATCACCGCGATCCAGGCGCTGGCCGCCGCCCATGCGACCGCGCTCAACCGCATCGGCGATTCGATCCTGGTCACCACCGGCCGGCGGCTGACCGAGGAAGGCCTGGCGGCCAATGCCGGCTCGACGGTGGTCATGCTCGACGGCAAATGCGCCTTCAACACGCTGGCCGACCAGGATGTCCTTATCCAGTGGGGCGCCTATCTCGGCACACCCGACGAGATCGTCATCTCCGGTCGCCTGGGGGACGTAGGGGCCGAAATCGAGAAAGTCCGCGAGGAAGCCCGGCGAAAGAAGGGCTGGATCATGGACACTTATCTGCTGAGGAAGGCGGAGTGAGTAGTGAGTAGTGAGTAGTGAGTAGTGAGAGCACCGCAAGCTTGTGACGCCCACTATTCACTATTCACTATTCACTATTCACTATTCACTATTCACTATTCACTATTCACTATTCACTACTCACTACCCAGCATCGATCTCCGACTGCAGCGCCTGCATATGCACCGCCGCCGCCGAAGCCGCCGCGCGCTCTATAGCGCGAAACCGGCTGACGACCGCCAAACCCACCGATGTCAGTTGCGCGCCGCCGCCTTTGCGGCCGCCGGTCTGCGCCGCGACCAGCGGCTTGCCGAACACGCGGTTCATGTCTTCGACCAGGTCCCAGGCATGCTTATAGGACATCTCCATGCCGCGCGCCGCGGCCGAGATCGAGCCGAAGGCGGCAATCTGCTCCAGGAGTTCGATCTTGCCCGGGCCGATCCGGCCGTCGGGGTCGAGATTTATCCGCAGGCTGAGCGACGGCATGTCCTGTCCTCCGCAATCATGTCGAGGTTAGCCCTTTTGCGGCCAAAGCGCTATTCCAAAGCAACATAGCGACATACGCATCCGTCATCCATCGGCCTCCGCCGGCAGTCCGACGCCTGTCGTCGCGCTGTCGAAGCTCACCGTCTTGATCACCGCGAAGACCTTGTGGCCAAGCGCAAGGCGCAGGGTTTGCTTTGACTGTTCGGTGATGCGCGCCAGCACGGTCGCGCCATTGCAATCGATGGCGATTTCCACCGTAGGCCCGATACCCGGCCTGACAGCGGAAATCGTTCCCGACAAAATGTTGAGCGCGCTGAGGCCTGTCGGCTGCTCGGTCGCAACCATGACGTCGCGGGCCCGGACGCGCAGCCGCACCGAAGCTCCGACCGGATGCGCAAGGCGCGGCACGCGGATTTCGCCGGCCTGCGAGCCAAGCACCGTCATGCCGAAGGCCTCATCGTGGCGCATGACCTTTGTGTCGAGCACGGCACCACCCTCGCCGCGCTCCTCCGCCGGCAACAGGTCGAGCCGCTGCATGATTGCCACCGTCGGGCCCGAGGCCGCGACCTTGCCTTGCGAAAGCACCACGACGTCGCTTGCCAGCCGCGCCACCTCGGCGACGGAATGGCTGACATAGCCGATCGGGATATTCGTCTCGTCGCGCAACCGCTCGATATAGGGCAGGATCTCGGCCTTGCGCGCCTCGTCGAGCGAGGCGAGCGGCTCGTCCATCAGAAGCAGCTTCGGACTGGCAAGCAGCGCGCGGCCGATCGCGACGCGCTGTTTTTCGCCGCCCGACAGTTTCGCCGGCCGCCGGTCGAGCAGGTGACCGATGCCGAGCAGGTCGACCACCGCATCCATCTTGGCGTAGCGTTCGGAGGCCGGCGTGAACCAGCGGCCGTAGCGCAGATTGCCGGCAACGCTCATATGCGGGAACAGCCGCGCATCCTGGAACACCATGCCGATGCGCCGCTTGTGCATGGGCACGAAGATCCGCGCGGCGGTGTCGACCAGCACGTTGCCGTCGACAGAGATGCGGCCCTTGTCCGGACGGATCAGGCCCGCGATCAGGTTGATCAGCGTCGACTTGCCCGAGCCGGACGGCCCGAACAGCGCAGTCAGCCGGCCGGCGCTCTCGAAACGCGCTTCCACGGCGAAATCGCCAAGGCGATGGCTGATGTCGACCGAGAGCGTCATTCGATGTCCATCCGCCGGCCGACCCGCCGCGCCAGCACTTCCGAGGCAACCAGCGCAACCATCGAGATGACGATCGAGATCAGCGTCAGCCTCAGCGCGCCTTCATCGCCGCCGGGCACCTGCGTGAAGGTGTAGATCGCCGAGGGCAGCGTCTGCGTCTCGTTGGGGATGTTGGAGACGAAGGTGATGGTGGCGCCGAATTCGCCCATCGCCTTGGCGAAGGCAAGGATCGCGCCCGCGATCAGGCCGGGCAGGATCAGCGGCAGCGTGATGGTGGCGAACACCCAGAGCGGATTGGCGCCCAACGTGCCGGCCGCCGCCTCGATTCTGCGGTCGACAGCCTCGATCGAGAGCCGGATGGCCCGCACCATCAGCGGAAAGCCCATGATCCCGCAAGCCAATGCCGCGCCAGTCCAGCGGAACGAAAAGACGATGCCGAAATGCTCGGCAAGGAAGGCGCCGGCCGGCCCGCGCCGGCCGAAGGTGAGCAACAGCAGATAGCCAGTCACCACCGGCGGCAGGATCAGCGGCAGGTGCACCAGCCCGTTGAGCAGCGTCTTGCCCCAGAAACGCCCTCGCGCCAGCAGGAGCGCGATCAGGATGCCTGGCGGCAGGCTGGCGATCATCGCCACCGTCGCCACCTTGATGGACAGCCGGACCGCATTCCATTCGTCGGGAGTGAGGTCCAGCAGCCAGTTCATGTCAGCGTTGCGCGGCCTTTCTCAGTTGCTCGGCGCGAGCACCGTGAAGCCCTGCTCCTTGAAGAGCTCGGCGGCTTTGGCCGACTCGACGCATTTCAGGAAGGCAGCCGTGTCCTTGTCCTTCGAATCCGCGGTCTGGGCAATCGGATAGATGATCGGCGGATGCGAATCCTCCGGGAAGGTGCCGACGACCTTGACGCCCTTTTCGGCATGCGCGTCGGTGGCGTAGACGATGCCCAGCGCCGCCTCGCCCGTCGACACCAGCTTCAGTGCCGCACGCACATTCTCGGCCTGCGCGACCTTGCCCTCGACCGACGACCAGACGCCCAGCGATTCCAGCGCCGCCTTGCCGTATTTGCCGGCGGGCACGGCCTTGAAATCGCCCATGGCAAGCTTGCCGTCGCCGATCACCCTGGCGAGGTCGAAGCCCTTCTCGATCTTGGTCTCAACCGTGGAATCCTTGGGCGCCACCAGCACGATCTGATTGCCGAGCAGCTTCACTTCGGTATCCGGCTTGGTCAGCTTCTTGTCGGAGAGATACTTCATCCAGTCGAGGTCGGCCGAGACGAAGATATCGGCCGGCGCGCCGCCTTCGATCTGCTTGGCGAGCGCCGAGCTCGCCGCGTAGGAAATGGTGGCGGCCTCGCCGACTTCCGGCTCGCAGGCCTTGTTGACCGCGTCGAGCGCGTCCTTGAGGCTTGCCGCGGCAAACACGACCACCTTGGCGTCGGCATGGGCCGCCGGCACCGCGGCCATCAGCATTGCCGTAAAACCTCCAACAGCGATCGCCTTCAAACCAAAACCCTTGCGCGTCATGAAATCTCTCCCTGGTTTCAAAATCCGTATGGCCCAAAGCCTCGGACCGATATATCCGCATGAACATAACAAGGGAAGGGTTTTCGCCTGCGATAGCATTGTGCGCCGTCGTGGTCTCAGCCTACGGTGAATGCGAAACGGAACGGCGAAGTTCAAAGGAGAGACGCATGAAGATCAGCGCCCGCAACATCCTCAAGGGCAAGGTGACCGAGATCGTCAAGGGAGCCACCACTTCGCATGTCAGGATCGACATCGGCGGCGGCGTCATCGTCACCTCCTCGATCACCAATGAAGCGGTCGCCGACCTCGCGCTCGAAAAAGGCAAGCAGGCCTATGCGGTGATCAAGGCCTCGGACGTCATGGTCGGCATCGACTGAGAGAGCTAGACGGCGATCGGCGCCTTGATGCTCGCATCCGCGAAATAATTCTCGAGGCGGAAATCCTCGAAGCGGAAGGCGAAGAGGTCCTTCACCTCCGGATTGATCCACATCGTCGGCAAGGCCTTGGGCGTGCGCCGCATCTGCTCGCGCGCCTGCTCGAAATGGTTCGAATAAAGATGCGCATCGCCAAGCGTGTGGACGAAGTCGCCGGGCTTCAGCCCGGTCACCTGCGCCACCATCATAGTGAGCAAGGCGTAGGACGCGATGTTGAATGGCACGCCGAGGAAGATGTCGGCCGAGCGCTGGTAAAGCTGGCACGAGAGCCGGCCTTCCGAAACATAGAACTGGAACAGGCAGTGGCAGGGCGGCAGCGCCATCGCCTCGACTTCGGCCGGATTCCAGGCCGAGACGATCAGCCGGCGCGAGTTAGGATTCCTGCGTATCTCCTTCAAAAGCCTCGCGATCTGGTCGATCTCGCCGCCATGTCCATCCGGCCATGAGCGCCACTGCTTGCCATAGACCGGGCCGAGATCGCCATTCTCGTCGGCCCACTCGTCCCAGATGCTGACGCCGTTGTCGTTGAGATATTTGATGTTGGTGTCGCCGGCCAGGAACCACAAAAGCTCGTGGATGATCGACTTCAGATGCAGCTTCTTGGTGGTGGTGACCGGGAAGCCGCGCGAAAGATCGAAGCGCATCTGGTAGCCGAACACCGAACGTGTTCCGGTTCCGGTGCGGTCGCCGCGGTCGGTGCCGTTCTCCAGCACATGCTTCAACAGGTCGAGATATTGGCGCATCGGCTCTGCCTCGATTCGGGTAACAGGCAATCATACCCGACCGGCAGCCGGTCGAACACCGCAAAGCAGGCGACAAATGTGGACCGCGCCGGAAATCCACGGTGCCGGCACGGTTTCGTGCCGACCGCCGGGTGGCCGTGCCTTACAGGGAGCCGAGTTTGCCGAGGTCCTTCGCAACCAGGTAATAGAAGGTCACGCGGCTCTTGGTGTTGTCGGCATGCATCGCCTTGCAGGTCTTCTCGATCGAGGCGTTGGCCTTGGCGGCATCCGCGATGCCGAGCTTCTTGCCGATCCAGTTCTCCCGCACGCGGTCGAGTTCCTTCGGGTCGGTGCAGGATACCAGCGAGGAATCGCGGTTCCTGAGCGCAATGCCCAGATGCTTGACGATCTTATCGACAGCGTCGGCGCTGGCGCCGGCATCGTATTTCTTCACATCCGCAAGATAGTCGGCCATCGAACTTCCCCTCGTCGGCGCCACGGATCCGGTCGATGAGGGTTGTGGCGCGCCGCGCAACCTGTGCGCTAGGTCAGAGACTCCTCACCGGGGAGCGAGATTTGATTGAGTGGGCGCGCAAGTCAACCCTTGGCTGTGCAGTTTGGCATAACCGGATAAGCACCGGTTTGGCCTTTCTTTTTCCGTTATCGATCCCTATATTCGCTTCGTCGGCTTGACCGACTATGGCGATAAACAGGCGATGAAATAAGCCGTTCGGACCCGGGGGCGGTACCCGGCGCCTCCACCAAAAACCGCTCTGGCTGACGGAGCGGCTTTTGCTGGGGGCGAAATAGGATCGACGAAGGTGTAAAGATCGTACTTTTGCCCGGCATTGTACCACCGTCATCGGGCTAAACTTATAGTTGCCAACGACAACTATGCGGAAGCTCGTCTCGCTGCTTAATGCGGCGCGAACGCTTCAAATCAAGTCCTAGCGGTTCGCACTTCTAGGCGGGGTTCGGAGGTACCTGGCAACAGAAACCTCCACTTTCCTCCCCCTTTTCTTCTCATTCGATCGAACGGCCAAGGCTCGTCCGGCGCTCGATGCGCGGCGCGCAGCCTTGCCGCTCATTCTCCAGGGACAAGCGATGCAAGACGATTGCGACCGATTTTTCGTGCTGACCGGCGGCCCCGGCTCGGGCAAGACCACCTTGGTCGAGGCACTGCGGGCCCAAGGCTTCGCCACGGCCCCTGAGGCTGGGCGCGGCATCATCCGCGACCAGATGGCCATCGGCGGCCCTGCCCTTCCCTGGCAAGACCGCACGCTCTTCGCCGAGCTGATGCTGTCGTGGGAGCTGCGTTCCTGGCACGCCGCACGTGCCGAACCGCCTGGCCCGATCTTCTTCGACCGCGGCGCGCCCGACACGATCGGCTATCTTAGGCTCTGCGGCCAGCCGGTGCCGGACCACATCACAAGCGCGGCTGAAAAATTCCGCTACGCGCGCCGCGTCTTCGTCGCGCCGCCCTGGCCGGAGATTTTCATCCAGGACGAAGAGCGCAAGCAGACGCTCGACGAGGCCGAGCGCACATTCCGCTCGGTGACGGGCGTCTATGCGGAGCTCGGTTACGAGCTGGTGCCCTTGCCTCTCGTGCCGGTCGGGGAACGGGTCCGTTTCGTCCTCGATCAAGCGGGCCTGCGAGGCACATGAAAAAGGCCGGGCAAACCCGGCCTTTCCTGTTTCGTCTGCGATTACCTATTCCGCCGGCGCTTCGGCCGCCTCGCGTGCGCGGCCGAGCGTCAGCTTGGCCAGCGTGAACGAGATCACTGCGCAGAGCGAGATGCCGGCCACCATCGGCAGCGGCGTGCCGTCGAAGAAGATGCCGGCGACGCCCATCGCCAGCGCGCCGATGGCGAAGTGCAGCGTGCCCATCAGCGCCGAGGCCGTTCCCGCGATCTGGCCATGCTCTTCCATCGCCAGCACCGAGGTGGTCGGGATGACGAGGCCAAGGAAGCCGTAGCCGACGAACAGCAGCGCCGCCATCACGTCGAGCCGATCGACACCGGAGGCCATGATGGCGAACAGCGCCACCATCACCGTGGCATAGCCGGTGACCGCCACCCAGACGACGCGCTTCAACCCGAAGCGGTCGGCCAGCATCCCGGTCAGCTGCGACATGCCGATGAAGGCGACCGCGTTGATCGAGAAGAACACGCTGTAGACCGACGGCGACAGGCCGTAATGGTCGATCAGGATGAAGGACGAGCTCGACAGATAGACGAAGAAGCTCGCAATACCGAAGCCCGCGATCGCCACAAGGCCGAGGAAGTTGCGATCGCCCATCAGGTAGCGATAGCCGGCAAGCGCCGTGCCGAAGGACGAGCCGGCGCGCTCCTCGACCGGCCGCGTCTCCTTGAGCGAGGTGGCGAGCAGTATGGTGGCCAGGGCGGCCGCGCCCGTCACCGTCCAGAACACGGCGCGCCAGCCAAAACTCTCGATGATCTGGCTGCCGGTCAGCGGCGCCAGGATCGGCGACACCGAGAACACCAGCATCAAGAGCGACATCAGCTTGGCGGCCTCGTTGCCGGTGTGCAGGTCGCGCACGATGGCGCGCGGCACCGCCATGCCGGCGCTGGCGCCAAGCCCTTGCAGGAAGCGGAAAGCGATCAGCCACTCGATGGTCGGCGCCATCGCAGAGCCGACGCCGCCAACCATGAACAGCGCGAGACCGGCATAAAGCGGCGTCTTGCGGCCGACCATGTCGGAGATCGGGCCGACGACGATCTGCCCGAAACCCATCGACAGGAAGAAGATCAGCAGGCTCATCTGCACGGCGGCTGTGCCGGCATGCAGGTCCTGGCCGATCGACGGCAGCGCGGGGAGATACATATCGATCGCAAACGGGCCGATCGCGGACAACAAGCCGAGCACGACCGCGACGCGGAGGAATTTGGGACTCATGATAAAGGCTCTTTCAGATCTGGTTGCCGCCGAGAATACCGGCGTCTGAACCAAGGACGTTCCATCCCACGGGAAATCCGACATTCACGAGCGAACTTGTTCGTCTCGGCAGCTCGGACTCCCTTTGTTGTGTCCACAAATTTAGACAGGCTTGTCCAATTCGTCAATCACCGCTATATAGATTTTCATGAAGCACGGCGTTTCTCCTGACACTTTCCCGCCACGCAGCCACGAGGCCAAGCGCGTGTCGGTGGTGGATGCCGCCGCTTCCGTCTTTTGCCGGGAAGGCTATGCCGGCGCCAATATCGACCTGATCGCGGCCGAGGCCGGCGTTTCACGCCAGACCGTCTACAACCATCACGGCGACAAGGAAAAGCTCTTCGTTGCCGTCGTGCGCGACCTGACGGAGCGCTGCAACGCCGGCATCTTCGCCACATTCGCTACATTCCCCGACCAGCCTACGAACCTCGAAGCCGACCTGGTCGCCTTCGCCGTGCGCATGAACCGCAATTGCATCTGCAACCGCGACGGCCGTTTCCTGCGCAAGCTGATCCAGGCCGAAGGCGAGCGTTATCCGGAACTGTTTGCGGAATGGCGCGAACAAGGTCCGGGCCGCACCTGGTCGGCGCTTGCCGCGCGCTTTGCCCGGCTTGCCTTTGCCGGTCATCTGTCGATCGGCGACCCAGACGTCGCGGCGCGTCAGTTCCTCGCCCTCGTCAACGCCGAGCTTCAGATCACTTTCATGCTGGGCGGCGTGCCGACCGAGGAAGAGGTGCTGCGTTCCGCCACCAACGGCGTGCGGACCTTTCTTGGCGCCTTCGGCAGGAAGAAGTCGCCAGCCGGCAAACAGGCGGCGCTCGTTCACGCCTGAGCGATCAAATCGCCGACACCCCTCTTGGCCTCACGGCTTTGCGCCTATATGCGGTTTACGCCGCGCTCAAGCTTGATTACAGCTATGCGGACGATTCAACGGAACCCGACCATCAGATGGCCGACGACCACATCCGCTACGACATTCTGGCCCAGGAGGCTCTGCGCGGCGTCATGCGCAAGGTCCTGGCCGAGGTCGCGCGCACCGGCCTTCCGGGCAATCATCATTTCTTCATCACCTTCCTGACCGGCGCGCCGGGCGTGCGCATCTCGTCCAGGCTGCGCGAGCGCTATCCGGAGCAGATGACCATCGTCATCCAGTTCCAGTACTGGGACCTCAAGGTGACGGATGCCGGCTTCGAGGTCGGGCTTTCCTTCTCCGACGTGCCGGAAAAGCTCGAAATCCCCTTCTCCGCCGTGCGCGGCTTCTACGATCCGTCGGTCAATTTCGAGCTCGAATTCGACGTCAAGACGGAGAATGCGGAAGAAGAGGCGGCCGCTCCGGCACCCGAGCCGATCGCCGTCGTCCCCGAGAAGAAGGCGGAAACGAAGAAGAAGGCCGCCGAGGCCGAAAAGAAGCCGGCGGTCGCCGAAACCGGCGGCAAGGGCGCGGACGTCGTTTCGCTCGACGCCTTCCGCAAGAAGTAGCGCTGCTCCATGGGCGAGGTCGTCAATCTCCGCCAGGCCCGCAAGCATAAAGCGCGCATCGAGAAAGAACGCCAGGCGAGCGAGAACCGGGCACTGCACGGCCGCCCGAAGACGGAGCGCGAGCGTGACCGGCTCGCATCGGAAAAGGCCGAGAAATTCGTGGCCGGCCATCGCCGGGAAAAACCCGACGACCCCGGCGAGCGCTGAGTCCCTGCAATGGCCGCGGTCGAAAAACGTTCGGTAACGATCCGCGGTCACCGCACCAGCTTTTCCCTGGAACAACCCTTCTATGACGACCTCATCGCCATCGCTGCGCAGCGTTCGCTGTCGCTCGCGGCTCTGGTCGCGGAGATAGACGATACGCGCACCCGCGACGCGAACCTCTCATCCGCGCTGAGGCTCTATGTGCTGGCCTGGGCGAAGGGCGGCGGCGCCGCGCCCTAAGCCGGATCGCCGACGCTTTGCCCAGCCTTGCGCTTCGCGCCGAAGCTGAGCAATGCAGTGCGGTCGCGCTCCTCCGCCTGCTTTTTCGATCTCACCCGCATCATGTCTTTCCAGCCGATATAGCCGATGAGCCGTTCACCCTCGCGTGAGACCACAGGCAGATGCGACACATTGGCGGTGAGCAGCTTGTCGGAAAGCGCCTCCAGATATTCGTCCGGATAAGCGAGCGTGATCTTGCTGCCAGCGAGGAGTTCGCCGAGCGTCGCCTTGCGGTGCTTCCCGGCGCGCCGCCAGCGCAAGATCGCGGGCGGATCGATGACGCCGAGCACATGCCCCTCCCCATTGATAACCGGGAAGCTCGGGTGCCGCGTGTCCGGCGCGGTCAGGAAGGCTGCCGCGCCATGCAGCGTCATCGTCGATGGCACGCTCTCGACCTTGGTCGTCATCACCTCCTTGACCCTGGTCAGGGCGAAAGGATCGACACGATATTCGCGAACGAGGTGATGCCCGCGCCGCGCCACTTTCTCGGTCAAGATCGAGCGCTTCATCAACAGCACGGTGACCGCATGCGCGGTAGCGCAGGCGGCAATCAGCGGTACCAGAACATGCGTGTTGCCGGTAAGCTCGGTGGCAAAGAAGGTCGCGGTCAGCGGCGCGCGCATGGTGCCGCCCATGGTCGCGGCCATCGCCAACAGCGGCCAGAAGCCGGGGCTCGCCGCGGGCAGGATGCCCGAGAGCACCGCTCCCATCGCGCCGCCCATGATAAGCAGCGGCGCCAGCACGCCTCCCGAGGTCCCGGACCCCAGCGCAACCGACCAGATGACGGCCTTCACCACCAGAAGCAGCAGCGCGGCGGTCGCGACGGTGCGGCCGTCGAGCATGTTGGCGATGTTGTCGTAGCCGACGCCAAGCGCGTGCGGCTCGACAAGTCCGCCGATGCCGACCACCAGGCCGCCGATCATCGGCCACCACATCCAGTGTATCGGCAGCTTCAGGAAGGCGTCCTCGCAGGCATAGACCAATTGCGTCAGCAAGCCCGAAAGCAGCCCGGCGGCAATGCCGACCAGCACCCAGCCGCCCAATCCTGCGAGCGATGTCTCCATGGTGCCTGAGAACGGAAAGATCGGACCTGGCAAGTGCAGCAAGGTGCGCTCGACTTCCGCGACGATCGCAGCGACGGCGACAGGGATGAAGCTGCGCGGCGTCCATTCGAACAACAGCAGCTCGACCGCGAGCATGATGGCGGCGATCGGCGTGCCGAACACCGTCGTCATGCCGGCCGCAGCGCCCGCCACCAGCAGCGTCTTGCGCTCATTGTCGCTGACCGGCAGCATCTGCGCGATCAGCGAGCCGATGGCGCCGCCGGTCATGATGATCGGGCCTTCGGCGCCGAACGGTCCGCCCGAGCCGATCGAGATCGCCGACGACAGCGGCTTCAGCACCGCGACCTTGGCGTCGAGCCGCGAGCGTCCGAGCAGGATCGCCTCGATGGCTTCGGGGATGCCGTGGCCGCGGATCTTCTCGCTGCCGAAGCGCGCCATCAGGCCGATGATCAGCGCGCCGATCACCGGCACGATCACGGCGGCATAGCCCAGCGGCGAGTCCTCTAGCTTGAGTTCGGCCAGCGAGAACTGGCCGAAATAGGCGATGTTGGTGGCGAGCCGGATGAGCTTCAGGAGCACGATGCCGGCGAAGAGCCCGGCGGTCGCCACCACCACGGCGATTGCCGCGATGATCAACACGCGCGGATCGGTCGTGAAGTCGCGAAGATGGCCGTTGCCGGCGTGAGCGGATTTCATTTCGGGAACCTGAACTTTCTGGCGGCGAAGGCCGTCCGGTTTCAGGCGGCTTAATATCGTAATACGATATAAATCTTCAAGCCGTTTTCGATCCTTGCGCCGCGTCATTTTGGACAGGGATCGCGGCCGCCTGTTGAGCTTTTGCAGGAAAGGACCATAAGTCGGAGAATGACGCCGCCGAAACCACGCCCCGCCATCAGCCAGGCCGACTACCAGCGGCTGTCGCAGTTTCGCTACCTGATCCGCCGCTTTCTCGAATTCAGCCAGGTCCAAGCCAATGACGCAGGCCTCACGCCGCGCCAGCACCAGGCGCTGCTGGCGATCAAGGGATTTCCCGGCGGCGGACCGGTGGCGGTGGGCGATCTTGCCGAGCGGCTGCGCATCCGCCATCACAGCGCGGTCGAACTGGTCAACCGCCTTGCCGAGGCAGGCCTGGTCATACGCGATCAGGACAAGGGCGATCACCGCCGAGTCTTGCTGCAGCTCACCCCTCTGGCGGACGACCACCTTGCCGACTTGTCGGCCGCGCATCTCGACGAGCTTTCGCGCATCGAGCCGATGCTGCGGCGCCTGCTCTCGCGCCGGGAAGAATCCTGAGCGCCAAGATATTCGACCAGTTCCCCGATAAGGGATGAAAGGTTGCCGTTTGTCTTGGTGCAAGATTTTCCGTTCATGTCCGTGAAATCAGCACAAGCGCCGGGGATTGGTTGAAGCCGCCCCAACCTCGTCATTCTATGGCGGAGCAAGGAGCGAAGCGACGCGGCGCAGACCATAGAATCCATGCCGTGACTTGGAAGCGCCGCCACGGTGCTGAATTTTGCTCCGTTGCACTCCTTGGCGAAGGTAACGGCATGGATTCTAGGGTCTTCGCGACGGAGCTTCGCTCCTGCTCCGCCCTAGAATGACGATCGCGATGGGCGTTTCGGCCAATCTCCAACGCATGCCACCTGCCAACGCAAACAGAGCCGCCCGGTCAAATCCGTGTGCCGCGGAACTGGTTCCGCCACGCGTGCGGCGTGAAGCTCAGCCGCCGTCGAGTGACTTCAACAGATTGTCTATCGTGAACGGGTTGGCCTTCGGCTTCGCCGGCGTCGAACCGTCATTGACGCCGGGCAGCGACCCCTCGGCCTTTGGCGTTTGCTCGGCCGCCTTGCGCGCCGCTTCCAGCTTCGCCTGCTCCGCCCTCTTGCGATCGGCCTCGGCCTGCGCCTTGGCCGCCTCGTCCGCGGCCCGCTGCTCGGCCTCGGCTTTCGCCTGTGCATCGGCCTTCTTGGCGTCCGCTTCGGCCTGCGCCTTGGCGTCGGCTTCCGCCTTGGCCCTCGCCTCTTCGTCGGCCTTGGCTTTTGCCTCGGCTTCCGCCTGCGCCTGGGCTTCCGCTTCGGCTTTGGCCTTGGCTTCCGCCTCGGCCTTCTGCCGCGCCTCTTCCTCTTGCCGGCGCAACTCCTCGGCCGCGTTGTCGCGCTCCGTCTGCAGCGCCGCGTAATAGCGCACTTCGCGCCGCAGCCGCTGCTTCTCCAGGAGCGCCGCCTGCATCGCCTCGACCCGCTGCTGTTCCTTCTCCAACGCGCGCTGCGTCAGGAACTGCGCCAGCGGGCCGCTGTCGAACTGCGGCGCGGCCGCCCCGAGCGGGCCGGTCAGGCTGAAATTGACGGTTGGTTCGGAACCGACCAGCGCCTCGTCGCCGGGACGATAGGTCAGCGCCCCCTTTGCCGTGACGGTGCTCGTGTTGAGATCGGCCGTCACGTCCGCGGACAAGGTCGCGCCGGGATTGTCGAGGCTGATCGGCGGCGCCCGCAACGTGCCGTTCGCCACGGTGAAGGCCACATCCGCATCGCCGGCGGCAAAGCTGCCCTCCCCGGCGATCTGCGGCGCGAACTCCGCCGTCTTGGCCGTGTCGATATCGCGTCCGATCGCATCGGCCTTGGCGATCATCGCGGCAAAGCCATCCGGATTGATGCCGTCCACTTTCAATCCCTTCAGCGCCGCCGTGCCCGATCCGGAGAGAGCCGCAATCATGGCGTCGACGGATTTGCCGCTGGTCGACAGCGCCGCCGAAAGATCGCCGCTGCCGCCGATACCGGCGCCGGGCAGAACGGCGGAAAGGTCGCCGCCGGCCAGTCTCATCTGGCCGGAGAACAGGCCGGTGCCTTCCGTGTTCTTCAAGTCGAACAGGCCGGTCAGATCGCCGCCATGGAGCTTCGCCTTGAGGTCGGAGACGTGGATGCCTTCGCGGTCGAGCTTCAACGAGAATGAAGCGTCATGCGCCGTGGCGAACGGCCCGGCGGCAAGCGCCGACGTGTTGAGATCGAGGTCTGCGTTGAACGGAAGCGTCGACTTCTGGCTAAACGGCGTCGTCGGCCATCCGCTCTTGGCGGGCGCGAAGGACTGGTCGCCGAACAGCGAGACCGCCAGGGGATCGAGGTCAAGTTCGTCGAGCGCCAGCGCCCCCGCAAGATGCGGCAGTCCATCCTTGGCATCGATGTTGATGTCGCCGGACACCGCCGCCTTGTTGATCGAGCCAGTGAGACCGCTCAGCACCAGGAGCCCGTTGCCGAAATCGGCATCGGCCGTCAGCGACGTCGACGTGCCCGTTCCCATGCCGGGCAGGCCGACCCCGGTGGTCATCAGCCACGGCTCGATATCGGCGGCGTCGAGATTGACCTTGCCTTTGGCGGTGGCGCCTTGCGCCGTCTCGGCGACGGTTCCGTCGAAGCTTGCCCTGAAATCGTCGGACGTCAGGTTGAAACTGGCCGCGAGACCGCCGACGACCGAGCCCTTCGCCGAGACTTCGGTGTTGGCGTGGCCGAGCATGCCGAGCGGCAGCGCCGGCAGGCCGTAAAGCGCAAGCAGCGTGGTGGCATTGTCGTTGCGGGCGTTGAAGGTGATCGATACCGGCGCCTCGGAGAGCTTGTCCGCGGTTCCCTTGCCGGAAAGCGAAGCCGAGAAGGCCGAGCCGCCGGCATTGCCCTGGGCGGAGAGCGCCAGGCCCGTAGTGCCGTCGCCATTGTCGGCGGCGCTAGTCAAAAGATCGATGCGCGCGTCCTGAAACAGTTCGGGATAGGCCGCCGCGCGGCTGGCCAGACCTTTGAGCACGCCATTGTTGGGATAGTGCTGCGCCGCGACATCGATCAGCGGCTTGAGGTCCACCGCCACCACGGAAGCGTTGAGCTTGCCTGTCGGGCTCTGAGGGAAGTCCTTGACCCGGCCCGTGGCGCTGATCGAGGCGCCGGCCAGGCCGCCGATCGAAAGCCGATCGATCTCGAGCAGGCCCTCACGCAGCCGCAGCGCCGTGTCGACGGTGTCGGCGCTCAAGCCGCCGGCGCTGACCGGCCCTGCCTTGATCTGGAAATCGAGATCGCGATCCGAAAACCGGTTGGCGCCCTTGTCGCTGATGAAGATCGAGGCGAACGCGGCGAGCCCGTCCAGGTCCATCTCGCCGCCCGTCAGCCGCATCAGCACCGATGGCCTGGCGCCGTCCGGCTGGCTGGAATCGATGCTGCCCGCAAATTTCGCCTTGCCGAGGATGAGTTCGAGATCGCTGAAGGACTGCCGGTTCTCGCTGAGATCGACCTTGGCCTTGAAGCCTGCCGCGGGCAGCCGGCGGATCGCCTCGTCGACATCCTTCGACAGCCAGGCGGCAAAGCCGGAAGGCTGTCCGACGGCGAGCAGCAGCGAGCCGGTGAAGCCGAAATGGTCCTCGACACTCAACATGCCGTCGGCCTCGAGCGTCGTGCGGCCAGGCAGCGTCGCGGCAAGCGACTTGACCGACCAGCCCCCTTCGACGGGCTCGGCCGACAGCCGCACGTCGCGCACCGTGGTATCGCCCGCCACCACCGCCGGCAGCCTGACCTCGACCGTGCCCGGTATCGTCGGCTTCGGCATATGCTGCAGCGTCTGCTCGAATGCGGCGATGCGCTGGTCGAGCGTGAAGCCGGCGCCGGCGGTACCACCCACGGCCTCGTCGAACTGCACCTGCGCGCCGCTGGCCTCAACCGAGAAATGCGGCTTCAGGCCGAGATCGACCGATGCCTTGCCGTCGGCGGTATAGGGATTGTCGAGCGGCCCGGTCTCGAAGCGGAACTCATCGACATTGAGCTTCTGGTGGTCGAGCGCGAACCTGCCGTTCAGCCGGAAGCCCGGGTCGGGCTTGCCGGTGCTGATCTTGACCGGCTCGCCGTCATTGCCGCGCAGCTCGGCCGAGTTTTTGTCCGCACCTGAGATCTTGAACTGGCCGGAATAGACCGCGGCGCCCTTGACGATGCCGGCATTGCCGTCGGCTTCGATGACCAGCGGATAGGCATCGGGATCTGCTTTCAGCCTGAGCCGCATCTGCCCGTCCGGTTCCACCTTGCCGGTAGAAGCCGAGACGTCGGCGCGCAAGCCGTCGAAGCGCAGCGTTCCATCCATGCGCCATGGGCCGGTGAGCGCCTTGGCCGAAATCGTCGAGTTGATCTCCGATATCAGATGGCTGCGTCCGCCGGCGGCGTGACGAAGCTCGATCTGCCCCTCGGTTACCGACAGCTTCTCGATGGCGATCTGGCCGGGGTCGAGGGGCGTCGAGGGCCGCAGCGTCCAGTCGACGGTGCCGTCACCGGCGACATTGATGATGGCCTTCGGGTGGACCAGCCGCATGTCGAAGATCAGCACCTCGCCACGCAGGAAGGGCGCCAGTTCCGCATCCATGGAAAAGGTCTCGACCTTCATCGCCGGCTGGCCTTGCGGCCCGCCCGCGACCTCGACATTGGAGAAGGTCACCGACGGAAACGGCAACAGCCGCGCCGTGGCATCGCCCTTTACCGTCACCTTGCGGCCGAGGATGGCGCTCGCCTCGCGCTCGAAATCGCCCCGGTAGCCTGTCCAGTCGATGAAATACGGCACCACCAGCGCCGCGCACAGCACCAGCACGAACAGGCCACCGAAGATCACGAACAGGCGGGCGAGCATCTGTTTCCCGGGTTGAAAGTCAACCGCACTCTACCCGCATCCGCGTGTCGATAAAGAGGCAATTCAGCGGCGCAGCAACGGCCGACCTCTCCAGTTGCGCGATGGCTCGCGGTCGGGATATCTCTTTTGCCAATTCCTGCCCTTCCGGCCATGCCCCTGGTCGCCACAGATCTGAACCCAACACGGAGCGTTCCCGATGTCAGGCAAGAACTGGGATAGAGTGCCGATCGACGCGCAGAGCGTCGACGCTCCGCTATCGCAGGCCGCGATTTTCCTCGTCGTCACGGTCGGCACCGACAGGGTCGCGCTTGCGACCGTCGCATCGGTGCTGGGCGAGCTCGACGATCTCGTCAAGAATGTCGGCTTTCGCGACCTGTCGGGCCGGCTCTCCTGCATCGCCGGCATCGGCGCCGGACTCTGGAACCGCCTCTCGCCCAACCGGCGGCCGCGCGAGTTGAAACCCTTCGCGCCGATTGAAGGAGCGGCGCATTCGGCGCCCTCGACGCCCGGCGATCTCCTCTTCCACATCCGCGCCGAGCGGCCCGATATGTGCTTCGAACTCGAGCGCATCTTGCTGAACAGCCTCGGCGACAGCGTGAGCGTTGCCGACGAGGTTTCGGGCTTCCGCTATTTCGACGCGCGCGATCTTCTCGGCTTCGTCGACGGCACTGCAAATCCGACCGGCCTCGACCTGCCCGCCTCGGCGCTGGTCGGCGACGAGGACGGCGACTTTGCCGGCGGTAGCTATGTGGTCGTGCAGAAATACCTGCACGACATGGCCGCCTGGGGCAAAACGCCGACGCATGTCCAGGAAGAAATCATCGGCCGCACCAAGATCGACAACATCGAGATCGATGACGACGACAAGCCGCGCAAATCGCACAAGTCGCTGGCCACGATCGAGGACGACGCCGGCAACGAATACGACATCCTGCGCGACAACATGCCGTTCGGCCGCCCCGGGCAGAACGAGTTCGGCACCTATTTCATCGGCTACACGCGCTATCTGTGGGTGATCGAGAAAATGCTGCAGCGCATGTATGTCGGCGAGCCGCCCGGCGCCTACGACCGGCTGCTCGACTTCTCCACGCCGCACACCGGCACGACCTTCTTCGCGCCGACGCGGCCGACGTTGCAGAAGCTTGTCGAAGGAGTGGGCGAATAGCCTCTGGCCGATGGGTTATCCCGCCGCCGGCAGAATCTTGCCCGGGTTCATGATGTTGAGCGGATCGAGCGCCTGCTTGATCGTGCGCATGACATCGACGCCATGGCCGAGCTCATGGCGCAGGAAGCCGACCTTGCCCTGGCCGATGCCGTGCTCGCCGGTGCAGGTTCCCTCCATCGCGATGGCACGCATGTTGAGCCGGGCTACGAATTTCTCGGCGAGCGCGATCTCTTGCGGGTTGTCGACGTCCATCAGCACCAGCACATGGAAATTGCCGTCGCCGGCATGACCGACGATGGGTGCCACCAGCCCCATCTCGGCAATGTCGGCCTCGGTCTCAGTGACGCATTCGGCAAGCCGCGAGATCGGTACGCAGACATCCGTCGAAAGCCCCTTGGCGCCGGGCCGCAGCGTCAGCGACGACCAATAGGCGTCGTGCCGCGCCTTCCAGAGCTTCGTCCGCTCTTCCGCGACGCTGGTCCACAGGAACGGCCCTCCTCCATTCTCCTCGGCGATCATGCCGAACGTCTCGGCCTGTTCAGCCACGCCGGCGTCACTGCCGTGGAACTCGACGAACAGGCATGGGCTCTCCGGATAGTCGAGCTTGGAATAATTCTTCATCGCCCGCATCTGCAACGCGTTGACCAGTTCGATGCGCGCCACCGGAATGCCCATCTGGATGGTCGCGATCACTGTGTTGCAGGCCGCCTCGAGGCTCGGAAACGGACAGACCCCTCCTGAAATTGCCTGCGGAATGCCCTGGAGCCTCAGCGTCAGCGAAGTGATCACGCCGAGCGTGCCTTCGGAGCCGACCAGAAGCCGCGTCAGGTCATAGCCGGCCGAGCTTTTCTTCGCCCGCTTGCCGGTCGTCACCGTCTCGCCGTCGGCCATGACGGCGGTCAGCGACAGCACGTTTTCGCGCATCGTGCCGTAGCGCACCGCGTTGGTGCCGGAAGCCCTGGTCGCCGCCATGCCGCCCAGCGACGCATTGGCGCCCGGATCGATCGGAAAGAACAGGCCGGTGTCGCGCAAATGCCGGTTGAGATCCTCGCGCGTCACCCCTGGCTCGACCGTGCAGTCGAGGTCCTGCGGATTGACGGCCAGGATCCGGTTCATGCGCGACGTGTCGATGGAAATGCCGCCGCCCGGCGCATTGGTGTGGCCCTCGAGCGAAGACCCGACGCCGAAGGCGATGACGGGCACGCGGTGCGCGGCGCAGGCGCGCACGATCTCCTGCACTTCCTCAGCTGTCTCGACGAAAGCGACGCCGTCCGGCGCCTGGGTCGGGATATAGGTGGTGGTGTGCGCGTGCTGGCCGCGTATCGCCTCGCCGGTCTGGAAGCGCTCGCCGAAGCGCTGCTTGAGGATGCCGAGCACCGCGGCGATGCCTTCCTCGTTGCGTTCGACGGGGTTGAGGTCGCTCAAAGCCATGAATTCCTCCGCGAATGGACCAGCGTCCACCCTTGTTATGCAGCTATGGATGATGCCTAAAGCAATTCCAGGAAAAGTGCCAAGCGGTTAGGCTTGGCGACTTTACGCCAGAACAACGAGAATCTTAGCAGCCACGCCCTGTCCCGCGGCGATCAAGGAAAATCAGATGACCATCCCCGCCCCGTTCATTTCCGACCCGATGGACATCGAGAAGGACTGGATCGACTATAACGGCCACCTCAATATGGCCTATTACAACGTGCTGTTCGACCGCTGTTCGGATGTGGCCTTCGAGATGATGGGCATGGGGCCGAACTACGCAAGGGATCGCCGTCTCACCATCTACACGGCGGAAGTCCATGTCTGCTATGTCCAGGAACTACACCTCGACCATAAGGTGAAGGTCTCGTTCCAACTCATCGACCACGACGAGAAGCGGCTCAGGGCCTATCAGGAAATCCGCCATGTCGACGGTTGGTTGGCCGCGACCTCCGAGCAGCTTGCGCTGCATGTCGACATGGCCGGGCCTAGGGTCGCCCCCTTTCCAGCCGACGTGATGGAAAAAGTTGAAGCTATGCGCGCCGCCCATGGGGCGCTGCCCATGCCGGAGCGCGCCGGTCGCTCCATCGGCATCAAGCGCAAGACCGCTTGAAGCACCCGGACGCCCGCGTTAACCTTACCAAGGTTTTAACGTGAACAAGTCGGTTGAGTCCGTTGAACGACTCACTGGTGCGTTCGAAAACCGCCGTACCGGGTTGCGCGCGGGCGGCTGGCGGATGCGGTACGAGGACAGTGCATGAAAACCGACATCAAGGTCGAAGTGGAACGGTTGGCGGCCGATCCACGCATCACCGACTATGATTTCTGGCGATCGTTGAAGAACGTCAACAACGAGATCTTCCACATCGCCAACAACAACGAGCCCATCCCGTTCGACATGATCCGCTGGCGCGCGATTCTGAAGCAGGCGCGCATGAGGCGCGGGCACGCCTAGTTCCCTGGCACAGAAATCTGACAGGTTGGCTATGTTTGCCTTGGCGGGCGGCATGCCTTGGAGATTGGCCGAGACGCCGACCCCGTCGTCATCCACGGGCGGAGCGGGAGCGAAGCGGACGCGCAGACCCGAGGATCCATTCCGTGACGTCCGAGCGCTGCTGCGGTGCAGAATTCTGCACCGCCGCGTTCTCCGATCACGGTCACGGAATGGATTCCAGGGTCTCCGCGACGCCGCTTCGCGGCTGCTCCGCCCTGGAATGACGAGGTTGAGAGGCTTCCGCCAATCTCCAGCGTCTGCGCTGATTTCACGGAAATGAACGGTGGAAATCTTGCTGCCGACAACCCCGCTCTGATCCCCTCACCGGGCCTTGAACCCGCCCAGCGGCGAGCGCGGCTCGACCGGTGACGACTGGATGATGGCGGTGTTGGTCATCGCATAGGGAATGATGCGGTCGATCACCCGCTCGAGCTCGCTCACCGAGCCGACATGGGCGAGCGCGATGAAGCAGTCCTCGCCGGTCACCCGGTCGCATTGGGCGATTTCCGGCAGCTCGCGGATGATGTCCGCCACCACGGAAAGCTGTCCCGGCACCGGCCTGATCCTCAGCCATGCCGACAGCTTCATGCCGAGAGCGGCCGGATTGATCCTGACAGTATAGGCCTCGATCACGCCGTTCTCCTGCAGCTTGCGGATGCGCTCCGCCACACTCGGCGCCGACAGCCCGACCGCACGCGCCAGTTCCGCCGTGCTGATGCGCGCGTCCTTTTCCAGGAGCCGCAGCACCTTCAGATCGATTGCGTCCAGATCGGCATTTTCACTTCGAAGGTTTTTCAACTTTTTTCTCTTCTTCTGAAAGCCAAAAAATCAATATAGCCGCCGATCACGCATATAGGGCACGCATTTCGCCTGCGATAATGCGCTCGTGACCAACCAAACGCAAATTCCAGCTGCAAATCCGGCCACCGGTGATACCGATGCGCGCCCCGCCCTCGCCCGCCCCACGACACTCGGTGGAATGGCCAACGCTTTGCCGCCGCATGTCTGGTTCTGCGTCAGCGCCGTATTCCATTATCTCGGGCCGGCCTTCGCCGTGCTGCTTTTCGCTCAGGTCGGCGTGCTCGGCATGGCCTGGCTGCGCATCGCCACCGCCGCCCTTGTCTTTGCCCCGCTGACCAGGCCCTGGCGCGTTTTCGCCCGCGCGGATCGTGCCCAGCGACTGCTGCTGCTGGCATTCGGCATCTGCCTGGCGGTGATGAACTGCTCGTTCTATCTGGCGCTCGACCGCCTGCCGATCTCGTTGGTGGCGGCGATCGAATTCGTCGGCACGATCGCGGTGGCGCTGGTCGGCCTGCGCAGCCGGCGCAACTTTGCCGCGCTCGCTGTTGCCGTTGCCGGCACCTTGCTTCTCATCGACGTGAAGTGGTCCAGCGATCCCGTCGGCCTGTTCTGGGCCTTTTTGAACGGCGCCCTGTTCGTCGGCTACATCGTCATCGGTCACCGCGTCGCCCAGGCCGGCATCGGAATTGCCGGCCTCGGCACCGCCATGGCGATCGCATTCCTCATCGTGTTGCCCATCGGCTTCAGCGAGGCGCTGCCCGCCTTCTCATCG
Organism: Mesorhizobium sp. CNPSo 4661; assembly: GCF_057784215.1. Classification (NCBI taxonomy): domain Bacteria; kingdom Pseudomonadati; phylum Pseudomonadota; class Alphaproteobacteria; order Hyphomicrobiales; family Phyllobacteriaceae; genus Mesorhizobium; species Mesorhizobium sp. CNPSo 4661. Next base: position 149,019 of record NZ_JBWGIO010000004.1, on the reverse strand, counting down.
CCGCAACTGCTAGCCGCCGCGATCGGCGTCGGCGTCTGCTCCTCGGTCATCCCCTACATCTGCGACCAGCTTGCCATGGCGAGGCTGCCGCGCGCGAGCTTCGCATTGATGCTCTCGCTTCTGCCGCTCACGGCAACGCTGATCGGCGTCGTCGTGCTGCGCCAGGTGCCAAGCCTCACCGGCTGCATCGGCATTGCGATGGTCATCGCCGGCGTCGCCTTCCACAAGCCCGCGGCAAATATCTAGCCTGCTCGACTATGCCAGCTTCTCTTTCAGGAAAGCGACCGTGCGCCCCCAGGCGAGATCGGCGGCCTTCTTGTCATAGCGCGCGGCCGAGGTGTCGTTGTTGAAGGCGTGGTTGGCGCCGTCATAGACATAGACCTTGTATTCGACATGCGCCGCGTCGAGTTCCTTCTTGTAAGCGTCGATGCCGGCATTGGTCCTGCTGTCGAGCCCGGCATAGTGAAGGAGCAGCGGCGCCTTGATCTTCGCAGCGTCCTCAGCCTTGGGCTGCATGCCATAATAGGCGACGCCGGCGTTGAGGTCCGGCGCATGAACGGCCAGTTGGTTGACCGCGCCGCCGCCCCAGCAGAAGCCGACCGCCCCGACCTTGCTGTTGCCGTCCTTGAGGCTCCTGAGGTAGGCGATCGTCGCCACGCCGTCGGCCGTGACCTGGGCAGCGTCGAGCTTGGTGAACATGTCGCGCGCCTTGTCCTCGTCGGACGGCGTGCCGCCGAGCGGCGATAGGAAGTCAGGCGCCAACACGACGAATCCCTCCAGCGCCACGCGCCGGGCGACATCGCGGATATGCGGGTTCAACCCCCTGTTCTCGTGGATGACTATGACGGAGCCGAGCTGGCCTGAGTGGTTCGCGGGCTTGACCAGATAGCCCTTCATCTCGCCGGTGCTGCCGGGATAGGTGATGTCCTCGCCCTTGATGCGGCTGTCGTCCTCGGCGACGATCGCCGCCTGGGCGGAATTGGCCGCCAGCATCGGCACGATCGCGGCCGCCGCGGCGCCCGAGCCCGCCAGCTTCGTCAATTGCTCCATGAAGCGGCGGCGGTCGAGCGTCAGATGCGTGTATTCGTCATAGGCATCGATCATGGCCTGCGCGATGGCAGGCTGCGTGATGACGGGCTTGGCAACGGGTTCGGTCATGGCTCTCTCGACGACAATCGGGGAGATTGGCAGGTCGATCCGCAAGATAGGGTCGAGATTTATACGTTCCAGTCACGCTTGGATGACGATCCGGCGAGGTGCAGCTCGCCCATCACATTTTGGTCATTTCCGAAAGCCTTGATGGTGCTGTCACATTAGGGCGCGAAGTTGCCGAGGCCGCCGCACCGATACGAGCGACGAAAAGGGGAATGCCATGAACGTCCAGGACATCATCGACACCGTTTCGTCGAAGGCCGGCCTCGACGAACCGACCACCGAGAAGGTTGTCGGCACCATCTTTTCCGTGCTCGAGCACGAGGCTGAAGGCACCAGCGTTTCGTCCTTCTTCGACCAGATCCCCGGCGCCGCTGCGCTGGCGCAGAAATATGACGTGATGGCCGCCGGCGCGACGGCCAATTCGGGCGGCGGCCTTCTGTCGTCGCTGCAGGGCGCGCTTGGCGGCGTGCTGGGCGGAAAGGCCGGCGCGCTGATCAACGGCGTCGCCGTGCTCAAGGCGTCAGGCCTCGACATGGCGCAAATCCAGAAGGCCGGCACGACGCTGATCCAGCAGGCGGAAGCCGCCGCCGGCCCTGACCTGACCAACCAGGTGCTGGACCAGGTGCCGAGCCTGAGGGGCCATCTCGGACTTTGAAGCCTCGCGCTGCCCTCTCTTATTTCGGCAGCGTATAGGCCATCACGTAATCTCCCGGCTTGGTGCCGACCGAGCCATGCCCGCCAGCGACGATGACGACGAACTGACGGCCGTCGGCCACCGTATAGGTCATCGGCGTCGACTGCCCGCCCGCCGGCAGCCGCGCCTGCCAGAGCTGCCGGCCGGTGGTGAGGTCATAGGCGCGCAGATAGTCGTCGACCGCGGCGCCCAGGAAGGCGACGCCGCCCGCCGTGATCATCGGCCCGCCGATGCCTGGAACGCCGACCTTGAGCGGCAGAGGCAGCGGCGTCATGTCGTAGACTGTGCCGTTGCGATGCTTGTAGGCGATGTTTCCCGTCTTGAGGTCGACGCCGGCGACATAGCCCCAGGGCGGCGCCTGGCAGGGAACGCCGAGCGGCGACAGAAACGGTCCCATCACCACCGCGTAAGGCGCGCCTTCGTTGCGATTCAGCCCCTGCTCGCTGCCCTTGGTGTTGTCGCCCGGCGCCGGCACGTCCGCGCGCGGGATGAGCTTCGAGGTGAAGGCGAGATAGGTCGGCATGCCGAACATCACCTGCCGCACCGGATCGACCGCGACGCCGCCCCAGTTGAAGACCCCGAAATTGCCGGGATAGATCAACGAGCCCTGCAGCGAGGGCGGCGTGTAGCGCCCCTCGTAGCGCAGCTTCTTCAATTCGATCCGGCACGCCAGCTGGTCGAACATGGTGATGCCCCACATGTCGGCGCCGGTCAGCGGCTTCGGATTGAAGGAAAGGTCCGAGGCCGGCTGCGTCGGCGAGGCATGATCGCCCTCGATCGCGCCGCCGGGTGCGGGCACTTCCTTCACCGGGATGATCGGCTCGCCGGTGCGCCGGTCGAGCACGTAGAGATCGCCCTGCTTGGTCGGTCCGACCAGTGCCGGCACGACTCCGTTCGCCGTGGTGATGTCGACCAGCGTCGGCTGCGCCGGCACATCCATGTCCCACAGGTCGTGATGCACGGTCTGCCTCACCCAGCGCAATTGTCCGGTGTTGAGGTCGAGCGCGGTGATCGAGGAGGAGAACTTCTCGACATTGGCGCTGCGGCCCATGCCGAGCTGGTCCGGCGTCTGGTTGCCGAGCGGCAGGTAGAGCAGCCCCAGCTTCTCGTCGGCGCTCGCGGTCGACCACATGTTGGGCGAGTTGTGGGTGTAGTTCTGGCCCGCCGGCAGCGGCGTCGTCACATCCGGATTGCCGGAATCCCAGTTCCACAGCAGCGCGCCGGTATCGACATCGAAGGCGCGGATGACGCCGGACGGCTCCTCGGTCGAGCAATTGTCGTTGACCGCGCCGCCGACGATGATCTTGCCGCCGACGATCAGAGGCGCCGATGTCGAATAGTAATAGCCCGACTTCGGATAGGGCATGTTGGCCATCAGGTTCAGCGTGCCGCCCTCGGCGAAGGACGCACACACCTGCCCGTTCGCGGCGTCGAGCGCGATCAGCCGGGCGTCCGACGTCGGCAGGTAGACGCGCTGCGCGCAAGGCTGGCCGGCGGCGATCTTGGCGTCGGCATAATAGGAAACACCGCGGCAGGTCTGGTGCTGGCGGTTGGGGTCGAGCTTGACCTTCGGGTCGTAGCGCCATTTCTCCTGGCCGCTCGCGGCATCGATGGCGATAGCGAAATTATGCGGCGTGCAGATGTAAAGCGCATCGCCGACTTTTAGCGGTGTCACCTGATAGGTCGTCTCGCCGATGTCGTCGGGGCCTTTGACGTCGCCGGTGCGATAGGTCCAGGCCGGCTGCAATTTGGCGACATTGTCGGGCGTGATCTGGTCGAGCGGTGAATAGCGCTGGCCAAAGGGCGTGCGGCCGTAGAAATGCCATTCGCCGGCCGGCATGTCGCCGCCGAGATTGGCCGCCGTCGCCACCTTCTCGGTGCCCAGCGTGCCGCCGATGTCGTGAGGGTCGACGGTCATCGAATAGCCGGCGACCGCGAGCGAGGCGAGCACGGCCAGGATCAGCGGCGCCCGCGCGTCCGGCCCCAGCAAGCCGCGCCTTGCCCATGGCGTCAAAAGCCACAAGGCGATAAGCACGATGACGCCGCCGCGCGGACCGAGCTGCCACCAGTCGAAGCCGATTTCCCAGACCGCCCAGCACAAGGTGGCGAGCACGAACAGCGCGTAGAGCCAGAGCGATGTTGACCTGCGTCGCAGCAACAGCCAGGCGGTGATCAGGAAGACCAGGCCGGCGATCAGGTAGTACCAGCTGCCGCCTAGCGTCGCGAGCCAGATGCCGCCGCCGCCGAGAACGAGACCGATGAGGAAGAGGACGAGGGACGTGATGGTGACAGCCAAGACGGTGCTCCTTCGACTGTTGCGCGCTTTCAAACGAAGAGGCGGCTTTCAGGCGACGGCGAGCCGTCCCTGCCCTGCCGGCAGCTTTCCCTCACCCGCTCCGGCTGTCAAGTTGGGGCCAGACACGCGAAACTAGAACAAAACGTAGACAGTTCTGGTCTTTCGCTGCCGAATCACTACATTCGGGAGCGATGTCGGGCTTTTCCGAGGACATGCCTTTTTTCGATGAACCGAATGCGCGGCCGGCGGCGGCACCATCCGGCATAGCCGCGCGCGCCATGGCCGCCCGCAGCGGCCAGCACGGCGCGCCCGATTACCTGAAGGGCCTGAACCCCGAGCAGCGGCTCGCCGTCGAGACGACCGAGGGCCCGGTTCTGGTGCTGGCCGGCGCCGGCACCGGCAAGACGCGGGTGCTCACCACCCGCATCGCCCACATCCTTGCCACCGGCAGGGCCTTCCCCTCGCAGATCCTGGCCGTCACCTTCACCAACAAGGCCGCGCGCGAGATGAAGCAGCGCATCGGCCACCTGATCGGCGAAGGCAATGTCGAAGGCATGCCCTGGCTCGGCACCTTCCACTCGATCGGCGTGAAGCTGCTTCGCAGGCACGCCGAGCTGGCCGGATTGAAATCGGATTTCACCATCCTCGACACCGACGACGTGGTGCGGCTGATCAAGCAGCTGATCCAGGCCGAAGGGCTGGACGACAAGCGCTGGCCGGCCAAGACCTTCGCCCAGATGCTCGACAACTGGAAGAACAAGGGCCTCGGCCCCGACGAGATTGCCGAAGGCGATGCGCGCAGCTTCGGCAACGGCAAGGGCCGCCAGCTCTACAAAGCCTATCAGGAGCGGCTGCAGACGTTGAACTCCTGCGATTTCGGCGACCTGCTCTATCACCCGATCCGCATCTTCCGCGCTTATCCGGACGTGCTGAAGGAATATCACCGCAAGTTCAAATACATACTGGTCGACGAGTACCAGGACACCAACACCGCGCAATACATGTGGCTGCGCCTATTGGCGCAACGGCCCAATGGCGGGCGCGCTGCATCGGCCGAAGGCCGCAAGCCCGACCGGGCGTCGGCCGGTCAGGCCGCCCCCGCGGAGGCCAGCGAGCGGAGCGAGCGCGCGGCCGTGAGCGAGAACAAAGTTAACATTTGCTGCGTCGGCGACGACGACCAGTCGATCTATGGCTGGCGCGGCGCCGAGGTCGACAACATCCTGCGCTTCGACAAGGATTTCCCGGGCGCCACCATCATTAGGCTGGAGCGCAACTATCGCTCGACCGCGCATATTCTCGGCGCCGCCTCGCACCTCATCGCCCACAATGAGGGCCGCTTCGGCAAGACGCTGTTCACCGACCGCGACGACCCCGAGGACGACAAGGTGCATGTCCATGCCGCCTGGGACTCCGAGGAAGAAGCCCGAGCCGTCGGCGATACCATCGAGGCCTATCAGCGCCAGAAGCACCGGCTTAACGACATGGCGATCCTGGTGCGCGCGTCCTTCCAGATGCGCGCCTTCGAAGACCGTTTCATCACGCTGGGCTTGAACTACCGAGTCATCGGCGGCCCGCGCTTCTACGAGCGGCTGGAAATCCGCGATGCGCTGGCCTTCTTCCGCGTCGTCGCCAATGGCGGCGACGACCTCGCCTTCGAGCGCATCGTCAACGTGCCGAAGCGCGGGCTCGGCGAAGCCACCATCCGCCAGATCCACGACACCGCGCGTGCCCTGCGCGTCCCGATGCTGGAAGCGGCCGCGACGCTTGCCGAAAGCGACGAGCTGAAGCCAAAGCCGCGCGCGGCGCTGCGCGAGGTCGCGGCCAATTTCGAGCGCTGGCAGAAGGCGCTGGAGACGACGCCGCACACCGAGCTCGCCGAGACCATCCTGGAGGAAAGCGGCTACACCGACATGTGGAAGAACGACCGTTCGGCGGATTCGCCCGGACGGCTGGAAAACCTCAAGGAGTTGATCCGCTCCATGGAGGAGTATGAATCGCTGCGCTCCTTCCTCGAGCATGTTGCGCTGGTCATGGACGCCGAGCAGAATGCCGACCAGGACGCCGTCAGCATCATGACGCTGCATTCGGCCAAGGGCCTCGAATTCGAGACCGTGTTCCTGCCCGGCTGGGAGGAAGGCCTGTTCCCGCATCAGCGCGCGCTGGATGAAGGCGGACGCTCTGGCCTCGAGGAAGAGCGGCGCTTGGCCTATGTCGGCCTGACGCGCGCGAAGAAGAACCTGCATATCTGGTTCGTCTCCAACCGCCAGATTCACGGGCTTTGGCAATCGACCATCCCGTCGCGCTTCGTCAACGAACTGCCGGAAACCCATGTCGATGTCGCCGATAGCGGCAACAGTTACGGCGGCTACGGCAACCCTTACGGCGGCGGCTCATTCGCCTCCGGGCGCGGTGGCGGTGGCCGGCAGAATCCCTATGGCGCCTCGCGCTTCGACAATGTCGGCGCCAAGGACCAGGGCAGCTTCTCCAACACCTATGCGACGCCCGGCTGGCAGCGCGCCCAGGCGAACCGCACCGAAGCGACCGACCGCAACTGGGGCACTCGCTCCGGCCATCAGGTCGAACGCATCGGCTATGGCGAGACAGACTCCGGCTACGGTGCCGGCCGTACCTCGGTGAAGGGCCGTACCATCGATGGCGAGCTGGTCGCCAAATCGGTTGCCGACACGCCCTCCGCCTTCAATGTCGGCGACCGCGTCTTCCATCAGAAATTCGGCAACGGCAACATCGCGGCGATCGAAGGCAACAAGCTCACCATCGACTTCGACAAGGCCGGCCAGAAACGCGTGCTGGACGGGTTTGTCGCGCCGGTTTGACCAGCCCCCTCACCTGTACCGCGCCTGGTTCCATTTATGCCCCAGCAACGACAGGATGATAATCAGCCCGTTGAAGAACTGCACGTAGAAGCCGCTCAAGCCTGCCGCGACCACGCCGGTCTGGATGAACGACACCGTGACCGCGCCGATCGCGCCACCGACGACTGTGCCGATGCCGCCCCAGGTCGGCGTGCCGCCAACGAACACCGAGGCCAGCACCGGCAGCAGATAGCCGTCGCCCGCCGTCGGCCACCAGGTGAAGTTGATCATCACCGAGAAGCAGCCGGCGATCGCGGCGCCTATGCCGACGAAGACGAAGACTTTCACCCGAACCCATTTGACGTCGATGCCCATCTGCCTGGCGCTGTCGGGATTGTCGCCGACCACTTTCACCTGCGCGCCGAAGCGGTGGCGGTTGTAGAGCAGCGCCGCAAAGACGACGAAGGCGATCGCCCAGAAGATCTGCACCGGGATGCCGAAGACCTGGCTGGAGAAGATCTTGTAGGCCGAGCTGTCGGCAAGGCCCGTCAGCGCCATCGACTTGCCCTCGTTGACGATCTGGATCAGGCCGCGCAGCAGGAAATTCATGCCGAGCGTGGCGATCAGCGACGATAGTCCGCCATAGACGACCAGCGAGCCGACCAGGAAGCCGAGCAGCGTGCCGGTGACCAGCGCGGCTACGATGCCGATAAACGGATCGTAGCCGGCCTGCACCACCAGCGCGAAAACCCATGAGGCAAAGCCCATCGTCGCCGGGAACGACAGGTCGATCTCGCCGCAGGTGACGACGAAGACCAGCGGCACCACCACGAACAGCGCCACGGGAAGCGTGGTGAGCACCGAACTGTAGAGATACCAAGTGGTGAAGACGGTCGGGTTGGCGATCATGAAGACCGCCATCATCACGATGAACACGGCCAGCGTGCCGAGCGCCGCGCGGTTGTCGAGGACGAAGCCGCGCAGCCAGTGGTTGGATGGGTGGCTCCACTCCTTGGTCGCCTGGCCGCTTGCCCTTCCGAGAGGTGTTTGCAGATCGGGTTCCATGGCTTTGCTCATCACGCTCTCTGCTCCGCTTCCCCATGCAAACCGGGCAATCCGCCGGGATGCGCCACGTCTTCCATGAAGTTGATGAGATCCTCGGCCGACTTGACCTCGGTGCGGTCGGCGGTCAGCGCCACCTTGCCGCGGTCGAGCACCACGAAACGGTCGGCGATGTCGAAGACATGGTGGATGTTGTGGCCGATGAACAGGATCGAGCGGCCACTCGCCCGCACCTGGCGCACGAAATGGAAGACCTTGGCGGTCTCGGTCAGCGACAGCGCCGTGGTCGGTTCGTCGAGGATGATCAGCTCCGCCTGCTTGTAGATGGCGCGCGCGATCGCCACGCCCTGGCGTTCGCCGCCCGAAAGCTGGCCGACGATCGACTGCGGCGTGAACACTTTCGAGGTGAAGCCGATCTCGCGCATCAGCCGGCTAGCTTCCGCGACTTCCTTGTTGACCTTCAGCCAGCCCATGAAGCCTGTGAGCTCGCGACCCATGAAGATGTTGCGCACGATGGTCTGCTGCACGGCCAGGGCGCGATCCTGGAACACGGTCTCGATGCCGGCGTCGCGCGAGCGCGCCGCGCTCCATCCGGTCACCGGCTTGCCGCGCACCAGGATGTCGCCGCTGGTCGGCTTGACCACGCCGGACAGTATCTTGATCAGCGTCGACTTGCCGGCGCCGTTGTCGCCGATCAGGCCGACCACCTCGCCGCGATCGACGCTGAGATTGACGCCGCCCAGCGCATAGACCTGGCCGTAGGACTTCTTGATGTCGCGCAGTTCGATGATGCGTTCGCTCATGCGATCCTCGCTTGAATTGTCTGTTGTGCCTGCCTCGTCCGCAGGCGGTCCCGCCGGCCGGGTTGGGTCCGGCCGGCGGCCTGGGAGGTCAGCGCAGCGCCTGCTTGGCGAGCTCTGAGACGATCTCGTAGTTCTGCGGCGTCACGAAGCCGGCGCCGGTGTCGACATTCATGGGGGCAAGACCGAGCACCACCTGCTGGCAGAGACTGAGGATCGGCAGATAGCCCTGCATGAACGGCTGCTGGTCGGCCGTCAGCTGCACCCAGCCGCCCTTGAAGGCCTCGACGATCTGCGGGCTGGTGTCGAAGCCGAAATTGAAGATGTCGCCGGGCTTCCTTCCCGCCGCCTGCATATAGGTGGCAACATTGCCGAGCATCTGTCCGCCGGGATAGCCGACCGCCTTGACGCCGGGATTGTTGAGGAGCGCGGCAGTGATCGGCGGGATCGCGAGATTGGGATCGGCTGCCCATTCGGTTTGCGAATTGATCTGAACGACATCGACGCCGGCCTCCTTCAGCGCGGCGACCGTCCCACGCTCGCGCGCACCGCGGCTCTCATTCTCGAACGGGCCGATCATGATCGCCTTGTCGCCAGCCTTCAGCCCGGCCAGCTTGAACGCCTCGGCGCCGAGCGCGCGCCCCTGCTGCTCCTGTTGCGCGCCGACATAACCGCCGCCGAACGCCGCCACCACGGTCGGCACCGGAACGTTCTGGTACATCATCTTGATGCCGTCCTTATGCGCCTGTTCGGCCAGCGGCATGATCGCCGCGTCGCCCGGATGGCCCATCATGGCGATGCCCTGGGGCTTGACGGCGACCGCCTCGCGCAATTGCTGCACCATCTTTTCGACATCCCAACCGGAAAAGATGTAGTCGACCTTCGGCCCGAGATCGGCCGCCGCCTGCTTGGCGCCATTATAGACGATGGTGCCGAAGGCGTCGCCCTCGGCGCCACCGACGAAGAAGCGGATGTGCACGTCCTTGCACCATTGCGCGTCGAGCGCCTGCGCCGGCAAGGTGGAGATCGAGGCGCAGAGCGCCGTGGCGGCCGCCACGGCGGTCGAGCGCAGAACAGTTCTTCTGGTCGTGATGCTCATGCACGTTCCTCCCTTTTGGTCCCTCGCTATCAAGGGTTTACGACAATGATTTGGATCGGCCGGCTCCTCCCGCCGGCCGGCACTCAAGTCGGCCGGTACTCAAGTCGGCCAGTACTCAAGTCGGCCAGTACTCAAGTCGGATTGGGCAGGTAGCTGTTCCCTCCCCGGCATTGCTTCAGATACTCCAGGCCACGGACCTGGCCAGTGATCTCGAGGTCGCCGCGATAGACAGGGTCGTGCCAGCCCTCGATGTCGATGGCGCCCTTGTAACCGGCCAGCCGCAACTCGCTGATCACCCGCGTCCAGTCGCTGTCGCCGAAGCCCGGCGTGCGCATCTGCACGAAAGGCAGGCGCCCGAACACGCCATGCTCGCGGATCACGTCCCAGCGCACGGTGGCGTCCTTGCCGTGGACGTGGAAGATGCGCGGCGCCCATTTGCGGATCTGCGGCATCGGGTCGATCAGGTAGACGAGCTGGTGGCAGGGCTCCCATTCGAGCCCGAGATTGTCGTTGGGCAATTCGTTGAACATCAGTTCCCAGGCGTCCGGGTTGTGCGCGATGTTCCAGTCGCCGCTCGCCCAGTTGCCGTCCATGGCGCAGTTCTCGAAGGCGATGCGCACGCCCTTGTCGGCGGCGCGTTTGGCCAGCGGCCCCCAGACCTCGCGGAAGCGGGGCAGGCTGTCGGTCAGCTTCTTGCCGCGCAGACGGCCGGTGAAGCCGCAGACCATCGAAGCGCCGAACAGATGCGCGTTGTCGATCACCGTCTCCCAGGCTGCGAGCACGCCGCGATCGACCTCGCCGCTCTCCAGCGGATTGCCGAACACACCGAGCGACGACACGGTGACGTCGGCGTCGCCGATCGCCTCCCTTATTTGGCCGGCGAGCCGCGGCAAATCCTTGCCGCCCAGCGTCTGCCAGAAGAAGGGCTGGATGCTCTCGAAACCGAGCGGCAGGATCTGCCTGATATAGGCCGCCGGGTCGTCGAGATTGGCCCGCACCATGGTGCCGATCCTGATATCGAGAAGCGGGTTCGGCATCATTGTGGCTCCTGTGCGATGGCGATGCGGCGCCCGGTCTCGGCGCTCTCGATGGCGCCGAACACCATGGCCAGACTGCGGATATTGTCGGTGCCGCGCGTTTCCGGTTCCGTGCCGGTCTCGATCGCGTGCATGAAATCCTTGATGATGCCGAGATGGCCGTCGACACGATCGGCGGGATCGAGCGGCGGCACCTCGATCGGCCGGGTCTTGTCGATGATACCGTCGCGGCCGGACGCAACCACTTCCGCCTTCAGCCCGTCATGGCCATCCCACAACAGGGAGCCGCGCTGGGCGACGATGCGCCAGCTGCCTTCCCAACTGGTCCTGAAACCGTCTGCGCACCAGGAGCCGGCATAGGTAAAAACCTTGCCGCCGCCGAAGTCGAAGACCGCACTTGCCGACGATCCCTGCCGGTACCACGAACTGACCGGCTCCCATTCCTGGCAATAGACGCCGGCAGGCTCGCCGCCCACCATGTAGCGGGCGGCATCGAAGGTGTGGATCGCCATGTCGAGCAGCAGCACATGCGCCATCTCCTCGCGAAAACCGCCGAAATGCGGGGCGACGAAGAAGTCGGCGTGGATGCTTGTCGGCGCGCCGATCGCGCCGGAATCGAGGAACCGCCGGATGCGCCGGACATTGGCGACGTAGCGGCGGTTCTGGACCACGGCATGGATGCGCCCGGCAGCCCGCGCCGCGGCGATGATGGCGCGCGCATTGTCCGGGCTGTCGGCCAGCGGCTTTTCCGTGAGCAAATGGCAATGATGGGCAAAGGCAGAAAGCGCGACCCCGCGGCGCGCTGCCGGAACCACGACGTCGAACACAGCGTCAGGTTTGGTTTGATCGAGGACGGCATCGATGCTGGTGCCGATGACCGCGCCGGAAAGCTCGTATTCGCGCGCCCTTGCCTGTGCCCGGTCGGCATCGAGGTCGACAAGGCCGACAATGGCAAGCCCGTCGATCTGCCTCGCGGCATCGAGCCATTGCCTGCTCATGGCTCCGCACCCGACCAGGACGACCTTCATCATCCAGCGCTCCTCCTCCGCCCGGTCCCTCCAGACCGGTCGTCACGGCATTCACGGCGAGACCGTAAACGTTTTTCCGTAAACGTTTACGAGAACACACCCGATGACATAGAATGTCAACAGGCTGCCTCTCAAAAATCTTCCGGAAGCCTTGGCCCGGGCGGCAGCCAATGCTAGACCGGCTCACCGTTTACGAAAACGGTGAACCGGTCTAACTCTTTGTTTTTGACGCAATTCCGAACGGAAACCGCTTCGCGCTTTTCCTGGAATTGCTCTGGCCAAGGCAAGGGAGAGTGGCTCTTGGCGTCCAGCATTCACGACCTTGCGCGTCACCTGAACATTTCGATCGGCACCGTGTCGCGCGCGCTGAACGGCCGTGCCGACGTCAATGCCGATACGCGCCGGCGCGTGCTCGATGCGGCCAAAGAGCTGAACTATTCACCCAACCAGTCCGGCCGCAGTCTCAGGCAAGGCGCCACCCGCTCGATCGCCTTCATGCTGCAGCCGCATCCGGGCGACCAACAATATGGCGAGCCGTTCTTCATCCCGTTCCTGATCGGGCTGCAGGCGAAGCTCGCCGAGCATGACCTCGATCTGATGGTCGTCATGGGAGAGCCCGGCCAATATCAGCAGGAGCGGTTGCGCCGCGTGGTCGAGACGCGCCGGGCCGACGCGGTCGTGTTGGCCAATACGCGAAGGGAAGACGACCGGATCGACTATCTCAGCAAGGCCGGCTTTCCCTTCGCCACGCTTGGCCGAAGTCAGTCCGGCGGCGACACCTATCCTTCGCTCGATATCGATTTCGAGAGGGCGGGTGATGAAGCCGTCGAGCGGCTGGTCGCGCGCGGCCACCGCCGCATTGCCGCCATCCGCCCTTCGCTTGATCTCAACTTCGGCTACCTGTTCCTCGACGGCTACCGCAAGGCGCTGAGGCGGCACGGCATCGAGGTCGACCCCGACCTGATCGCCGACGGTTTCATCAACGAGACCGGCGGCTACCAGGTGACGCCGCAAGTCATGCGCTCCAAGGCCCCACCGACGGCCATCATCTTCAACAATGACGCGATGGCGCTTGGCGGCTGCAAGGCGCTGGCAGAGATGGGCATCAGGCCGGGCCATGACATGGCCGTGATCGTCATCGTCGACACGCCGCTCTGCCGCTACTTCTCGCCGACGCTGACCGCCTTCCGTCCGGCACTGGAGGCCATGGGCCGGCGGCTGGCCGAGATGCTGCTCGCCTCCCTTCCCGCCTTCGCCGGCCCCGAAGGCACACGCATCATGCGCGAAGTCTGGCCGTTGGAGCTGATCGCGCGCGAGAGCGATTGAGCAGCAGCTTTTCCTTCTCCCCTTGTGGGAGAAGGTGGCCGAGCGAAGCTCGGTCGGATGAGGGGTGCTCCAGCGGAGTGAGGCGTCGACGTTCCCTGGAACACCCCTCAACCGTCTCGGCGCTGCGCGCCGATCCACCTTCTCCCACAAGGGGAGAAGGTAGAACTGCCCTCCTGTCACGCAACCATCACGTTGGCGTCCTAGACCGCTTGGCGGAAGCTGCTGGCGGCTTTTGATGCGACGCCTGCTCCAATCTGCTCGTCACGAAGGGGATATCCATGAAACGTCTCAACCGAACCGTCGCGCTTGGCGCGGCACTCGCCCTGTTTACCACGCTGACCCCGGCGCTCGCCGACGGCGTCGCCTATGTCAACAAAGGGCTCGTCGGCATCGGTCGCATTCCGGCCAGCCAGAAGGACAAGTTCGGCGAGACGTTCGGTTCGGGTTCCGGCATGGCGATCGACACCAAGGGCTGGACACGCGACGGCGCGGGCTACAAGGGTTCGCTCTGGCTGCTGCCGGATCGCGGCTACAATGTCGTCGGCACCACCGATTATCGCGCTCGCGTCAACACCATCGCGATCGAGCTGACGCCGACCGCCCCTGGCGCGGCGCCCGCCGCCGGGCAGGAACAGACCGGCGTCAGGGCGACGCTCGCCGACACGATGCTCTTGACCGACAACAAGGGCACTGATTCCACCGGCCTTGATCCTCTCAACGGCGTGCGCGAAGCCGCCGGCGGCATGCCGATCCTGCCGCAGGCCGACAACGGCAAGCTGGCGCTGGACGACGAAGCGATCGTGCGGCTGCCCGACGGCACGATGTTCATCTCCGACGAATATGGCCCCAACATCTATCGCTTCTCGGCCGAAGGCCGCCTGATGTCGGCGACGCAGCCGCCCGCGGCCCTGGTGCCGATGCGCCACAGCAAGCCGAACTTCGCCTCCGACAACCCCGGCCCGGGCGCAGCCGAGCCCGATCCGAAGGATCCCGAGACCGGCCGCCAGAACAACCAGGGTCTCGAAGGCATGTCGATGACGCCTGACGGCAAGTTCCTGATCGCCGTGCTGCAGTCGGCGGCCCGCCAGGACGGCGGCGATTCCGGCTCGACGCGCCAGAACACCCGCGCGCTGGTCTATGACGCTTCCGACCTCGCCCACCTCAAGCTGGCGCACGAATATGTCGTTCCGCTGCCGATGTTCAAGGACGCCAAGGGCAAGACCAAGATCGCCGCCCAGAGCGAGATCGTCGCGCTTTCCGACAAGAGCTTCCTGATGCTGGCCCGCGACTCGGGCAACGGCCAGGGCCTCAAGGGCGACGAGTCGCTCTATCGCAAGATCGAGATCGTCGACCTCTCCGCCGCGACCGATATCGCCAACGGCCCGTTCGACGCCGCCGACAAGCCGGTCGCGCCCAAGGGCGTGCTCGACCCGTCGGTGACGCCGGCCAAGCTCACCTCGTTCATCGACATCAACGACAAGGGCGAGCTCAGCCGCTTCGGCCTGCACAATGGCGCGCCGAACGACAAGAACAACCTCTCGGAGAAGTGGGAAGCGATGTCGCTGGTCTCCGTGCTCGATCCGAAGCTGCCCGACGACTATTTCCTGTTCGTCGCCAACGACAACGACTTCCTCACCCAGGACGGCTTCCAGGTCGGCGCTTCGTACAAGGCCGAGGATGGCGCCGATGTCGACACCACCTTCCTCGTCTATCAGGTCACGCTGCCTGGACTGTCTGGGAACAGCCTCGCCGCGAACTAGTTCTGCTTCGGATCGTATGGCGAGCGGCATATGACCGAGCGCGGAAGGGATGCATGAGCATCAGGCCTGCGATAGCATCGCGGGCCTGATTCATTTTCGGTGCTGCCATGGATGACGAAAAGCCCACCCGCCGGCGGACCGCCGACCTGACCAGCGGCCCCATACCGCGCACGCTGCTTTTGTTCGCGCTGCCGGTGCTGGGCTCCAACGTGCTGCAGTCGCTCAACGGCTCGATTAACGCGGTCTGGGTCGGCCGTTTCCTCGGCGAGGCGGCGCTGACGGCGACCTCCAACGCCAATCTGGTGCTGTTCCTGATCCTCGGCACGGTGTTCGGCATCGGCATGGCGGCGACCATCCTGGTGGCGCAATCGGTCGGCGCCCGCGACCTGCCCGAGGCCAGGCGCATCGTCGGCACCAGCGCCACCTTCTTCTTCCTGGTTTCCGTGGTGTTCGCCGTCTGCGGCTGGGTCTGGGTCGACGCAATCCTCACCGGGCTCGGCACGCCGGCGGATGCCTTGCCGCTGGCGCGCGCCTACTTACGCATCATCTTTGTCGCCGTGCCGATGATGAACCTTTTGTCCTTCGTCATGACCGTGCTGCGCGGCGCCGGCGATTCGCGCACGCCGTTCGTCTTCATGGCGCTGGCGGTCGTGCTTGACGTCGTGCTCAACCCGCTGCTGATCCGCGGCATCGGCCCCTTCCCCGAGCTCGGCATCGCCGGCTCGGCAACGTCGACGCTTGTAGGACAGACGGTGAGCGTCATCGCCATCCTCATCGTGCTCTATGTGCGCAAACATCCGCTCAGGCTGGCGGGCAGCGATCTGGCCTTGCTTCGGCCGGACCCGGCGCTGCTGCGCATCGTCGTCTCCAAGGGCATTCCGATGGGCCTGCAGATGATCGTCATCTCGGCCGCGGCGCTGACCGTGATGGGCATCGTCAATTCCTATGGATCCCAGGTCGCCGCCGCTTACGGCATCGCAGCCCAACTCTGGACCTATATCCAGATGCCGGCCCTGGCGATCGGCGCCGCCGTCTCCTCGATGGCGGCACAGAATGTCGGCGCCGGGCGCTGGGACCGCATCGGCAAGGTCGCGGCATCCGGCGTCGGCTTCAACCTGGTGCTGACCGGCGCGCTGGTTGCGCTGCTTTTCGCCTTCGACCGCGCAGTCCTCAGCCTCTTCCTCAGCAATGACAGCGCCGCGATCGACATCGCCGCCCACATCAACAAGGTGGCATCCTGGTCGTTCATCCTGTTCGGCGTCACCATCGTGCTCTTCGCCACGGTACGCGCCACCGGCGCCGTCATGCCGCCGCTGATCATCCTGATCATCTCGGTGTTGATCATCCGCACCGGCTTTGCCTATTCCATGCGCAGCGTCATCGGCCAGGAAGCGCTGTGGTGGAGCTTTCCGGCCGGCTCGATCGCCTCGCTCGTGCTCGCCGCTGCCTATTATCGCTTCGGGCGCTGGCGCACGATGCACATGATCGAGGACCGCCCGGCCGCCGGCGAGCCGCCCGACACCGGCCTCGGCGTGCCCCGCCAGCGTGCGCAACTCTTGCCGGAGACCGAATAGTTAAACCTACCGCGCGTATCTGGCGCCGAAGCCGAGCGCCACCAGCGAGAACACGATGATCATGCCGGCAAAGGCCAGGCTTGCCGCGGTGGCGCTCGCCATGCTGGACAGAATGCCGATGCCGATCACCGGCAGCGCGTTGCCGCAGAAGCAGCAGATGAAGAAGGCCGACACCACCTCGGCGCGACGGTCGGCGGGCGCGATCTGATTGACCACTTGCAAGCCGCCGCGATAGCCGAGAGCCGCCGCCACGCCACAGAGCGCCGTCGCGGCGATCATCAGCGCCATCGAAGCGTAGACCTGCGCCGCCACGACCAGCGCCACGGCGGGGATCATCAGCGCCAGCGCCGCGAGCATGCTGGCGCGGCTGGAGAGCCTGGCGGTGGCGAGGATGGTGACGGCCGCCACGATCGACAGCTCGAAGAAAAGCCCGCCGGCTTCGGCATGACTGGTCACATGCAGCTGCTGCGCCAATATGCTCGGCGCCAGCGCCGCGTAGAAGCCGACCAGCGCCATGGCACCGAACCCGGTCACCGCCGGCGCCACGAATTGCGCGCGGATATCGTCGGGCACCGAAAGCCGCGGCCGCAACGGGACGTCGGAGAATCGCCCGGGCTCGGAGACCGTCTCCTGCGTACGCCAGATCAGCAGGGTGACCAGCACGAGCAGGACGAGATAAACGGCGAATGTCAACCTGAGCGGCCAGGGCGCATATTGGGCGAGCAGCCCCGCCACGAGCGCGCCGACCCCGAGACCGACAAAGTTGGTGCTGGTGGCGATGACCGCGGCGCGTGACTTGTCCTTGCCTTCGATCAGTTCGGCCAACCAGGCAGTGCCGGCGCCTGCGCCGACACCGATGCCTAATCCGCTGAGGATGCGGGCGACGTCGAGCCAGGCGAGATTTTCAGCAAACAGGAAAGACAGCGCGCTGACCACCGCAACCGCCATCGCGGCGAGCGCGGCGGGGCGGCGGCCGACGGCATCCGACAGGCGGCCGAAAAACAGCAGCGCCGCCAGGTTGCCGACCACGTAGACGGCATAGACCAGCGTCAGCATGATCTGCGAGAAGCCGAAGGCCTGCTTGTAGATCACGTAAAGCGGCGTCAGCGCGGTGCTGCCGGCAAAGAGCGCGGCGATCATGGCGGCGACGGCGGCTTTCGCGGCGCCGCCGCTAAGCTCATTGTCACGCGTCATGGTTTGAGCGTAGCTGGTCATCGCGACCTCCGGAGGTTGCAAGCCCAACGCCTATATAATGGCGCTGTTCCACCCCGCGAACGCCCTCCTGACAATCCTGACAGTATGGTCTTGCGCAGAATCCTCCCGTAACGTCTGCCGGCCACTGAGGGGAGGAATCATGGGCAAGGGACGGGTCGAGGCATTCACCGATGGCGTCGTCGCCATCATCATCACCATCATGGTGCTGGAGCTGAAAGTGCCGCATGGCGAGGATTTTTCAGCACTTTTGCCGCTGTGGCCGGTCTTCTTCTGCTATGTGCTCTCCTTCATCAATGTCGGCATCTACTGGAACAATCTGCACAACATGTTCCATGCGGTGCAGCGCGTCGACGGGCGCGTCCTATGGGCCAATCTCAACCTTCTGTTCTGGCTGTCGCTGATGCCGGTGACCACGGCGTTCATGGGAGAGAACCACTTCGCGCCCGTGCCGGTCGCTGTCTACGGCATCGACCTGGTGCTTTGTGCCGTTGCCTATACCATTCTGGTCGTCAAGCTGCGCCATCTGCACGGCGCCGACACGACCTTTGCCAAGGCGGTGGGCCGCGACAACAAAGGCAAGATTTCCCTGGGACTCTACACCACCGCCGTCCTGCTCAGCTTCTTCAACCAGTGGATCAGCGTCGCGATCTACGTGCTTGTAGCGGCCATCTGGTTTGCGCCCGACAAGCGCTTCGAGAGGCTGATCGAAAAATAGAACCCTACTTCCGCATTGTTTTCAGCTTTTCCGCCGCCGAGGCGGCAAGGTCGGCATAGCGCTCCTCCAGCCGTTCGGCCGCCTTGATGATCGGAAAGTCATGGCCGAACTTCTCCAGCGCCAGTCGTAGCTTCTCGGCGAAATCCGCCTGCTTCTCCAGCGCCGCAAACAGCGTCTTCACCTGCGTCTCGCTGATGTCGGGATTGGCGAGCATCTTCGGCACCTCGCGGCCCATCTGGTCGCCGTTGACGGTCTGCTCCTTCAGGATTCCGATCCAATCGGTCAAATGCCGAGCTCCTTTTTCTGAACAGCATGCGCGGCAGGCGCAGCGATGGTCAACCCGTTGCGGCTATCGCCGTCAACCCATTGCGGTTATTGCCGTCAACCCGTTGCGGCTATTGCCGTCAACCCGTTGCGGCTATTGCCGTCAACCCGTTGCGGCTATTGCCGTCAACCCGTTGCGGCTATTGCCGTCAACCCGTTGCGGTTATTGCCGTCACTGTCGGGATTCGTTGGCCTTGCCACGGCGGCGCCCGGCGTTAAGTTCGGCCCGACCCGAACAAGGATGGAAATCATGACCAGCGACGCCCAGATCCAGACCGCCCTGCCCGCTTTCGCTTCCGGCAATGTCGCCGTCATCACCGGCAGCGCCAGCGGCATCGGCCTTGCCGCCGCAAAACGCTTCGCGGCGATGGGCATGAAGGTGGTGCTGGCCGATATCGGCGGCGTGCGCCTCGACCAGGCGAAGGAAGCTGTCGCGGCGATTGCCGGAGACGATGCCGTCCTGCCTATCCCGACAGACGTGTCCAAGGCCGACGAAGTCGACCAGCTGGCCGAACTCGCCAACGGCGCCTTCGGTGCGGTGTCGGTGCTGATGAACAATGCCGGCGTCGGCAACAATCCGGGCAAGCCCTGGGAGAACCGCGACGCCTGGAAGCGGTTGCTGGATATTAATTTCTGGGGCGTCGTGCATGGCGTCGAGGCCTTCGCGCCGCGCATGCTCGCGGCGGACAAGCCGGGCCTGATCATCAACACCGGGTCCAAGCAGGGCATCACCACGCCGCCCGGCAACCTCGCCTACAACGTATCCAAGGCCGGCGTGAAGACTTTTACCGAGGGGCTGGCGCACGCGCTGCGCAACGAGCCGGGAGCCAAGGTGTCGGCGCATCTGCTGATCCCCGGCTTCACCTATACCGGCCTCACCGAAGGCGCGACGGAAAAGCCAACCGGCGCATGGACCGGCGAACAGGTGATCGACTTCATGCTGGCATCGCTGATGGACGGTGACTTCTATATCCTCTGCCCCGACAACGAGGTGGCGCGGCCGACGGATGAAAAGCGCATGGCCTGGGCGATCGGCGACATCATCGAGAACCGCCCTGCCTTGTCGCGCTGGCATCCCGATCACAAGGACGCGTTCGCGGCCTTCATGAACCGCTAAGCAATTCCAGGAAAAGTGCATAGCGTTTAGGCTCGGCGACTTCGCCGTAGCCTCCCGTCCAAAATTGCGCAAAAGCAAATACTTACATCGCCTCAGGCGGCCGCCTTCTTCCTGGAGCCGGTCTTGCCCGCCACGGCCTTCTTGGCCGCCATCTCCGCGATCTTGCGATCATGCCGCTTTGCGGCGCGCTCGCATTTGTCGCGGATTTCCTCGACCTCCGATTCCGTTAGGTGCTCGATGCCGATGAAATGATTGTGGGCGCGGCTGACCCTGATCAGCTCGTCCAGCTTGGCCTGGATCGCCGCGCCATCGCGATTCTGCGTGTTCTGGATCAGGAACACCATCAGGAAGGTGATGATAGTGGTGCCGGTATTGATGACCAGTTGCCAGGTGTCCGAGAACCCGAAGACCGGGCCGCTTGCCCCCCATGCGATCACGATCAGCACGCAGGCGGCAAAGGTCGGCGGCAGGCCCGCCATATGCGCGACCCGGTTGGCTATGCTGGTGAAGAGTCTTTCGATCATGCAAATTCCTCGGCAAGCCGCGCAAGCGCAGGATTCGCTATGAAACAAACTGCCGCCGCGTCCGGTTCCAAGGATTGAATTTTCGTGCATGCACGCGTCTCACAATCGGATACACGCAGAAAGCGCAGGCGTGTGAAGAAACACCTTATCCGTTGCTTGCCATAGTGCGGTTGCAGGCCGAAAGCCTGTTCCTTCCGCTTCACGGCGGTTTACCTCCAGCCCCTTCCGCTGCGCCACCCCCGCATGGCGGAAGGGGCAATTCCCCGAGAGCAAGGCAACACCTCGACAGCGCCGTCATGCATTTGGACGGCGTTCTGCCGGTGGTTCGCCTCAAAAGCTGTTTTCTTCCCAACGATCGAGGAAGGCCTCGATCGGCATGGCCTGCATGTCGGGGATTGCGCTTGCCAGTTTCTCGGGCGTCCAGTCCCACCAGGCGAGCGCCTCGATGCGCGCCGCGACGGTGGCGGAGAACCGCCGGCGCAGTGGCTTTGACGGAACGCCGGCGACGATCGTGTAGGGCGCGACGTCATGCGTCACCACGGCATTGGCGCCGATGACGGCGCCGTTGCCGATCGCGACGCCCGGCATGATGACCGCGCCATGGCCGATCCAGACATCATGGCCGATGCTGACCGATTTTGCCTGCCGCCGTGCGCGGAATTCGGTGTCCACGCCCAGCCAGCGGAAATACTCGTTTGGCCGGTAGCTGACCTTGTGCTGCGTCAGCCGCTCGATCGGATGCTCGAGCGCGTTGATGCGGCTGTTGGCGGCAATCGAGCAGAACTTGCCGATCGTTGTGTAGATCGCCTCGCAATGGCGTTCGAAATAGGAAAAGTCGCCGACGCTCACTTCGCGCAGGATCACCCGCTCGCCGATCGAGGCATAGCGGCCGAGCTTGCACGCCTTCAGCTCCGCGGTCGGATGGATGCGCGGCGCGGGGTCCTTGAGAACGAGGTTTTCAGGGCGGTCCATGAAGCGGCTTTACGCCGGCCGGGACAGTCCCGCAAGCGCGGCGGCCTGGCCTGTCGGGAAGCTATTGCGGCTTGCCCTTGGTCCACACCACGTTCTGGCCGTAAAGCGGCACGGTCGTGACCGACATCTTCGCCGATCCGTTCTGCACCTGGCGCGAATGCGACAGATAGATCAGCGTCTCGTTCTTCTTGTCGTAGATGCGGTTCACCACCTGCTTCTTCCAGATCAGGCTGAGGCCCTGCTTGAACACCTCCTCGCCGCCCTCGCTCATGTCGATGTCGCCGATGGTGATCGGCCCGGTCTGGCGGCAGGAGATCGAGGAATCGGAAGGATCCTCGAACCAGTTGCCCTTGTGCAGCCGGTCGATGATGCTGCGGTCGAAATAGGCGACGTGGCAGGTGACGCCGTCGACCTTCGGGTCCTTGATGGCGTCGATCATGATGTCGTTGCCGACCCAGTCGACACCGACCTTACCCACTTCGTCAGCCATGGCCGCGCCGGCGCTCAGGGCAAGACAGGCTGCGAACAAGCCGATCAGTTTTCGCAAGGAAGCCTCCTCGGTTCACGTTTGCCGGTGTCAGGTGGGACAGCACAATGACTTTTGCAAGCCGCCCGGCGTCGCTGAAGAGGCTATGCCTGCCGGAAGGCCAGCATCTGCCGCAACACATTCGACTTCAGCACAAAGTGCTGGACGAGCGCGCCGGCGATGTGCAGCAGAACCACATAGAGGAGGATGTTCTTGCCTAAGACATGCACCAGGCCCGCGTCGGGCACCCGCAGGAACCATGCCGCCGCGCCGGAAAGCGGCACGATGAAGATGAGTGCGTAGATCACCAGATGAGTCAGCCTGGCGAGCAATTGCAGCGCCGGATGTTCCATGCCCGACACCGGCGGGACGCCGCGTGTTGTCCGCAGCCATAGCCGCCAGGCGGCGAGGACCAGCACCGCGAGGCCGAGCACGACATGCATATAGGCCAGCGGCCAATCGCCGGCGGCGGCCTCCTGCCCGCGGCGCAGCGCGCGCCACACATGCTGCATGCCGTCATGGGCGACGAACTGGACCAGGATGAGCGCCGCGATGCTCCAATGCAGCCAGACCTGTGTCTTCGAATAGGATACTGGCGCGCCAGCCATCGGGGAGCTCCATCACGAAAATCGCACGGAAGATAGTTGTGAGCCGAGACCGGTCAAATTAAGGATCGGTAATGGTCAGGCACGGGATCGGCCTGTCCGTCCGATTGCGGCAACGCGACATCTTTGCGTGCCCGGCGCCGACCCGCTAAGACTGTCGCCGAAACTTGGCTTCTAGCCAACGCAATGGGCATTCACTGATGATGCGTTCAATCCTGGTCGGCATTCTCGTCCTGATGGCGGCGGGCATCGGCTGGCTTACATTCGACT
Organism: Mesorhizobium sp. CNPSo 4661; assembly: GCF_057784215.1. Classification (NCBI taxonomy): domain Bacteria; kingdom Pseudomonadati; phylum Pseudomonadota; class Alphaproteobacteria; order Hyphomicrobiales; family Phyllobacteriaceae; genus Mesorhizobium; species Mesorhizobium sp. CNPSo 4661. The sequence continues at coordinate 126,107 of NZ_JBWGIO010000004.1, read as the reverse complement.
GGTACCGGGGCCATTATGGCGGCGAGCCCTTCGGCGCCCCCTTTACGCTTGTCGACCAGAAAGGCGCGCCGATCACCGAGGCGGCGTTCAGGGGCCACCCGAGCGTCGTCTTCTTCGGCTTCACCCATTGCCCGGAAGTCTGCCCGACGACCCTGTTCGAGCTGGCCGGCTGGCTGAAGACGATGGGCGACAGCGGCAAGAACCTCAACGCCTATTTCGTCACCATCGATCCGGAGCGCGACACGCCGGAGACGATGAACACCTATGTCAGCAACTTCTCCGACCGCATCACCGGCATCACCGGCGATCCGGACAAGGTGCATGCCATGGCCAAGGCCTTCGGCATCTACTGGAAGAAGGTCGATACCGGCGACGGCGACTACACGATGGACCATACGGCCTCGGTGCTGCTGCTCAATGCCAAGGGCGATTTCGCCGGCACCATCGCCTATGGCGAAAGCGCCGACACCGCTGTCGCCAAGCTGAAACGGCTGGCTGGCGGTGGCCAAACATGATCCCGAACCGAAGGTCAGCGAACGCAAAAAGTGGGAACCGGTTTTCGGAAAAGATCATGTTCAGACAAGAGTCATTCTGATGGGCCAGACCAGGCTCCATCTCACCGCAGGCAAGATTGACGCCGACCGCATCTTCGCGGCCCTCGACGCCGCTTTCGAGGATGACGGCCTGCCGATCGCCGTGCTGGAGGTCGACGAAGAGAAAGACATCCACGAAGTGTCGCTCTATGCAGATGGCGACATCGATCCCGTCGAAGCGCGGGTCAGGGACATCCTCGCCGGTCTCGGCCTGCCGAAGCCCGTCGCGCGCGAGGTCCTTCCCGACGTGGACTGGGTGACCCGCTCGCTGGAAGGCTTGAAGCCGGTGCGCGCCGGCCGCTTCCTTGTCCACGGCTCGCATGACCGGGCCAAGCGTCACAGCGGCGACCTCGCCATCGAGATCGAGGCAGGCCTTGCCTTCGGCACCGGACACCACGGCACCACCGCCGGCTGCCTCGAAGTGCTGGAGCAGGTGGTGCTGCGCGAGCGGCCGCGCAACGCGCTCGACCTCGGAACGGGAAGCGCGGTGCTTGCGATCGCGCTTGCCAAGCTCGCGCATATCCCGGTGCTGGCGACCGACATCGATCCGGTCGCCGTCCGCGTCGCCGCCGCCAATGCCCGCCTCAACCACGTCAAGGCGCTGGTCGAGGCGGTGACGGCGCCGGGCTTCCATCATCCGATCTTCGCCAGGCGCGCGCCTTTCGATCTCATCGTCGCCAACATCCTGGCCCGGCCGCTGATGCGGCTGGCGCCCCAGATGGCCAACCATATCAGGCTCGGCGGTTCGCTGGTGCTCTCCGGTATCCTCGACCGTCAGCGCGACGCGGTGATCTCGGCCTATGTAGGCCAGAGCTTCCGCCACGTCCGCACGCTGCATCGCGAAGGCTGGGTGACCATCCACCTCAAGCGCTGAGGCCGACTTTTATCCAGCCGATCTGGCCCTGCCGAAATCGATTCCGGTTTTCGAGATCATGCGCTACGGTCGCCGCAAGCCACTCGAGGGAGGTGCCAAAAATGTTCCAGACCTTTGATTCCGCTGGTGATCCGGCCGTCGGCAAAGCGCGCGTGGCGCTGCTGCGGCAATGGCTGGCCGAGAACGGCCTGGATGGCTTCCTTGTCCCCCGCGCGGACGAGCATCAGGGCGAATATGTCGCCGACCGCTCGGCGCGTTTGAAATGGCTGACCGGCTTTTCCGGTTCGGCCGGCGTCGCCATCAGCCTGCGCGACCGCGCCTTCATCTTCGTCGACGGACGCTATACGCTGCAGGTGCGCAATGAGGTCGACCTTTCGATCTTCATCGTCGAAAGCCTGATCGACAATCCTCCGGCCAGCTGGATCAAGGACAATCTCGGCAAGGGCGCGAGGCTGGGCTTCGACCCCTGGCTGCACACGATCGGCGAGATCAAGGCGCTGAAGGCATCGGCCGAGCAATGCGGCGCGACTCTGGTGCCGCTCGACAGGAATCCCATCGACATCATCTGGAAGGACCAGCCGGAACCGCCGCGCGCGCCCGTCGAGATCCACCCGCAAAACCTTGCCGGGGAGCTCGCCAAGGACAAGCTGGCGCGGCTGGCGAGGGCGATCGAGAAGGATGGCGCCACTCATGCCGTGCTCACCGATCCCTCCTCGATCGCCTGGAGCTTCAACATCCGTGGCGGCGATGTCCCGCACACGCCGCTGGCGCTGGGTTTTGCCATCCTCGCCGCCGACGGCAAGCATCAGCTGTTCATGGACCAGCGCAAATTTCCGCGCCAGGTCGCGGCCTATCTTACGCAGCTTGCCGACCTGCACGACCCAGGCGAATTCGAAGCCGCGATCATTGAGCTCGCCAAGGGCGGCGCGAAAATCGCGCTCGATCCTGTGCTTGCGGCGGAGAAGTTCCGGATGCTTGTCGAGGACAATGGCGGCGCCGTCGTGCTGGCCGCCGACCCGGCGCGTATCCCTCGCGCGACCAAGAACCAGGCCGAGATCGCGGGCAGCCGCGCCGCGCATCGCCGCGACGGCGCCGCGGTCGCGAAACTGCTTTGCTGGCTGGATCGCCAGAAACCTGGCTCGCTGGACGAAATCGCCGTCGTCACCAAGCTGGAGGAAGTGCGCCGCCAGACCGGCGAGGAAACGCAGATGCCGCTGCGCGACGTCTCCTTCGACACGATCTCCGGCGCCGGCCCGAACGGCGCCATCATGCATTATCGCGTCTCGCGCGCCACCAGCCGCAAGCTGCAGAGCGGCGAGCTGTTCCTGCTCGATTCCGGCGGTCAGTATCAGGACGGCACCACCGACATCACCCGCACCGTGCCGATCGGCCAGCCGAGCGAGGAGATGCGCGAGCGTTTTACTTTGGTGCTGAAAGGCATGATCGGCATCTCGACGCTTCGCTTCCCCGCCGGCACCCGCGGCTCGGAGATCGACGCTGTCGCCCGCATGGCGCTGTGGAAACATGGCTGCGACTTCGCTCATGGCACCGGCCACGGTGTCGGCTCCTACCTTGCCGTGCATGAAGGGCCACAGCGCATCGCCCGCACCGGCACGGAAAAACTGCTTGCCGGCATGATGCTGTCCAACGAGCCCGGCTACTACAAGGAAGGCGCCTACGGCATCCGCATCGAGAACCTGATCCTGGTCACGCCCGCCGAGCAGATCGAAGGCGGCGACATCGCCATGCACGGCTTCGAGACGCTGACGCTGGCGCCGATCGACAAGCGGCTGATCCGCAGCGACCTGCTGCACCGCGACGAGCTGCAATGGCTCGACCGCTATCACGCCTGGGTGCTGGCCGAGATCGGCCCGATGGTCGACGGCGAAACGCTGGCCTGGCTGGAAAAAGCCACCGCGCCGCTGCCCCACGACGCGAAGATTTGAGATGAGCTTCTTTCTCCCCGTTCTACGGGGAGAAATGCCCGGCAGGGCAATGAGGGGCAGCGCCTACGATCCGAACGATCGCGCCGGCAGAGTTCCTACCCGACGAACTGGCGCGCCAGGATCAGCACCGCAGCGCCAGCCAAAAACATCGCCATCAGGCCGCCGCGCAGCGATACCAGCACGGTGACGATCAGCGCCGCCCATTCCGCCGGTCCCGCATGCAAGAGCTCCGGCGCGACCAGCGTCGTCAGCACGGCGGCCGGCACGGCGTTCAAGCCCGCCTCGACGCGTGGATGGATGGTGTCGAAGCGCGAGATGACGAGATGGCCGCCGACGCGCGTGAGATAGGTGGCGACGGCGCCGGCAAGGATGATCCAGAAGGTCGTGCTCACGGCCGCTTGCCCACGCCGCTGTGATGCGGCGGCAGGACCACCGCCAGGAGAACGCCGGCGACCGCGCCGATCGAGACATGCCAGGGCGAGCCGACGGCCCGATAGGCGATGATCGAGGCGACGGCGCTGGCGGCAACGACGGGCGCCCAGAGCGGCCGCTTGCGGAAGCCGAGCACCAGGCCGAGGAAATAGATCGGCAGCAGGAAATCGATGCCCAGCGCATGGGTGTCCGGGATCATTTTGCCGAACACGGCACCCAGACCGCTTTCGATCGTCCAGAACACATAGACCGGCAGGCCGAGCCCCAGATACCAGACGAAGCCGACCGGACGGCCCGACTCGGCCCTCGCCTCGGCGATGGCGAATTGCGGGTCGGTCAGGATGAAATAGCCGAGCGCCTGCTGCAAAACGGGCCAATGCGCGATGCGTCGGCCGATGCCGGCCGAATAAAGCACATGGCGGAAATTCACCGCGAAGATGGACAGCACGATCAGCCATGGCGCGACGTGCTGGCCGAACAACTCGATGCCGACCATCTGGCTTGCACCGCCATAGATCATGGCGCTCATCAGGAAAGCCTCGAGCACCGAGAAACCATTGTCGACGGCGATCGCGCCGAACAGGATCGCGAATGGCGCCGAGGCGACGACCACCGGCATCGACAATCGCACGCCGTCCCAGAAATCGCCGCCGGTCCTGCCCTCAGAGATTGCTTCCGCTGTCATCAAGCCGCTCCTAATGCATGTCGCCCAGAAGTGTGCAGCGGTTCTGGGACAACGACATGCATCAACAAAAAAGACTTGAAGCGCGTCGCCTGAATCCGTTCAGCGCGACGCGCTTTAAGTGCGGCCTCATTTAGGGAGCGTCGCGTTCAATGTCACACCAATTCGCTTGACCCAGCGATCAGCGGAACTGATCGCCGGGTTGTGAAGCGCCGAAGCTTTGTCGGCTCAACTGACGAAATAGCGCTGCCACTCGAAGTCGGTGATATGCGACGCCTGCCACGCATCGAACGCCGCCTGCTCGGCGCGGCGGCTCTCGGCGTAATTGTCGCGGAACGCTTCGCCGAAAGCTGCGGCGCAGAAATCGGACGCGGCGAAAGCTTCGATGGATGCGTTCAGCGTGCGCGGCAGCTTCGGCTTGTCGAGATTGGCGAGGTTGGATGTCACCGGCGCCTCGAGCGGCAGGTTCTTCTCGATGCCTTCGCAGCCCGCCGCCAGGATCGCGGCGATCGACAGATACGGATTGACGTCGGCGCCCGGCGCGCGGTGCTCGAACCGGCAGGCGGCGTCGTTCGGCGTGGTGATGGCGCGGATCGGCGCGGTGCGGTTCTCGAACCCCCAGGCGACGTCTTCCGGCGACCATGCGCCGCGGTCGAAGCGGCGGTAGGAATTGACCGTCGGCCGGAAGAAGATATGCGTCTCCTGCATGCGGTTGAGCACGCCGGCGAGGAATTTTTCCGCAACCGGCGTCAGGCGGTTCGGTCCGGCCGCGAAGGCCGGCTTGCCGTCCTGCCACAGGCTGACATGATGGTGCGCGCCGCAGGCGCTTTCCTTGCCCGGCGGCTGGAAGCGCGTCATGAAGGTGGCGACCAGCCCGCGCTCGGCGCACAGCTCGCGCAGATGCAGCTTGGCCCGCATCGCCGCGTCCGCGGCGGCCAGCGCGCTCTTCGGCGTCAGCGCGTACTCATACATGCCGTAGCCATATTCGGTGACGAGCGAGGCGACGCCGATATCGATGCTCTTCATGCGCGTGATGAACTCGGCAGCGAAGTCCTGGTATTCGCCACTGCGCACCAGGTCGTAGTTGATCAGCGAATGCCCCCAGGGTTTGAGCTCGCGATAGCGGCCGGCGCGCATCAGATCATGGTCGGCGTGGAAAATACCGAACTCGTATTCGAGCGCGAATTTCGGCTCGTAGCCGAGCGCCCTGGCACGCTCCTCAACTCGGGCGAGGACGTTGCGCGGATCGTACGGGCAGACCGCGCCGTCGAGCATGTAGGAGCGCGTGATGGCGGAAGCGAATTTAGGCTTCCAGCCATGCTGCACCACAGTGTCGGGATCGATGATGCCCTTGATGTTGGGAAAGCCGTTCTCCTCATTGGCGCTCGGCGAGGCGAAGGCGACGTCGCCCATCGGCTGGCCGTCGCCATGCGTGACGCAATAGAGGATGGCGTTGATCGCTTCGCCATGGGTGGAAAGCTTCAGCGGCGCGATCTTGGAGCGCACAACGCCCGACGTGTCGACCGTATGCACCTCGACGAACTCGACGCCGCGCGATGCAAGCTCGGCCTGCAGCGCTTCGAGCTTCGGCGCATACGCCGCCACCCTCTCCTCAAATTCCACGTTCAACCCTCCACCAGGAAATGACTGAGCTATTTGGCGTTGCGCCGCAACAGAAGCGACAGGAGCTCGTCGAGCTCATGCCGGCCGCTGATGCCGCTTGGCCGGAACGCCATGCAAAGCACGATGACCACGCCGAGCGCCACGCCCGACAGGCCGAGCAGCTGCGGCAGTTGGATGCCGGCGATCGTCACGCCGGATTCGATGCTGCGGATGAATTCCAGGCCGATCGAAAGCACGATGACGCCGGTCACGGCTCCCGTCACCGTCGCCATGCCGCCGAGGATCAGCATCGCCAGCGTGTTGAAGATCATCTGGAAATAGAAAAGCTTGGGGCTGATCGTGCCGGCGAAATAGGCGTAGAGCACGCCGGCGAGGCCGCAGATCAGCGCCGACAGGACCCACGACATCAGCCGCAGCTTCTTGGCGTCTATCCCAAGCGCTGCCGCCGCCTGCGGGCTCTGCGCGCTGGCGCGCAGCTGCAAACCCCAGCGGCTGTCCTTGAACAGACGCGCCGCCACGATCGCCACCACCGCGAAGACCAGCATCCACGGCAGGCCGACCACTTTGGGAATACCGAAGAAAGCCTGGTTGCCCTTGAACAGATCGGTCCAGTTGAGGAACACCGAGTGGACGATGATCAGCAGCGCCAGGCTGACGATGGTCGCCGCGACTCCCGACAGCCGGCTGATCACCTTGCCGCTGACCAGCGCCACGACGCCGACGACGAAGAGTGCGATGAACGCCGACGAAACCGGATCGAGCTCCAGCGTCGCAAAGCCGAAGGGCGCGTTGGGGATCGACAGCTTCTTCATGGCGAGCGGCGTCGACAGGATGGCGGCGCCATAGGCGCCGAGCCCGACAAAGGCGCTGTGGCCGAGATTGGCGATGTTGGAATTGCCCATGAACACTTGCAGCCCGACCACGACGATCAGGTTCACGAAGGCGCCGAGCGCCAGGAAGGTGTAGTAGGTCGGCGCGAAGTTCAGCACCAGGAGCCCGATCACCAGCACCGGCAGCGCCGTCACCAGCCCGCCGATCAGCGAGCGGACCAGCGCGTTGCCGGATCGCGTTGCGCCAGTCGGAGCCGCCATCTGGTCGACCGCTTGCGAGAGTTCGGAGCCTGCCACGTCAGATCTCCCCACTTCAGATTTCCTTGTCGCCGAGTTCGATGCGCTGACCGAGCAGGCCTTCCGGGCGGTAGACGAGCAAAGCGACGATGATCGCGTAAGTAAGCGCGTCCCTGAAGCCCGCATATTCCTGCGGCAGCGCGACGAGCAGGCCGACTTCGATGAAGCCGAGCAGCATGCCGCCGACAGCCGCGCCAGGCAGCGAGCCGAAGCCGCCGATGACGCAGGCGACGAAAGCCTTCAGCACCAGGCCGAAGCCAAGGTCCGGCGAGACGCTGCCGCGCCGCGCCAGGATGAAGACGGCGGCAATGCCCGCCAGCGCGCCTGAAATCGCGAAGGCCGTGGCAATCACCCGGTTCGCCTTGATCCCCATCAGCCGCACCGTTGCGAAGTCGCGCGAGGCGGCGCGGATGGCGAGGCCGAGCGTCGAGCGGTTGAGGAAGAGCACCAGCGCAAGGATGGTCAGGCCCGAGACGATCAGTTCCATCACCTGCAGCGAGGAGACGGCGAAGGGGCCGAAGAACCACATCTGGTTCAACCCGTTGAGGATCGAAACCGACTGCGGCTTGGGCGAGATCAGAAGCATGAAAAGGTTCTGCACCACGATCGACACGCCGAAGGCGGTGAGCAGCCCGGTCGTGGTCGGCGCGTAGCGCACCGGCCGGAAGGCGACGCGCTCGAACACGACCGCCGCCAGCGCCGCCATGACGACGGCAAGCAGCACCGCGACGAAGGGCGAAGTCAGCCCGAGTGCGGCTGCCAGGAACACGCTGTAGGCCGAGACGCCGATGATCTCGCCATGGGCAAAATTGACCAGCCCCATGATCGAGAAGACGACGGCGAGCCCGAGCGCCACCAACGAATATTCCGCGCCGAAGGCGAGCGCGTTGAGAAGCTGCTGCAGAGCGTAGTCCATCGCCGCCTACCCGCCGAGATAGAGGTTGAACAGGCCGTGCTCGTCGGCGAGCTTGGCCGGCGGTCCGTCATAGCGCAGCGTTCCCGAGCTCACGACATAGACGCGGTCGGCGAAGCGCAGCGCCTGCTTGGCGTTCTGCTCGACCACCAGCAGCGTCAGCCCTTGCGCCTTGAGCTCGCCGATGAAATCGAAGATGCGCGCCACGATCTTCGGGGCCAGTCCAAGCGACGGCTCGTCGAGCAGCAACAGCTTCGGCCGCGACATCAATGAGCGGGCGATCGCCAGCATCTGCTGCTCGCCACCCGAAAGCGTGCCGGCCGCCTGGCCGTAGCGTTCGGACAGAACCGGAAACAGCGCCAGGAACCGCTCGATGTCCTGGCGCACACCGGCGGGGTCGCGCCTTGTCGCGGCCCCCAGCCGCAGGTTCTCGCCGACGCTCAGGTTGGAGAAGATGTGCCGGCCTTCAGGCGTCGAGGTCAGCCCGGCTCGGATGCGATCCTCGGTGCGGACATGCGAGATGTCCTTGCCGTCAAGGACTATGCGCCCCGAAGCGGGCGTTACCAGGCCGGTCAGCGCATTGATGGTCGAGCTCTTGCCGGCGCCGTTGGGCCCGAGCAGGGCGACAAGCTCGCCCTGCCCGACCTCGAGCGACAGCTCGCGCACCGCCGTGACGGCGCCATAGCGCACGACAAGCTTCTCGACCTTCAACACGTGCTCCGGCCCGCCCTAGTTCAGCGCCGGAACGAAGGTCGGCGGCGTGTCGGTAATCAGCACCCGCTTGCCGTCGGCAAAGCCCATCACCGGCACGGCCTTCACCGGATAGCCCTTCTTCTCGGCAAAGGAGATCGTCGGCGCCGTGGTGCCCGGATAGCCGCCCGGCGCGCGGATCGCCTCGCGCAAGGCTGCGGGGTCGACGGTGCCGGCTTTCTCGGCCGCTTCGTAGCTTATCTGCACCATGTCGGCGCCGAGCGCGTCGAAGATGCCGTTGATCTTGTAGCCGTCTGCCTTGCACTGGGCGAGGAACTTGTCGATCGGGCCGTCGACGCCGGTCGCGCCGTGCGTCGCGAACATCACCTTTTCCAGCGACTTCGGATCGCCGACCGTGCCTTCCAGCGACTTGTCGTCGAAGGCGTCGCAGCCGGCCACCCAGCCGTCATAGCCGTTGGCGCGCAGCTGGCGGATCAGGATGCCGACATCGGGCAGCACGGCGCAGATATGGATCGCATCCGGCTTCTGCGGCAACGCCTTGATCGAGGCGATCTGCGGCGACCAGTCGGTGGTGCCGTAGGAATAGTTGAACTTGCCGACCACCTTGCCGCCGAGATGCTCGAACACCTCGCCGAACCACTCAGGCAGCTTTTCCGAATAGGAACCGGCATCGGGCGACACCATCAGCGCCACGGTGCGCGCGCCCTTGCCGTAGAGCGCGTTGGCGGTGGCCGAGGCATTGATCGGATCGGGCACGGCGCCGGCGATGAAGTTGTCGAGACCTGCCTGCTGCATTTCGAGCTGCGTGTTCGGCGCCGAGAACACCGTGGCGCCGTAAGGCTGCGCGGTCTGTGCCATCGGGATCAGCGCGTCCGGGAACGGCACGCCGGTGATGATCTGCGCGCCGGCATCGAGGAATTTCTGGCCGAGCGAGACCGAAAGCTGCGGGTCAGAGCGGTTGTCCTCGATCATCAGCTCGACCTTGGGATCGTTTGCGCCCGCCGCCTTGTTCAGCCTGTCGGCCATGCAGCGCGCGCCCTCGGCTTCGCTGTAGGGCGCGTAGGCGCCGGTCATGGCGACGGCAAGCCCGATCTTCAGGTCAGCCGCACCCGCATGCCCTGCCTGCAGCAGGCCGGCGGTCAGCACCGCGGCTCCCAGTAAAATCTTTTCCATTCTACCCCTCCTTCCTCTCATTGCGGTTGTTCTTCCGGGCCCTCAAGCAGTCTCCGACTGCCCGACATAGACCTCGATGACGCGCGGATCACGCCACACTTCTTCCGTCTCGCCCGAAGCGATCACCTGCCCCTGGTCCATCACGCAAAGCCGGTCGCAGAGCCGGTTGATGAAGCGCAGGTCGTGATCGATGACGATGGTCGCGCAGCCGACGTCGCGGCGGATACCTTCGATCGCGATCGCCAGCGTCTCCGACTCGGCCTCGTTGAGGCCGGCCGCCGGTTCGTCGAGCAACAAGAGCGACGGCCCCAGCGCCAGCGCGCGGGCGATCTCGAGCCGGCGCTGGCTGCCATAGGGCAGCGTGCCGGCCGGGCTGTCGGCGAATCCCGCCAGCTCATATTGCTGCAACAACTGGTCGACGCCGATCCGAGCGGCGGCGGCGGGGCGCACGGCGCGGCAGGTGATGTGCGCGACCTCGACGTTCTGGCGCACGGTCAAATCCTTGAACAGCCTGATGGTCTGGAAGGTGCGGCCGACCCCAGCCCGTGCGCAATGCTCCGGACCGCGCCCGGTGATCTCTTCGCCCGCCAGGCGAACGCTGCCGCTGTCCGGCTTGAGCACGCCCGAAATGGCGTTGACGAGCGTCGACTTGCCGGCGCCGTTCGGGCCGATAAGGCCGAGGATCTCGCCGGCCTCGCAAGTCAGCGAAGCGTTGCGCAGGGCCTGCACGCCGCCGAATGTCTTGCTGACTGCCTCAACCGACAGCATCGGTCATCTCTCCCATTGCCGGCCGCTGGCTGTTCTCCTGTCGGCCGTCGAAAGGATGCTAGTCCTCCGACTTTTCCAGAACAAGTATTTTTTTCCATTTTAGAAAAATTCTTCAACGGAAGCCTTCGGACCGTCGGTCAGGCGCCTGTTCCCGGCGGCAGCCCGTCGCGCGGCACGGTGTTCGACATCAGCATGATGACGGGTTCGTCGCCGAGCGCGACATAGGCGTGCTGCATCTCGCCGTCGAACAGGATGCTGTCGCCGGGCTGCAGCACGGTCGGGTCGTAATGAAGCGTGTGCAGTTGCAGGCTGCCGCTCAGCACATGGATGAACTCTTCACCCGAATGGTTGCGCCAGCCGCCATTTTCCTCGAAGGTCCTGGCGCGCAGCGTGACGCGCCAGAAAATATTGGTCTTGTCGCGGAAATCGCTGCACAAGACCTCGAATTCCATGGCGTTGCCTTCATGCAGGATGCCACTGCCGGCGCGCGTGATCGAGCGGCGCGCCTGCGGCCCGGGCTTCGGGCTGAACAGGAACGAGGCCACCGGCACGTGCAGCACGCCGGCGATCATCAGCGCGATGTCGACGGTCAGCCTGGCCTTGCCGTTCTCCAGCTTCGACAGCTGCGAAACGGAAAGGCCGGAGCGCTCGCTGAGATCGCGCAAGGTGATGTTCTGCTGCTTGCGCGCGTCGCGGATCTTGCTGCCCACATTGCCTTGCATCGTCCACGCCCTTGGCTGTCGTGTTTCCAATTCGACAAGCTCTAGCGTTCCGCTATTTGAGCGTCCAGCCTTTAGACGGCTACGGCTGATTGCGGCCATAGGGACATCGCGACGGTGGCAAAGGCATTTTCGAGAAGGCGGCTGATGCGTTCGAAAGTTTCCGGATCAGCAAGTAGATCGTTGCGCACCTCGAGGTAAAGGCAGGGCCGGGCCTGCTGCAGCCCATGTCGGTTCAGCGTGTAGCCGACGGCCTGGCGCCAGTCGTAGGGTTCGTTGTCGCCGATCCTGAAGCCTGCTTCCACGCCCTGTACGCCGAGGGTTTTCAGCACCGAGGTGACGAAGGGCGACTGTTCCCGCCACAGCACGCCGATATCGACATTGCGTTTCACGCCGCCCATCACCGGCGTGAAGGAATGCACCGAGATCAGCGCCCGCCGGCCGGCGGCGGCTTCGATGATCGCCCGTTCGACCGGCGCCCAGGCGACAAGCTTGCGCAGCCTCGCATCCACGGCATCGACCGCCACATTGTCCGGCACCGGGATGCCGCCGAGGTCCGGCCGCATGAAATCCCACTCATCCGCGGGGCGGTTGTAGTCGAGGAACAGCCGCGAATAGCGCGCGATCACGGCCGGCGCCCGCAGTGTTCGCGAAAGCCGCCGCGTCAGCGCATCGACGCCGATGTCGACCGCGAAATGCGTACCGAGATAGGGCTCCGCCAGGCCAAGGTCGCGCCAGGGCGCCGGTACGACATTGCCGGCATGCTCGGCGATCAAAAGATACGGGCTGGCCGCATCCGGCAGCAGCCGTTCCACGCCGGCCGCGGCAAGCGCCGAGACCGCCGCATCGCCAAGCTTTTCAAGGTCCCGCACGGTCGGATGCCGCTGGCGGTCAAGCGATGACGGAGCGGACATGATAGGCTTTCGCCGCCGTCGCCTCGATCAGGCCGGCGCGCCCGTTGGTGCGGCCGAGACCGGAATTCTTGATGCCGCCCCAGGGCAGATAGAGGTCGGCGTGGTCGCAGCGGTTGAGGTAGACCGTGCCGGCCTCGACCTCGTCGAGCAAGGCCACGCCGCGCTCGACATCGCGCGTCCAGATCGAGGCGCTGAGGCCGTAGTCGCTGTCGTTCATCAGCCGGATCGCTTCGTCGTCGCCGCTGACCGCCTGGACGCAGGCCACCGGACCGAACAGCTCGTCGCGCATGATCTGCATGCTGTGATCGACGCCGGTCAGCACCTCGGGCGCGACATAGGCTGCCCCAAGCTTTGCCGCCTTGAGCGCGCCGTCCTGCGGCATCAGGCGCTTCGCTCCTGCCCGCACCGCGCCTTCGGTAAGGCCGCGAATGGTGTCGGCCGCAACCGCGCGCACCACCGGACCGACCATAGGCTTTTCGCCGATCGGATGGCCGATGCTCCACTTCGCCGTCTCGGCGACCAGCGCCTCGACGAAACGATCATGGATCGAGCGATCGACATAGATGCGCTCGACCGAGCAGCAGGACTGGCCGGCATTGGAATAGCTGCCCTCGGCAATCAACGGCACCGCCGCTTCGAGATCCGCGTCGGAGCGCACATAGGTCGGATCCTTCCCGCCGAGCTCGAGATGCACCTGGGTGAAGGTACCTGCGGCGGCCGCATGCACGCGTCTGCCGCCATTGACCGAACCGATGAAATTGACGGCGTTGAAGACGCCGGAGGCAATCAGCCGCTCGGCATCCGGATGGTCGAGATGCAGGCTCTGGAAGACGCCCTCGGGACCGCCGGCGGCGCGAAAAGCTTCTTCGGCAAGCTCCGCGATCAACGGCGTCTGCGGCGAGTGCTTGAAGATCACCACATTGCCGGCCGCCAGCGGCGACGTGACCAGATAGCCGAGCATGGCGGTCGGATAATTCCAGGCGCAGATCGACAGATGCAGGCCGCCGGCCACCGGCCTGGCGTAGCGGCGGATGTTCTCATCCGACGGGAACGGCATGTCGGCCAGCGTCTCGGGCGCGGCACCTGCAAGCAATTCGCCGATCAGCGCCAGGCGCGGCGTCTCGTCGGCCTGCCATAGCGGCCTGCCGATCTGCCATGCCACCGCGTCGGCCAGCGGGGCTGCGCGCGCCTTCATCTCCTCGCCGAAGCGCAAAAGGATGGCCAGCCGCTCGGCCAGCGGCGTTCGCCGCCAGCCCGGCAGCGCAGCGCGGGCCCGGGCGACGGCCGCCTCGATCGCCGAGCCGTCCACGTAGCTGCGTGTCGCATAGATCGAGCCGTCGACAGGAGAGGTAACCGCGAAGGTGCGCGCGCCGGAATGCAGGTTCATGGTCTTGGAATCCACCTGATAGGAAAGCCGTCAATCACGGCACGATATCGCGATTTTCCATTTTGGCAAATTTTTTCGAATACGGCTTGATGGATTTTTTGCCCGCCCCTATTGTCCGGCCATCGCGTCCTGGCGCAAAACGCGTCTCTGGCGCCAACAAGAGAGGGACAGATGGTCGTCTTTGATTTCACCGGCAGGCATGCGGTCGTCACCGGAGCGGGCGGCGGCATGGGCGAAGCGATCGCGCTGGCGCTGCTCGATGCCGGTGCCTCCGTCACCGCCATCGACATCAAGCCGCGCCCGGCCTCGCTTGCCGCCTATGACGACAGGCTGACCTTTGCGCAGGGCGATTTGACCAACGCCGCTTTCGTCGAGCAAACCATCGGCGCCGCCGGCCGCGAGCGCGGCGGCATCGACTTTCTCGCCAATGTCGCCGGCGTTCTGTGGTTCGGCCGCGACAAGTCTGCGCTCGATATGGACCTCGATGTCTGGGACCAGGTCTTCAACATCAATTTGAAATCCTTCGTGCACACCGCACGCGCCGTCGTTCCGTACATGCGTTCCGGCGGCCGCGGCGGTGCCATGGTGCATTTCTCGACCATCCAGTGGTATCGCGGCGATCCGAAACCGCAGGATGCCTATCAGGCCTCGAAGGCAGGCGTCTGCGCGCTGTCCAAGTCGCTGGCCATGCAGCTTGCCGGCGACGGCATCCGCTCCAACGCCATCTGCCCCGGCATGGCGCTGACGCCGCTGCAGGCGCGCTGGGACACCGAGGAGAAGCGCGCCGCCGTGGCGAACTACACGCCGCTCGGCCGCATCGGCACGCCGCAGGATATGGCCAATGCCGCGCTCTTCCTGCTCTCGGATGCCGCAAGCTACATCACCGGCATCGAACTCGCCGTCGACGGCGGCCTGCTGATGCGGATGTAAGCCTCTGGCGGCAGCGGACGGCGGCGTTAACGCATGTCTCCCGAAAGTGGGAACCGGTTTCGGGATAAAGACATGCGTAAAATCAAAAAACCTAAAGCGCATGGTGCGAATCTGAAAGATCGCGACGTGCTTTAGGCCGCCACGACCGTGCCCTGGATCGCCCTGCCCCAGTCGAGCAGCGGCTTGGCATGCAGGGTGAAATCGACAAGGTCGTCGACCAGTGCCGGCGAATGGATCGTCGCCGGATCGATGTCGTGCCGGACCACGAAATGCCGGTTGCGGACGGCCTGGGCGAGATCGTCGTCGCCGACGTCCTCGAAGCCGCGCGGCGCCCGCTTCAGGCAATCTTCCGGATCGAGCGCCAAGCCTGCCTTCTTGAGCGACGAGACCATGCCCCGGAACGCAGCCGGCCTGGTCACGATCGCCTTGCGCATCGCCTGCAGCAGTTCAGGCGCCGGCTGCCACCAGGCGACGCCGGCAAAGCAGCGCTCGAGCCCGATATGCACATAGAAGACGCCTTGCGACATCTTGCTGCCGTCCGGCGAAAGGATCGCCGACAGATGCCGGTTGTAAGGCCGTTTGTCCTTTGCAAAGCGCACGTCGCGGTTGATGCGGAACAGCGACCTCTTGCGGTCGCCTCGCAGCCCGAGCTTGGCCGTTTCGAAGCGCTCGCTCAGCGTCTCGACGAGATCGCAAAACGGCCCGTGCAGTTCGCTGTCGAAGAGGTCGCGGTTCTCCTGGAACCATTCGCGGCTCTGGTGGAAGTCGAGCGCCTTGAAGAAAGGAATGGCCTTCTGCCCAAAACCCTTGAACGCGCCCGCCATCAGCCAGCCCTGCCGATGCGCTGCAGCCAGGTGTCCTCGTCGATCACCTCGATGCCGAGCTCGCTCGCGACTTTCAGCTTCGAGCCGGCGCCGGCGCCCGCTACCACCAGATCGGTCTTGGCCGAAACCGAGCCCGCGACCTTGGCGCCGAGCCGCTCGGCCATCGCCTTGGCTTCCGAGCGCGTCATCTTTTCCAGCGAGCCGGTGAACACGACCGTCTTGCCGGAAACTTCGCTGCCGGCCGAGATTTCCATGACATAGGGCTTGGGGTGGACCTGCGCGAGCAAGGCATCCAGCACATCGTCATTGCGCTCATTGCCGAAGAAGTCGCGCAGCGCGTTGATCACTGTGTCGCCGATGCCGTTGATCGACGGAAAGACGCTGTGCGGATCCTCCGCCTTCGCCGTCTCCTTGCCGATTCGAATCAGCTCCTCGATGGTCGAGAACTGGCGGGCAAGCACGGCCGCCGTCGTCTCGCCGATATGGCGGATGCCGAGCGCGAAGATGAAGCGGTCGAGCTCCGGCTCGCGCCGCGCGTCGATGGCCGCGAACAATTTGTCGAGACCTTCATAGTTGCGCTCCTCGACGCTGCGCACATTCTTGCGCGTCTTGCCCGAGGCCTCCTCGCGCAGACGCGCCTGCTCCTCGCGCCGCTCGGCCAGCGCCTTGGTGACGGCTGGCCTTCGATCCTTCAGCGTGAAGATATCGGCAGCCGTCTTCACCAGCCCCGCATTGAAGAAGAGGTCGATGTTTTCCGCGCCGAGGCCTTCGATATCCAGCGCGCCGCGCGACACGAAATGGCGCAGCCTTTCCACGGCCTGGGCGGCGCAGATCAGCTCGCCGGTGCAGCGCCGCCGCGAATCCTCCTTGCCCGTCTTCTCGTTGATCTCGCGCGTCGCCGGCGAGCCGCAGACCGGGCAGGTATGCGGGAATTCGTAAGGCACCGCATTGGCCGGCCGCTTGTCGATGACGACGCTGACGATCTGCGGGATGACGTCGCCTGCCCGCTGGATCACCACCGTGTCGCCGATGCGCACGTCGATGCCGTCGCGGATCGGCTGGCCGTTGCTGTCGAAGCCCTTGATGTAGTCTTCATTATGCAGCGTGACGTTCTCGACCACCACGCCGCCGACCGTGACCGGGGCAAGCCGCGCTACTGGCGCCAGCGTGCCGGTACGGCCGACCTGGATGTCGATTTTCTCGACCGTCGTCATCGCCTGCTCGGCCGGGAATTTGTGGGCGACCGCCCAGCGCGGCTCGCCGGTGACGAAACCCCAGCGGCGCTGCAGCTCGAGCTGGTCGACCTTGTAGACGACGCCGTCTATGTCATAGCCCAGCGAGGAACGCTGCTCCTCGATCCGGTGATACTGCGCGATCAGGTCGTCGATCGACTTTGCCCGCACCATCAGCGGACTGACCTTAAAACCCCACTCGGCGAATTTCTGCACCGCTTCGAACTGCGTCGGCGCGGGGTCCGCCGTCGTGTAGCCCCAGGCATAGGCGAAGAATTTGAGGTTGCGGCTGGCGGTGACCGACGGGTCCTTCTGGCGCAGCGAGCCTGCTGCCGTGTTGCGCGGATTGACATAGTCCTGGCCGCCGACTGCCGCCGAACGCTGCTTCAGCGCCTCGAACTCGGCATAGGTCATGTAGACCTCGCCGCGGATTTCGATCGTCTCCGGCCAGCCCGACCCCTTCAGCTTTTTCGGAATGTCGGCAATCGTCTTCAGATTGGCCGTGATGTCCTCGCCGACCGCACCGTCGCCGCGCGTCGCGCCCTGCACGAACACGCCGTTCTCATAGCGCAGCGAAGCCGACAGCCCGTCGATCTTCGGCTCGGCGGTGAAGGCGATGTCGAGGTCCTTGTCGCGGTCGAAGAAGCGCCGGCCGCGTTCGATGAAATCGGCGACGTCCTGGTCCGTATAGGCCTTGGCGAGGCTGAGCATCGGCACGGCGTGGCGCACCTTGGCAAAACCTTCCGCCGGTGCGGCGCCAACCCGGAGCGACGGCGAATCCTCGCGCACCAGCCCCGGGAATTGCTCCTCAATGGCAAGATTGCGCCGCCGCAGCGCGTCATATTCGGCGTCGGTGATCGTCGGCGCGTCCTCGGCATGGTAGCGCCGATCATGTTCGGCGATCTCGGCCGCCAGCCGCTTCAGCTCATCCGCGGCTTCGCTTTCGCTCAACGAATCGACTGGCTTTTCCGACATGCGGCGCGGTCCTCAAATTGTGGCGGGCCACTATAAATCAGGATTCGCCGGCAGGGAGTCGGCTTGCGCAAAAATCATTCCTGAACAGCAACATGCAGCCATCTGCTGACTCCGCTTCCGGGGCCGGAGGATCAAGCATCGAGGATGTGTCGAGCAGGAAGCCACCATTCGCAGGTCGGCATCACGTGAATATCTACACAGCCTATGCGGCGGCCGTATTCTCGCGCAACAACCGCTCGGCCGCGGCGCGCGCCTCATCGGTAATGGTGGCGCCGGCCAGCATGCGCGCGATTTCTTCCTGGCGCGCGGCGCGGTCCATTTCGGCAATACCGGTGGCGACACGGTCCTTGCCGCCGGATTTCGAGATCAGGAAATGCGTGGCGGCGCGTGCCGCGACCTGCGGCGCATGCGTGACCGAAAGCACCTGCACCCGCTTCGACAGCCGCGCCAACCGCTGGCCGATGGCGTCGGCCACCGCGCCGCCGACGCCGGTGTCGATCTCGTCGAAGACCAGGGTCGGCGCCGAGCCGCGATCGGCGAGCGCCACCTTCAGCGCCAGCAGGAAGCGCGAGAGCTCGCCGCCCGACGCGACCTTCATCATCGGCCCCGGCCTTGTGCCCGGATTGGTCCGCACCCAGAATTCGACCTGGTCGATGCCTTCTTCCATGCGGCTTTCGGCATCGCTTCCCATCTCGACGATGAACTCGGCCCGTTCGAGCTTCAGCGCCGGCAGTTCCGCCATCACCGCCTTGCTCAGCCCCGACGCCGCCGCATGGCGCAGCGACGACAGCTGCGCCGCGGAAATGTCGTAGGCCTCGCGCCCGGCGGCGGCCTGCTTCTGCAGCGCATGCAGCCGCTCCTCGCCGGCATCGAGATCGGCAAGATCGGCCACCATCGTGTCGCGCAGTTGCGCCAGGTCGTCGACCGCGACATTGTGCTTGCGCGAGGCGGCGCGCAGCGCAAACAGACGCTCTTCGGCCTTCTCCAGACGCTGCGGATCATATTCGGTGGCGCGAAGCGCGGCTTCCACGCCGGACTGCGCCGCGTCGAGCGAGATCATCGCCTCGTCCAGCGACGTCACCACGTCGTCGAGCAGGCCGGGCGCTTCGCCCAACTTGCGCTGCAGCCGGCGCAACAGGCTGGCGAGCTGCGGCAAGGGCGAGGACGGCCCCGACAGAACATCCTGCGCGTCATGGATCTCGGCGGCGATCTTTTCGACGCGCATCATCTGCGCGCGCAATTCCGCAAGCTCCGTCTCCTCGCCCGGCTGCGGATCGAGTTTTGCGAGTTCGGCCACGGAAGCGCGCAGATAATCGGCCTCGCGCGCCGCCGCCTCGACCTTGGCGCGATGCCGGGAAAGCTCCTGCTCGCAGTTTCGCCAGTAGCGCCAGGCTTCGCCCGTGCCGCGCACGGCGCCCAGATGGCCACCGAAACTGTCCAGCAATTGGCGATGCGCGCCGGGATCGACCAGGGCGCGTTCGTCATGCTGGCCGTGAATCTCGACCAGCGCGCGGCCGACATCTCGCATCAGGGTGACGCTGGAGGGCTGGTCGTTGACGAAGACACGGGTGCGGCCGTCGGCCGTCTGCACGCGGCGCAGGATGATGTCGCCATCGTCCTCGATGTCGTTTTCGGCGAGCAGCGCGCGCGCCGGATGGTTGCGCGGCACGTCAAACACCGCGATGACCTGGCCTTGCGCGGCGCCGTGGCGCACGAGCGAGGTGTCGCCGCGCGCGCCAAGCGCTAGCGACAAAGCGTCGAGCAGGATGGATTTGCCGGCGCCGGTTTCGCCGGTCAACACCGAAAGCCCAGGCAGGAAGTCGATGTCCAGCTTCTCGATCAGGACGATATCGCGGATCGACAGTCTGGACAGCATCGCAAGCTTCAGGCGCCGGTGATCAGCTTCCCGGCCTTGGATATCCACGATCCGGCATTTTCGCGCGGCGCAAGCCCGTTGCTCTGCAGGAGCTTGTAGGAATCCTTGTACCACGAGCTGTCCGGATAGTTGTTGCCGAGCACCGCCGCCGCCGTCTGCGCTTCCGAGGTCAGGCCCATCGCATAGTAAGACTCGGTCAGGCGCGCCAGCGCCTCTTCGACATGGCGGGTGTTGGAATAGTTTTCGACGACGGTGCGGAAGCGCTTCACGGCGGCGATGTATTCGCGACGCTCGAGATAGTAGCGGCCGACCTGCATCTCCTTGCCGGCGAGTTGGTCGTTGGCGAAGCGGATCTTGTCCTTGGCGTCGCCGACATATTCGGAATTCGGCCAGCGCGTCACCAGTTCCTGCATGGTCTGGATGGTCTGGCGCGCTTCCTTCTGGTCCTGGGTGACGTCCTTGATCTGCCGGTAGTAGCTCAAGCCGATGATGTACTGCGCGTAAGCGGCATCGTCGGTCGAGGGATAAAGCGTCAGATAGCGCTTCGCGCTGCCGATGGCCTCGTCGTATTTGCCGGCGCGGTAGTCGGCGAAAGCGCCCATCACCATCGATTTGCGGGCAAATTCGGAATAGGGATGCTGGCGGTCGACAGCGTCGAACTTCTTGCTCGCCTCATCGAGGCGGCCGGCATTCATGTTGGCCAGGCCCTGGTTGTAGAGAACGTCGGCCGGTTCGGTCTGGTCGACATAGGTCGCCAGGTTGACGTCCTTCTCGGAGGACATGCAGGCCGACAGCACGAGCGCGGGAGCAACCACCGACAGCGCCAGCAAAACACCCCGACGCGGCGTTACCGATTGACCAACTCGCGAAAAAAACATGTTTGGATTCCGCCCCTTCGGCGTCGTTTCGGTCCGGGCCGCAGCCATAAACCATTATCCCCTTGCCCGGCAACGCTATGTCCGGCCAATCGCACATTTTTGTGGCAGGCCGGCGCCGCGCGCGAGGTTGTGCAATTTCAGCGATTCGTGATGCAATCGTGCAACACAGCCCGCCCTACAAAGCCAGAAAACGGTTAAAAATCAGATCACCCAGGGTGCGTAGACCGGCCGGCTGACGGCGATCATCTCGGCGACGCGGCCGCGCTCGCGGCGTCTCGTCTCGACGATCTCGAAGGCCGTATGGTCGGAAAGCAGCCGGCGCAAGGCCGAGGCATTCATCCGGTGCCCGCCACGGTAGGAACGGAAGCAGCCGATGAAGCGCGCGCCGGCCAGCGCCAGATCGCCCATCGCATCGAGCGTCTTGTGGCGCGCGAATTCATTGGGATAGCGCAGCCCGCCGACATTGATGACACGGTTGTCGTGGCCGATGACCAGTGAGTTCTCGAGCGACGAGCCGAGCGCGTAGCCGGCCGCCCAAAGCCTCTCGACATCCTTCATGAAGCCGAAGGTCCGCGCCCGCGCGATGTCGCGACGGAAGATGTCGGGATTGATGTCGGAGGCGAATTGCTGACGGCCGATCGCCGGACTTTCGAAATCGATCTCGACCTCGAACCGCGTACCGTCATAGGGACGGAACTCCGCCCAGGACGCGCCGGCTTCCACGCGCACCGGCTTGACGACACGGATATAGCGACGCCTCACCGCCAGCGTCTCGATGCCGGCCTGCTCGAAGGTTTCGACGAAGGCCATGGCGCTGCCGTCGAGAATGGGGACTTCCGGACCGTCGATATCGATGATGAGGTTGTCGATGCCAAGACCGAACACCGTGGCCATCAGATGCTCGACGGTGCCGATGTGCTCGCCGGCCGGATCGCCAAGCATGGTGCACAGATCGGTGGCGCCGACTTCCGCCACCAAGGCGCGGAACTCCCGCGCTTCGTCGCCATTCGAAAGATGGAAGACGATGCCGGTGTCGGCATCGGCCGGCAGGAAATGAACAGTGACGGTTTTGCCGCTATGGACGCCGATGCCAGCCAGCGTCGCACGCGATTTCACTGTCGTCTGATAGTCGTGCAAGAGTAACCCCATCGCCCAAAATGCCTGCGTCCGCTCCGTGGGCCCTGGGTATCTTGCAGCCAGTTGGATGGTCTGGCGCTCGCACAAAGGCGGCAAAATAAGCAAGAGCATGCGGCTCTGGTATGATCGGCAGGCAGGGCTACTCCCCGAATCCCGGCAAACCGACTTTAGTCCGTGGCGAAGATAATGGCCCGCTTTGGAGACTCCAAATCACGGTTTCTTACCCCATGTAACCGCGGGGCCGTGTCAGAAACAGCCAATAAGGCACTGTTTTTAATGCATTTTATAAAAGCAACAGGCAGACGATCTCTCGTCTGCCTGTTAACAACCGTTATATATCGTTAACGATCGGCGGTCCGCCGTGTCGACGATCGGCGATCCGCCATATCGACGATCGGCGATTCGATCGCCGTATCGGTCAGTTGGCCTGGCGGCGCAGGAAAGCCGGTATCTCCAGCTGGTCGTCTTCCTGGACCGTGCGGGCCTGCGGCGTCAGCCGGCCCTGGTCGTCGAGCTGGCCGCGGCGGGGCGCGTAGAGCTGCGGATCCTGGCTGGCGAGACGGCGCATCTCGGGCGCGGCCTGGCGCAGCTTCGGCTCGCGCGGCTGCGCCGGCTGGAGCCGGGCCGGCTCTTCCTCGCGGCGGGTAAGGCCGTTGGTCAGCCGCTTGATCAGCCCCATCGGACCGCTGTTCTCATGGTCCGCCGGACGGGTCTTGGCTTCGACTTCAGCCCTTACCACCGGCGGAAAGTCTTCCACGCGCGGCATGCGCTGCGGAGCCGCGGCCATCGGCTGCGGCATCTCGCGCTGCGGTGCGGGCTGCTGCATGGCCTGCTGCGGCACCACTGGCTGTGGCTGCGGCTGGGCCGGCGGAGCCTGGAAAATCTTGCTCTGCGGCCGGAAGTCGTCGACCGGCATCGGGCGCGGCTGGGCCATGGCCGCAGCGTTTGCCTCGGCAAGCTGGATCGCCTCGGCGACCGGGTCGGCCGCGCGCGGCTCGTAGGCCTGCGGCTGAACCGGGGCGGGACGGATTTCGGCAATCGGAGCCGCGGCCGGACGGGCGGCAGGCTTCTGCGGCGCGCGGATCGAGATCGGCGCGGCCGCGATTTCGGCCGCCGACTTGTCGATGCCGGTGGCGACGACCGACACGCGGATCACGCCTTCCAGTTCCTCGTCGAAGGTGGCGCCCAGGATGATGTTGGCGTCCTGGTCGACCTCCTCGCGGATACGGGTCGCAGCCTCGTCCACCTCGAACAGGGTGAGGTCGCGGCCGCCGGTGATCGAGATCAGCAGGCCCTTGGCGCCCTTCATCGAGGTTTCGTCGAGCAGCGGGTTGGCGATAGCAGCTTCGGCGGCGGCCATCGCGCGGCCCTCGCCCGAGGCTTCGCCGGTACCCATCATCGCCTTGCCCATCTCGCGCATCACCGAGCGGACGTCGGCGAAGTCAAGATTGATCAGGCCTTCCTTGACCATCAGGTCGGTGATGCAGGCAACGCCCGAATAGAGCACCTGGTCGGCCATGGCGAAGGCATCGGCGAAGGTGGTCTTGTCATTGGCCAGCCGGAACAGGTTCTGGTTGGGGATGACGATGAGCGTATCGACGCATTTCTGCAGCTCCTCGATGCCCAGGTCAGCCGTCTTCATGCGGCGCTGGCCTTCGAAGTGGAACGGCTTGGTGACGACGCCGACGGTGAGGATGCCCTTCTCGCGCGCAGCGCGGGCAACGACCGGAGCTGCGCCCGTGCCGGTGCCACCGCCCATGCCGGCGGTGACGAAGCACATATGTGTGTTGGACAGATGATCGATGATCTCGTCGATGCACTCTTCCGCCGCCGCGCGGCCGACTTCCGGCTGCGAACCGGCGCCGAGGCCCTCGGTGACATGCGCGCCGAGCTGGATCAACCGCTCGGCCTTCGACATGGTCAGCGCCTGCGCGTCGGTGTTGGCCACCACGAACTCAACGCCGCGCAGGCCGGCTGTGATCATGTTGTTCACGGCATTGCCGCCGCCGCCGCCGACACCGAACACGGTGATGCGGGGCTTAAGCTCGGTGATGTCCGGCTTCTGCAGATTGATAGTCATTGTCTCCGTCCTTTGCCTTTCCCGCCGCCTCGCCGCTGCGGCCGCCTATGGGGCTGTCCCCGTCAAATTAAAAACTGTCTCTCAACCACTGACTCATGCGATGCAGTTTTCCGCCCGTTCCGGTCATCCTGAAACCGGAAAGTCCTTTCGCCGAATGGCTCTCGAAGCTCGCCATCTGCGGATAGATCATCAGTCCGACCGGGGTCGAGAACGCCGGTCCCTTGGCCGCTTCCGGCAGGCCGGCAACGCCGAGCGGCCGGCCGATGCGCACATTGCGCCCGAGGATGCGGCGTGCCGCTTCCGGCAGGCCGGAAAGCTGACTGGCCCCGCCGGTGAGCACGACGCGCTTGCCCACGGCATTGCCGTAGCCGGACTTGTTCAGCCGGTCGCGCAGAAGCTCCAGTGTCTCGTCGATGCGGGCGCGGATGATGCGCGTCATCACCGAGCGCGGGATCTGCAGCGGCACATCGCCTTCCTCGCCGATCGGCTGGATCGAGACGAGGTCGCGGTCGTCGGCGCTGCCGGGCAGCGCCGAACCATGCATCACCTTCAGCCGCTCCGCGGCATCGAGCGAGGTCGACAGGCCCTTGGCCATGTCGAGCGTCACATGGTTGCCGCCGATCGCGATGGCGTCGCCATGGACGAACTTGCCTTCCGAGAACACCGAGATGGTCGTCGTGCCGCCGCCCATGTCGATGCAGGCCGCGCCCATTTCGAGCTCGTCGTCGACCAGCGAGGCAAGCCCGCTGGCATAGGGCGTCGCGACCATGCGTTCGACCGACAGATGCGAGCGGTTGATGCAAAGCTCGAGATTGCGCATCGGCGCCGCATCGCCGGTCAAGACATGCATGTCGACGCCAAGCGCATCGCCCACCATGCCGCGCGGGTCGCGCATGCCGCGCTCGCCATCGAGCGAGAAACCGACGGGCAGCGAATGGATCACCTCGCGCTCGGCCCTGAGCGCCTGCTTGGCGCCGGCGGCGAGCACGCGCTTGATGTCGATTTCCTCGACCTGATGGCCGCCGAGATTGATGGTCGCCGAGAAGGCTTCGCTCTTCAGCCGGCCGGCCGTCATGTTGACGATGAGGGAATCGACCGTCAGCCCGGCCATGCGCTCGGCCGCATCGACGGCAAGCCGGATGGCATGCTCGGCGCGATCGAGATCGACCACGACGCCGGACTTCACGCCTTGCGACTTCTGGTGGCCGATGCCGATCACCTGGATGCGGTGCGAGCGCCCGCGCAGCAGCTTGCCGTCCTCGTTCGGCTTGAGCTTCGCCACGACGCAGCAAACCTTGCTGGAGCCGACATCGAGCACCGTGAGCGTGCCCGACCGGCGCGAAGAAGCATCACCGCTGCCGCCAAGCCAGCTCATATCTTCGTCTCCGCCTTGCGCTTGGCCAGGTTCTTCGGCTTGTCGCTGAGCGCGGCTTCGCGCTGCGTCGCCGCTTCCGGCGACAGCTCCACGACCAGCCGGTCGGAGAGCCGCATGTCGACGGCGGCGATGTCGCGCGTCAGCAACCCGTTGCCATGATCGATCTTGACGAGTTCCGCGATCGCCTGGTCCTCGTCATCTTCTGGCAGCTTGACCGTGATGCCGTTTTCAAGCCGCAGATCCCAGCGCCGTTCGCCGACACGGATGTAACCTTTGACCCGCGCCGCAAGCTCGGGGTAGCGCTCGATCTTGGCGAGGAAAGCCGGCGCCATCGCCGGGGCGCCCGCGCCGATGATCAGGGGAAGCAGCGCCTGCTTGCCGCCCGAGAATGGCGCGATCACCTCGCCAGACCGCTCGATGACCGAAACAGAAGTACCCTGCTGCCAGAGCGCGAAGGGCTGGCGCTCCTCAATGCGCACTTCCAGCGTATGCGGGTAGATCTTGCGCACCGCCGCACCCTCGACCCAGGGCAGAGTGACAATACGCTCCCGCGCGGCCTCTGCATCGAAGCCGATCAGCGAGGTCCAGCCGTCGAGGCCGAGCCGGTCGAGCACGTCGATCTCGGATGTCTGGCGGTTGCCGACCACCTTGATCTGGTCGACGGCAAAGCCGGTGCGCGCCGTCACGCCCTGCACAATGCTGTCGGTGTAGCCGCCGAGAAAAGCGCCATAGGCGCTGCTGGATGCGATCAGCGCGGCGGAAAGGATCGCCGCCGAAAAGCGCGGCGCCTCATACTCGCCGCCGCACAGGCGCGCCAGCACGCGCATCGGCCGGCGAAGCTGACGCGGCAACACGAAACGGTCGAATGACAGCGACATGCCGAACGGCGCGGACCGAGCCGCGCCACCGCCATTACCCTGTCCCCACCTCAACGCAGACACGAAGCGTCCTCCACCATCCAACTCAACAAATCGCCGAACGAGTGCCCCGCTTGCGCGGCGATTTCAGGCACCAGAGACGTCGGCGTCATGCCCGGCTGAGTGTTGACCTCGAGCCAGACAACCTCGCCGTTTTCGGAGTGACGGTCGTCGTAACGGAAGTCCGATCGGGAAACGCCCCGGCAACCAATGGCAAGATGAGCCTTGAGGGCCAGTGTCTGTATTTTTTGGTAAATATTCGGTGAAATTTTAGCAGGGATTTCGTGTTTTGATCCGCCGGGAACGTATTTTGAATCGTAATCGTAGAAGGAATGCCCAGTCGGGATGATCTCGCAGACGCCGAGCGCCACATCGCCCATCACCGCGCAGGTCAATTCGCGCCCATGGATGTAGCGCTCGACCATGACGATCTCGCCATATTGCCATTCGGTCGAACCGATCACCTGCGGCGGATGCGACTGCCCCTCATGCACGATGACCACGCCGAAGCTCGACCCCTCATTGACCGGCTTGACCACATAAGGCGGCTTCATCGGATGCTTGTTCTGGATCGCGAAGCGGTTGACCACCTTGGATTCCGCGACCGGAATGCCCGACGCCTTGGCAACCTTCTTGGCTTGCTCCTTGTTCATGGCCAACGCCGAAGCGAGCACGCCCGAATGGGTGTAGGGAATTCCGAGATATTCGAGAATTCCCTGGATGGTGCCGTCCTCGCCGAACGGACCGTGCAGCGCATTGAAGGCGACGTCGGGCTTGAGCTCGGCAAGCACAGACCCGACATCGCGCGAAACATCGACGCGGGTGACCTGATAGCCTTCATTCTCGAGCGCATCCGCACACGCTTTCCCCGAAGACAGAGACACGGGCCGCTCCGAGGAGAATCCACCCAGAAGGACAGCCACATGCTTGTTCTTCATTTCCCGTCATCCCCTCTCACGCCGGGCCTGCAACCGATATTCCCGCACCGCATTCCCAAGCATTGAGTCCGAGTCTTCCGGCAGGTTGCCCCCCAGACGGAAAACGCGGCTTAACGCGTCGAACGACTCAAATCAGGAAACGCTTTAGGGCAGAGAATCAGAGAGTTGATTCCCTGGCAAGTGCCTATGATTCCGAGAGATTCACTTTCCGCGAAAACAGCCGCAAAAAGTGTGTTGTTGAGTCTTTGTGGCAACGGTTGACGCCGCTGAGAGGCGCCGAAGTTCAAGTACTACTTGAACGTCACAGGGAGCCAAGATGTGTTGAGATTCAGGTCAGGCCGAGCCGAGAGGGGTGGCTTTCGAGAACCGGCCTACGCCGGCCGTAGCCTTCGTAGAGCTGAGACAACCCATAAGGGCTTCGGCCGGCGAAGGCCGGAGCGGAGCGTACTAAAGTACGTGAGCACCGGAAGCGCAGTAAGCCGCCGTTCGCAGGCCAGTCTCACCTGAATATCGGCACATCTCAAAGGAGCTGGCCGAGGAACTCTTGCACCGCATGGCCGGGGCGGAAATTGCCCAGGCGCTTGATCTCCCAATGCAGCCGGATGCCGGAGTTCTCCAGCACCCGCGCCCGCACCGTCTCGCCGAGATATTCGAGGTCGTAGCCGGTGGCGGTGCCGGTGTTGATCATGAAGTTGCAATGCATCGGCGACATCTGCGCGCCGCCGATCATCAGCCCGCGACAGCCGGCCTTGTCGATCTCCTTCCAGGCCGAGGTGCCTTCCGGATTCTTGAAGGTCGAGCCGCCGGTTTTTTCGCGGATCGGCTGCACCGTCTCGCGATGGTTCTGCACGGCATCCATCGCCGCCTTGATCGCGGCCTTGTCCTCGGCAACGCCTTCGAAGGTGGCCGAGGTGAAGATCAGGCCGGCGGGCGCGGAGGAATGGCGATAGGCAAAACCCATATCGGCATTGCCGAGCGTATGGAGATTGCCCTTGCGGTCCAGCGCCCGCACCTCGACGACCCGCTCGCGCGTCTCGACGCCGTTGGCGCCGGCATTCATGCGCAGCGCGCCGCCGATGGCGCCGGGAATGCCATGGTAAAAATGGAAGCCGCCGATGCCGGCTTCATAGGCCACCGCGGCGACACGCTTGTCCGGCGTTGCAGCACCTGCCTCGATCGTGGTCGGCCCGGTGGCCTCGGCCTCACCGAAACCCTTGGCCGAGAGCCTGACGACGAAGCCGGGAATGCCGCCGTCGCGCACCAGAAGATTGGAACCTACGCCGACCACCATGATCGGCACCTCTTCCGGCACCGCGCGCAGGAAGGCCGCCAGGTCTTCCTCATCGGCCGGCTGGAACAGCGCCTCCGCCAGGCCGCCGGCCCGGAACCAGGTGATCTTGTCCATCTCGGCATTGGGCGTGATACGGCCACGCAGGCCGGAAAGCTTGCCGCCGAGCTTGTCGATGAGATCCTGGCCGCGCATCATGAGGGCGTTCCACCGAGTTCCTTGGGCAGCGCGTAAGCCCATTGGGTGATGTTGCCGGCGCCGAGGAAGACGACGAAATCGCCGGGCTTGGCAAGCTCGCGAATGGCCGGCGCGATCGCCGCCGCGCCATCGATATAACGCGCGTCGCGATGGCCGCCGGAGCGGATGCGCGACACCAGCGCGTCGGAGGTCGCGCCTTCGATGGGTTCCTCGCCGGCCGCATAGACCGGCGCCACCATGACGGTGTCGGCATCGTTGAAGCAGACGGAGAATTCGTCGAAGAGATCGTGCAGGCGGGTGAAGCGATGCGGCTGCGCGATGGCGATGACACGCCCCTTGGTCGCGCTGCGCGCGGCCTTCAGCACCGCCGCGATCTCGACCGGATGATGGCCGTAGTCGTCGAACACCTCGACGCCGTTCCACGAACCGGTATGGGTGAAGCGCCGCTTGACGCCGGCGAAGGACGACAGGCCCTTCTTGATCGCCTCGGCCGAAAGGCCAAGCTCATGCGCGACCGCGATCGCCGCCGTCGCGTTGGATACGTTATGCCGGCCGGGCATCGGCAGGCGCAGGCCCTCTATCGAGGTCGTGCCGCGCCCCTTGCGGTCGCGGATCACGACATCGAACTCCGAGATCGCGCCCTGCATGCGGTGGTTGGTGAAGCGCACGTCGGCCTGCGCGTTCTCGCCATAGGTGATGACGCGCCGGTCCTCGATGCGGCCGACCAGTGCCTGCACTTCCGGATGGTCGGTGCACATCACGCCGAAGCCGTAGAACGGCACGTTCTCGACGAACTGGCGGAAGGCCTCGCGCACCTTGTCAAAGCTGCCATAGTGATCGAGATGCTCGGGATCGATGTTGGTGACGACGGCGATGTCGGCCGGCAGCTTCAGGAAGGTGCCGTCGCTCTCGTCGGCCTCGACCACCATCCACTCGCCATCGCCCATGCGCGCATTGGTGCCGTAGGCGTTGATGATGCCGCCATTGATGACGGTCGGATCGAGCCCACCGGCTTCGAGCAGCGTCGCCACCATGGAGGTGGTCGTCGTCTTGCCATGCGTACCGCCGATGGCGACCGCCTGGCGGAAGCGCATCAGTTCCGCCAGCATCTCGGCGCGGCGCACGATCGGCAGCAGCTTTTCGCGCGCGGCCTTCAGTTCCGGGTTGGACTTCTTGATCGCGGTCGAAACGACCACGACTTCGGCGTCGCCGAGATTCTCGGCCCTGTGGCCGACGAAGCATTCGATGCCCTTGTCGCGCAGCCGCTGCACATTGGCGCCGTCGGCCTGGTCCGACCCCTGCACCTTGTAGCCGAGATTGTGCAGCACCTCGGCGATGCCGCTCATGCCGATGCCGCCGATGCCGATGAAATGCACAAGGCCGATCGTCTGCGGCATCTTCATGCGCGCGTCCTCCTGTAGTCCGAAACCGTCTTGCCGGACGCAATAGCCTCTGTCAGATCGGCGAGCAACCGCGCCGCGTTCGGTTTGCCGGCCGAACGGGCGGCGGCGGCCATGGTCGCCAGCCGGCTCGGATCCTTGATCAGCCCGCCGGCCAGCTCGGCGATCCTCTCCGCCGACAGCGTCGACTGCGGATGGAGCTCGGCCCCGCCGGCGGCGGCAAGCGCCGCAGCATTCGCCGCCTGGTCGTGGTCGAGCGCGTGCGGATAAGGCACCAGCAGCGCCGGCCGGCCGATGACGGCGATTTCCGAAACCGTCGAGGCGCCGGAGCGAGACATCACCAGATGCGCCGCTCCCATGCGCGCCGCCATGTCGGTGAAGAAGGGCGAAACCTGGACGTCGACGCCGAGTTCGGCATAGGCGGCCTTCACCCGCGCCACATCCTCGGCCCGCGCCTGCTGGGTGATCAGCAGCCGCTTGCGCAGGTCTCGCGGCAGCAGTGCGATCGCCGCCGGCACGGCATCGGAAAAGAACTGCGCGCCCTGGCTGCCGCCGAACACCAGGAAGCGGAACGGCTCGCCCTCGTTCGATACCACGTAAGGCGTTTTCGCTGCCTCGAGGACCTGCGGCCTGACCGGATTGCCGGTGGTCACCGTCTTTGCGCCGTCAGCGCTGGCGCCCTCCGGCAGGAAGCCGCCGGCGATCGCGTCCACGCGGCTGGCAAGCGCCTTGTTGGCGCGGCCCATGACGGCATTCTGCTCATGGATCAGCGTCGGCACTCTTCGCCGTGTCGCCGCGTAGAGCGGCGGCAGCGTCGGATAGCCGCCGAAACCGACGACCGCCTCCGGCTTGATCCTGGCGATGATCCTTCCCCCTTCGCGCACGCCCTGCCAGATTTTCCAGAAGGCCGAGATCACGGCCACCGGATTCTTCGATCCCAGCGTCGCCGAGGCGATCGCGTGGATGTCGGCGGCGGGAAACTGGCCGGAATAACGCTCGGCGCGACGGTCGGTGGCGAGATGCACCTTCCAGCCGCGTTCGATCAGCTCATGCGCCAGCGCCTCGGCCGGAAACAGATGTCCGCCCGTTCCGCCGGCTGCAAGCAGGATGACACCCTTCGCCATCCCGCCTCATTCCGCCGGGATTGCGCGCTGCGAAAGGACGAAGCCCATCTGCTTGCGCTTTTCCGGACGCTTGCGCGTCAATGCGAGCACCATGCCCATCGAGACGGCGATGGCGATCTGCGAGGAGCCGCCATAGGAGATGAAGGGCAGCGTCATGCCCTTGGCCGGCATCAGTTGCAGGTTCACGCACATGTTGATGGCCGATTGCAGGCCGAAGACGGTGACGAGGCCACCGACCGCATAGCGGGTGAAATCGTCGTGCTCCTTGAGCGCGATGTTCAATCCCCGCAGCACGATGAAGGCGAAGATCGACATGATGAAGAAGCACATGATCAGCCCGAACTCCTCGCCCGCGACCGAGAAGACGAAATCGGTATGGGCATCCGGAACGATGCGCTTGACGGTTCCCTCGCCCGGCCCGACGCCGAACCAACTGCCGTTGATCAACGCCTCGCGGCCCATGTCGACCTGGAAGGTATCGCCTTCGCCGGTCAGAAACTTGTCGATGCGCAGGGCAACGTGCGGGAACACCGAATAGGCCGCGAACAGACCGCTTGCCCCGATCACGCCGAGAGCCATGATCCACAGCCACGGCAGGCCGGCCATGAAGAACATGACGCCCCATGTGCCGGTCACCAGCATGGTCTGACCGAGGTCAGGCTGAGCGACCAGGAGAGAGACCACCAGCACAAGCAAAAGCAGCGCGAACAGGTTGCCGGGAATATCGGGCTGGCGCCTGTGCTCGGCAAACAGCCAGGCGCAGATGACGACGAATGCCGGCTTCAGGAATTCGGACGGCTGGATGGAGAGCCCGGCGAGCGACACCCAGCGGCGCGCGCCCTTCACCTCGACGCCGACGTAGAGCACCGCCACCATCAGCACCAGCATGATGCAGAGCATCACCAGCGACATGCGCCTTATCTGCCGCGCCTCCAGGAAGGAGACCGCAAGCATGACGATCAGCGCCGGGATGGTGAAGATGACCTGTCTGGTGGCGAAGTGGAAGCTGTCGAGGCCGATACGCTCGGCCACCGCGGGGCTCGCCGCGAAGGACAAGATGATGCCCAGCCCCATCAGCGACAGGAACGCGGCCAGGAACCATCGATCGATGGTCCACCACCAGGTTGCAACAGGACTTTTGTCGAGACGGCTTTGCATCAACGTGGCCCTCCGATGGGTTTCACACCATCAATAGCAGTCGCAGCTTGCCTGAAGGCTTCGCCGCGAACTTCGAAATTCTTGAACTGGTCGAAACTGGCGCAGGCCGGCGAAAGCAGCACCACGGCCTCGCCGCCGGTGTCGCGTGCCGCGTCGTTTGCGGCATGTTCCACCGCCGCCGCCAGCGTTCCGGATATTTCGTAGGGCACCGCCTCGCCGAGCGTCGCAGAGAAGGCAGGCGCCGCCTCGCCGATCAGATAGGCCTTGGCGATGCGCGGGAAAAAGCCGCGCAGCGGCTCGATGCCGCCTTCCTTGGGCAGGCCGCCGGCGATCCAGTAGATACGGTTGGCAAAGCTCGACAGTGCGGGTGCGGCCGCATCGGCATTGGTCGCCTTGGAATCGTTGACGAACAGCACATGGTCCTTGCGGCCGACCTGCTCCATGCGATGCGCCAGCCCGGGGAAGCTCTCGAGCCCGGACTGGATCTCGCCGAGCTCGAGCCCGACTTTCAGGCAGGCGACGACGGCGGCCAGCGCGTTCTGTGCATTGTGCTGGCCGCGCAGCGAGCCGATACCTTCGAGGAAGGCGACGCGGCTGTAGCGGCCGTGCACGGCTTCCATCAGATTGGTGCCGTCGGCGAAATAGCCGTCGGTCAGCGGCAGGCGCTTGGAGATGCGGACGACCTGCCGGCCGGCCCGTTCCAGCCGGTCGGCGATCTGGGCGCCCCAGGAATCGTCGACGCCGACGATCGCGGTGTCGCTGCCGGCGACCAGCCGTTCCTTGATCGAGGCGTAATGCGCCATCGTGCCGTGCCGGTCGAGATGGTCTGGCGTCAGGTTGAGCAGGATGCCGGCGGTCGGATTGATCGAGGGCGCAAGGTCGATCTGGTAGGACGAGCACTCGACCACATAGTGCCGCGTCGGTTCGGGCGGATCGAGCGTCATGATGGCGCGGCCGATATTGCCACCCATCTGCGTGTCGCGGCCCGCCGCTTTCAGGATATGCGCCGTCAGCGCCGTCGTCGTGGACTTGCCGTTGGTGCCGGTGATCGCGATGAAGGGTGCTGCCGGCGCGCGGCTGATGCGCTCGCGGCAGAACAGCTCGATATCGCCGATCACCTCGACGCCGGCGCCGCGCGCCAGCTCAACCGTCCAATGCGGCTTCGGATGCGTCAGCGGCACGCCTGGCGACAGCACGAAGGCGGCGAAGCGCTGCCAGTCGGCGGCGCGCAGGTCGCCAGTCGCAATGCCAGCGGCCGCTGCCTTGGCGACGCTGTCAGGATTGTCGTCCCACGCCAGCACCTCGGCGCCGCCCGCGATCAGCGCATGCGCGGTGGCGATCCCCGAGCCGCCAAGCCCGAAAAGCGAAACGCGTTTGCCTGAAAAGGAAAAGGCGGGGATCAAGCGCGCATCCTATCTGAGCTTGAGGGTGGATAGGCCGACCAGCGCCAGGATGACCGCAATGATCCAGAAGCGGATCACCACCTGGCTTTCGGTCCAGCCGAGCTTTTCGAAATGGTGATGGATCGGCGCCATCAGGAAGACGCGCTTGCCGGTCATCTTGAAATAGCCGACCTGGATGATGACCGACAGGATCTCGACCACGAACAGGCCGCCGACGATGACCAGCACGATCTCGTGCTTGGTGGCGACCGCGATGGTGCCGATCAGGCCGCCCATCGCCAGCGAGCCGGTGTCGCCCATGAAGATCGCGGCCGGCGGCGCGTTGAACCAGAGGAAGCCGAGACCCGCGCCGATCACCGCGCCGAGCACGACGGCAAGCTCGCCGGTGCCGGGAACGAAATGGATCTGCAGGTATTCGGCGAAGACCGCGTTACCGGAAAGGTAGGCGATGACGCCGAAGGACGCCGCCGCGATCATGATCGGCACGATCGCCAGGCCGTCGAGGCCGTCGGTCAGGTTCACCGCATTGCCGGCGCCGACGATGACGAAGCAGGAGAACGGCACGAAGAACCAGCCGAGATTGATCAGGAATTCCTTGGCGAAGGGAAAGGTCAGCGACGACGAGAACGGCGCCTGGCCGTTATGCATGATCACCCACGCGGCGATGCCCGCGATGACGAATTCGATCGCCAGACGCGCCTTGCCGGAGAAGCCAAGATGCGACTGCTTGGTGACCTTGAGATAGTCGTCGTAAAAGCCGATCGAGCCGAAGCCGACGGTGACCAGCAGAACCACCCAGACATAGATGCTGGAAAGGTTGGCCCATAAGAGCGACGAGCCGATGATGCCGGACAGGATCATCAGCCCGCCCATGGTCGGCGTTCCGGCCTTCTTGAAATGGGTCTGCGGGCCGTCGGCGCGGATCGGCTGGCCCTTGCCTTGCCGCAGGCGCAGCGAATTGATGATCGTCGGCCCGAAGATGAAGACGATCAGCGCGGACGTGATCAGTGCGCCGCCGGTGCGAAAAGTGATGTAGCGGAAGACGTTGAAGAACGAGATCTTGTCCGCGAAATCGACGAGCAGTGTGAACATTGTCCTTCCGTCCCCCGGAGCCCGACCTAGGTCGGCTTAATGTTTGTGGCTTCCGCCGGAAATTTGCCGAGCAATGCCTCGACCAGCTTTGAAAACCCAATGCCTTTCGACGACTTGACCATCACCACGTCGCCGGGCCTGAGCGCGGAGATCACGATCGGCTTCAGCTCGTCGGCGCCTGCCCGATACTCCGTCCGGACCTCGGTCGGCAGAACCTTGGCCAACGCCTGCATTTCCGGCCCGCCGAGAAAGACGTTGTGCGTGCCCGTGCCGACGATCAGCTCGGCGAGTGCCGCGTGAAGCTTGGCCGAATGGCTGCCGAGCTCCAGCATGTCGCCGAGCACCGCGATGCGCCGGCCCTCGCCCGAGACCGGCGTGGCGTTGAGCAGCGCCATCGCCGCCGCCATCGACGCCGGATTGGCGTTGTAGCTCTCGTCGATCAACGTGATCGGCCCGTTGGGATGATGCAGGACATGGCGCCGGCCCCGCCCGCGCTCGGCCGAAAGATCGGCGAGCGCAGCCGCGACCTTGTCGAGGTCGGCACCGACCAGTTGCGCGGCGCCGAGCACGGCCAGCACGTTCTGCACGATATGGCGGCCGGGTGCCCCGACACGGGCGGTCAGATCCTTCTTGCCGATCTTGACGGCGATGTCGGAATGGTCGGCATGAAGCTCGCAGCCGACAAGGCGGAAGGCCGAGCGGGGATTTTCGCCGAAGCCGAAGACATGCTCGACGCCTGCCTCTTTCGCCATTTTCCCGAGCAGCTTCCAGCGTGTATCGTCTCGGTTGAGCAGCGCGGCGCCGCCGGGCTCTATCCCCTCGAAAATCTCGGCCTTTGCCATGGCGATCTCGTCGAGGTTCTTGAAGAAACCGAGATGGGCAGCGGCGATGATCGTCACGATGGCGACATGCGGCCTGACCATCTTGACCAGCGGCCTGATCTCGCCCGGATGGTTCATGCCGACCTCGAAGACCGCGTAGTCGCACTCCTGCGGCATGCGCGCCAGCGTCAGCGGCACGCCCCAGTGGTTGTTGAACGACTGCGCCGAGGCGTGCACCTTGCCGACGGCCGACAGCACATGGCGCAGCGCTTCCTTGGTGGTCGTCTTGCCGGCCGAGCCCGTGACCGCGATGATCCTGGCCTTCGAGCGCGCGCGGGCCGCCACACCCAGCTTCTCCAGGGCCGTGAGCACGTCCTGCACGACGATCATCGGCGCCGTCAGCCGGCCGAGCGAGGGCAGCTTGCCCTCGGCGACGACCAGCACGGCTGCCCCGGCCTTGACCGCGGCTGTCGCGAAATCATGGCCGTCCATCGCCTCGCCCTTGATGGCGAAGAAGGCGTTTCCCGGCTCCAGGCTGCGGCTGTCGATCGAAATGCCGGTGATGCCCTCCGGCAGCGAGCCGATCGGCCTGCCGCCCATGGCTTCGACCAGCGCTTCCGACGTCCACAGCAAGCTCATGCGGCGCGCTCCTTCAGCGCCTCGCGCACTTCCTCATGGTCGGAGAAGTGGAAGGTTTCGGTGCCGACGGTCTGGCCTTCCTCATGCCCCTTGCCAGCGACGATAAGCGTATCGCCGGCGCGAAGCATCGCCACCGCCTCGTGGATTGCCTTGCGGCGATCGCCGATCTCGATGGCGCCGGGTGCGGCGGCGAGTATCGCCGCGCGAATGGTTTCGGGCACTTCCGTGCGCGGGTTGTCGTCGGTGACGATGACGACATCGGCGAGCCGCGTCGCGATCTCGCCCATGATAGGCCTTTTGCCCCGATCGCGGTCGCCGCCGCAGCCGAACACCACGACGACCCGACCCGTGGTGAAAGGCCGGACCG
The DNA here is from genome assembly GCF_057784215.1 of Mesorhizobium sp. CNPSo 4661. NCBI lineage: Bacteria > Pseudomonadati > Pseudomonadota > Alphaproteobacteria > Hyphomicrobiales > Phyllobacteriaceae > Mesorhizobium > Mesorhizobium sp. CNPSo 4661. The sequence continues at coordinate 89,593 of NZ_JBWGIO010000004.1, read as the reverse complement.
AGGTCAGCACGTTCTCCAGCGCATCGGGCTTGTGCGCGTAGTCGACATAAACGGGGGCGCCGGCGGCGGTGGTGCCGACGAGGTCGAGCCGGCCCGGCGCGCCTTGCAATTTTTCCAACGCCGCCAAGGCCTTGCTCGCGGGCGTTCCAGTCGAGATGGCAAGGCCGGCCGAGACCAGCGCGTTGGCGATCTGGAAATCGCCGGCCAAAGGCAGGTCGATCTCGTAGAGCGCGCCGTCCGCCACGACCTCGGCGCGCTGGCGATGGCGCTCATGCTCGACTCGCTTCAGCGCCAGGAAATCGCCATGGCGGCCGACGGTCAGCACGATCAAGCCCGCCGCCTTCGCGGCCTTGATCGTGGGCTCCGACCACGGGTCGTCGGCAAAGACGATCGCGGGCGCGCCCTTCGGCAGCAACGTGTCGAACAGGCGCAACTTGGCGCGATGATAATCCTCGACTGTCGGATGGTAATCCATGTGGTCGCGGCCGAGATTGGTGAAGGCCCCGGCCGCCAGCTTCACGCCGTCGAGGCGGCGCTGGTCGAGACCGTGGCTGGAGGCTTCCATCGAGGCGTGGGTGACGCCCGCATCCGCAAGCTCCTTGAGCAACCGGTGCAACGCCACCGGATCGGGCGTCGTCAGCGAGCCATATTCGTTGCGGCCGGGCGCCACGACGCCGGTCGTGCCGATCGAGGCGGCGGCAAAGCCCGCCTGCTCCCAGATCTGCCGGGTGAAAGCGGCGACGGATGTCTTGCCGGCTGTGCCAGTGACGGCGACCATGGTCCCGGGCTGGCGTCCGAAGAAGCGCGCAGCGCTGAGCGCCAGCGCCAGGCGCGGATCATCGACCGCGAGAACCGGGATCGACAGGCCGGAGACGGCGGCACCCTTGCCGGTGACGATCGCCGCGGCGCCGCGGGCCGCGGCATCGGCCGCATAGGTCGAGCCGTCGGCCTTGCTGCCGGCAAGCGCGAAGAAGACAACGCCGGTCTTGACCGAGCGGGAATCGGAGGAAAGTCCGGTCACCTCCAGATCGGGGGAAGCTGTTCCCTCGACAGGCAGGACGCCGGCTAGATCTTTTAGATGCATTGAGTCCCGTTCACCGCAACAAAATAGCGCGCAGTTGCCGGCGCGCCCCAAGAATCACTGATAGGAAACCAGCGTTGCACCATTTTCATGGCTGAAATCTGGCTTCACGCCAAGCATGGCCGCTGAGCGCCTGATGATATTGCCGGCCATGACCCCCGCATTGTTGGCGGCGACATCCGTCATCCCGGGCTTTTCCGGATGCGGCGCGTCGGCGATCGTGAACACCAGAAATTGCGGATCGTCCATCGGGAAGGCGGCGACGAAGGTGTTGAAATTCAATTCCTTGGAATAGCGGCCGTTGATGACCTTCTCGGCCGTTCCGGTCTTGCCGCCGACGCGGTAACCGGGGGCCCTGGCATTTCTGGCCGAACCCTTCTCGGCGTTGAGCGTATAGAGATAGCGCATGCCTTCGACGGTCTTGTCGCTGACCACTTTCTTGGCCACCGCCATTGCCTCCTGCTCACTGCGGACCAGGAATGTCGGTTGGATCAGGTAGCCCTGCATCAGCGCCGCGCAGCCGACCGCGGCCTGCAGCGGCGTCGTCGACACGCCATGGCCGAAGGCGATGGTGAACGAGTTGACCTGTTTCCAGACCTTGGGTTCGGTCGGGCGCGCGATTTCCGGCAGCTCGGTCTGCATCCTGTCCAGGATGCCAAGGCGGTGCAGGAATTCGCGATGCCCCTCTATGCCGACCAGCTCGGCCTCCCTGGCCGACCCGATGTTGGACGAATAGAGAAACACTTCCGGCAGCGACAGCACGCGGTTCTTGCCGTGGAAATCGTGGATGGCCTGATGGCCGACCCGGATCGGATGCGACGCGTCGAAGCGGCTGTTCATCGTCGCCTTGCCGGAATCGAGCGCCATGGCCGAGGTGAAGCTCTTGAAGGTCGAGCCCATCTCGTAGAGACCGGCGGACATGCGGTTCAGCCGATCTTTTTCCTGCGCGTTGTACGGATTGTTGGGATCGAAATCCGGCACCGAGGCCATCGCCATCACTTCGCCCGTCTTGATGTTCAGCACGACGGCGCCGGCGCCCAGCGCGCGATAGCGCTCCAGGCCGGCGGCGATCTCGTCGCGCACCACATGCTGGACGCGCAGATCGATCGACAGCTTGACCGGCTTGAGATCCCTGGCCACCGCGAGCCCCGACGCCTGCAGGTCGCTCAGCCCCTGCTCGTCGATATATTTCTCCATGCCGGAGATGCCCTGGTTGTCGATGTTGGTGAGGCCGACGATGTAGGATGACGTCTCGCCGCTCGGATAGAAGCGGCGCTTTTCGGTGCGGAAGCCGAGGCCAGGGACGCCCAGCGCCATGATGTCGGCCTGCTGCTTCGGCGTCAGCTGGCGCTGCAGCCAGACGAAGCCCGCGCCGCTCTTGAGCTTGCGATAGGTCTGCTCGTAGTCGATCTCCGGCAACACGGTCGACAATTTCTCGATCGCTTCATCAGCGTCGACAATGCGGCGCGGCTCGGCAAACAGCGACGCCGTCTTGATGTCGGTCGCCAGCACCTCGCCGTTGCGGTCGACGATATCCGGACGCGACGCCGTGACCCGGCTTTCCGGGCCGCCCGAGAGATCCGGGTTCTGCATGCCAAGATAGACGAGCCGGCCGGCAATGGTCGAATAGATGGTGAAGAACACCGCCATCGTCATGACGATGCGGGTCTTTGCCTTGCCGCCTGTCGCCTTGCGGGCGGCATCGACGACGATCGAGCCGTCCTCGGCCTGCTTCTTGCGGCGCTTCAGCAGGTCGCCGATCCTTGGAAACCTGCCGATCATTGAACGGTGCTCCCGGTGACCACTGGATCCTTGCCGTCCGAAGGCTCCTTCCCCGAATTGTCGGCCATGCCGCCAAGCCGCTGCGAGGACAGGTCCTCGATGGTCAGGGGTTTCACGGGAATGTCGTCAAGGCTGCCGATCTGGTGCGCGTTGACCGGCTCGAGTCCGAGCTGGCTCTTATAGACATCGGTAAGCTTCTGCAGCCGCGACGGCTGCGTGAGCAGGCTCCAGTCTGCCTTGAGGAGATCGATCGTCTCTTCCTCGTAGTGGATCTGCGCCTGGATCTTCTGCACCGCCGCCAGTTGCTCTTCGGCTTCCCGCTTCGTCTTGTAGGTCAGGGCCGCGGCCGAGACCATGACGGCGATCAGGACTATGTCGCTGGTACGAAACACGTGCTCACCTCTCCCCCGGCCGTTCGACGGCGGGAAGTTTTGGAAGGCCGAAAATCGAAAAATCACCGGCCCGCGCCGGGGCCTCGGTGCGGATCGCGGCGCGCAGCCTGGCCGAGCGCGCCCGCGGATTGGCTGCCGTCTCGGCGTCTCCCGGCGTCACACCGCCGCCGGCCTTGCGGAAGGTCGCGAGGCGCTGCGGCGCGTCAGGCATGTGGCGCGAGCCGCTGGCGGCTTCGGAGCGGTCGGCGATGAAGCGCTTGACGATGCGGTCTTCCAGCGAATGGAACGTCACCACGGCAAGCCGTCCGCCGGGTTTCAGCACGCGTTCGGCGGCCAGCAGCGCCCTTGCCAGCTCGCCAAGCTCGTCATTGACGAAGATGCGCAGCGCCTGGAAGACGCGCGTGGCCGGATGGATCTTGTCCTTCGGCCCTCGCCCGATATGCGTCTGGATGGCGTCGGCGAGATCGAGCGTGCGCTCGAAAGGCTTCTTCTCGCGCCGGCTCTCGATCATGCGCGCGATGCGGCCGGCATGACGCTCCTCGCCGAGAAAGCCGAAGATGCGGGCAAGGTCGCCCGCCTTGAAGGTGTTGACGACGTCGGCGGCGGAGAGACCCGCCTGCGCCATGCGCATGTCAAGCGGCCCGTCGGCGCGAAAGGAAAAGCCGCGCTCCGCCTGATCGAGCTGCATGGAGGAAACGCCGATGTCGAGCACGACGCCATCGGCGCTCTCGACATGCTCGTCCAGCGTCGAGAACGGCGCCTGGACAAGCCTCAGCCGCCCGCCGGCCTGTTGCTCGAGCGCCCTGCCCGCCGCGATTGCGTCCGGGTCGCGGTCGATGGCAACGACAGAGGCGCCGCGATCGAGGATGGCGCTGGTGTAGCCGCCGGCGCCGAATGTCGCGTCGACAATCGTCTCGCCGGCCTTCGGCGCAAGCGCGTCGAGCACCTCGGCAAGGAGGACCGGAATGTGACGGGCCGGTCCGCCAACGGCGTGAGGATCATCGCCGTGGCCCGCCATCATTCCGATCGCTCCTCGGGCTTCGTCCCCTGCCGAAGCTGCAAAAGCCTGGCCCGCGCCTGCGCCCCATAGGCGGCAAGCCGTCCCGGCTCCCAGATCTGAAAAAAATTGCCGCGGCCGACAAATGCCACCTCGTTCGAGATGCCCGTATGCTCGCGGATGAAATCGGTCATGGTGATGCGGCCGTCCTGGTCGAGCTTCAGAAATGTCCCGTCGCCATGGCAGAAGAACGACATGTCGTCCGCCGTCTGCAGGAACGGGTCTTCCAGCGCGATCCGCTGCTCGTAGCGGTCGAGCAGGTCGAGCCCGCCGACATCCATGGCCGGCAGATCCAGGCAGCGCAGCGCGTAAAGTTCCGAATAGCCGCGTTTCTGGACCACTGAGCGGAAATGCGCCGGAACGGAAACCCGCCCCTTCGCATCGATCCTGCTCACCGTGTTTGACAGAAACCGGTCCAATAAACGCTACAGCCGCTGTTGCCGCTGCACCCCTCATGTTGTTCTCCGCGCCCCCGCCGCATTCGCGGCAAATCGCTTCATTCACCGGGGCGAAAACCGGCAAACGCGCAGCCGCCGCGGCTGCCCGATTGGCGTACGCTTCACCCTGACGCGGAACGAAAGCTTGATTTAAATGGGATATCATGGGGCACTATGGGCGTCAACGGGAACAGGCATCACAAACACGCGCGTCACAACCAGAAAGCGCAGGCTGAATGCACGTCTCGTCTTTATCCTCCATTAAGCCTAACGAACCGTTTAGAGCCCTCTGGCCCAAAAAGACGCGGCTTGCTGCGCACAGCCGGCGCGCATAGCGTCGGTTGAAGTTTTCTGCCTGACCAAGGATCGAGTTCATGTCCGACACTGCGAAGTCACGCGCCGCGACGCTTACCCATCTGCGCAGCGCCGATTTCGCCAAGGGCGATCCCATCCCGTTGCCGCTGACCATGGCCTCGATCTTCCACGCGCCCGGCGACGCGACGGGCTTCGATCAATATGGCCGCTTCAGCAACCCGACCTGGCATGCCGTCGAGCATGCGCTCGGCCATCTGGAAGATGCGCAATGCGTTATCTTTCCGTCGGGAATGGCCGCGATTTCCGCGGCCTTCTTCGCCCTCCTCAAATCGGGCGACCGCATCCTCTTGCCGTCGGACGGCTATCACACGACGCGCGCGCTCGCCGAACGTTTCCTGAAGCCGCTCGGCGTCGCCTATGACGTGCGACCGACGGCAAGCATGCTCGATGGCGGCTTCGCCGGCTACCGGGCCGTTTTCGTCGAAAGCCCGTCGAATCCGCGGCTGGACATCTGCGACATAACCGCGGTCGCCAAGGCCGTCCATGCGCAAGCGGGTATCCTGATCGTCGACAACACGACGATGACGCCTTGCGGCCAGCGCCCGCTCGACCTTGGCGCGGACATCGTGGTCTCGGCCGACACCAAGGCGATCAATGGCCATTCCGACGTTCTTTTCGGCCATGTCGCCAGCCGCGATCCCGATGTTGTCGCCAGGGTTAGGGATTGGCGCGAGACGGCCGGCGGCATTCCCGGACCGTTCGAGGCCTGGCTCGTGCATCGCGGCCTCGAGACGCTGGAAGTGCGCTTCGACCGCATGTGCTCGTCGGCCGAAACGATCGCGCGGCGGCTGAAGGATCACCGCGCCGTCAGCGGCCTGCGCTTTCCAGGCCTCGAGGGCGATGCCTCGCACAATCTGGCGCGTGCCCAGATGGAGCGCTTCGGCTTCCTGATTTCGTTCGAACTGGCCTCCGAAGAAAAGGCCGAGGATTTCATCAACAATTGCGCGCTCATTGAAGCGGCAACATCCTTCGGCGGCGTTCATACGTCGGCCGAGCGGCGCTCCAAACGCGGCGATGCCGTGCCGCCGGGCTTCGTTCGCCTAGCCATCGGCTGCGAACCGGTCGAGGACCTCTGGCAGGCAATCGAGGCATCGCTAGACAGGATTGCAAGCTGAGCGATCCTCTGCTCACGCCCCATGCCTCACGTTGAATCAAAAGGCACGCCTTCCGGCGCAACCTTCTGATTTCGTGCCGCTACCGCAACTTTGAAAAATGCCAGCTGGCCTGTAAGCCGGGTTCTGTATGGCCCTCGCCTCGCGGCGAGAACGTGGCGGCCATTCATCTTGGGCGCATGTTGCCACGCGCCTCACGCAACCTACCCGGACGGTGGGCCGGAAACAGCCCTCGAAGGTTTCCCTTCGCACCGCCCCTATTCGGTTTTGCTCCCGGTGGGGTTTGCCCTGCCGCTCCTGTTGCCAGTCGCGCGGTGGGCTCTTACCCCACCCTTTCACCCTTGCCCCGGCAATGCCGTGGCGGTTTGCTTTCTGTGGCACTTTCCCTGGGGTCGCCCCCGCCGGCCGTTAGCCGGCACCGTGTCTCCATGGAGCCCGGACTTTCCTCACCCGCAACCTTTCGGTTCTCGCGGGTGCGGCCGCCCGGCCAGCTGGCAAGCGCGTATAAAGGGATTCCCGCCTGAAAACGCAAACGAAAAAGCGCCCGGATGCACAGCGGTTTGGGACAACGACGTGCATGAAACAGACACGCGTCGCCCAAATCCGCTTCGGCGGACAGGCTTAGACCGGCGAACCCAGCGCCGCCATCTGCACCTTCACCTTGCTGCAATAGGCGGCCGAGACCGGATTCATCCGCGTGGCGCCGTGACCGGCATTGTATTTCAGGATCGTGCCGCAGGTGGTGCCGCCGCCGAGACCCTGCGCCATCGCAAGATACTTCATGCCGAATTTGATGTTGGTGTCGGGATCGAACAATCCCTTGGCCGAACCGGTATAACCCATCATGCGCGCCGTGGCCGGCTTGATCTGCATGAGGCCGATCTCGCCCGCGCCGCCGACCATGTTCGGCCTGTAGTTGCTCTCGATCTTGATGACGGCTTTGGCCAGCGACACCGGCACGCCGTAGCTTGCGGCATAGCGGGCGATGATCGCCGAATATTGGCCGCCGCCGGCCGCGGCGGGCGCCGCCAGGGCGATCTTGCCGGTGTCGATAGAAGCAGTCGTGGTGAGATCGATCGCCTTTCTGCCGCGTTTGGCGCGCTTGACCGTCGATTTCGCCGCCCTGGTCGCGGCGGCTTTCTGCACCTTTGCCGGGGCTTTCTTGATCTTTGGCGTTTTGCTGCCAGCCTTGGTCGTCGTGGGGGCGGCAGCAAAGCCATTGTCTGCCCGAAGGCTTAAAGGGGCGCCGTTTGCCGGATTGAAGGCAAAACTTATCACTCCGGCAGCAACAGCTGCCGCTACAACGGTCAATTTTTGCATGTAGTCCTGTTCTGTTAGAACCGCGCGAAGAAATTCGCGCAGCGGTGCCAATTCAACATCGGATCATCCGGGGGGATAGATGCCCGACGACTTGCGGGAGAGGCATTTGGAGGCAGAATTGGCGGCAATGAAGGCGGCGCAATTCACTTTCAGTGACAGGTTGTAATTTAAGGAACTTGTCGCGACTATTTGAGGGGCGCTGCCTTTACGGAAGCGACGAGCCTTTCCAGCGTGCGGAATGTCGAATTGTCCGCTGCACCATCCACCAGCCGCCGCCGGAAATGCCGCTGGAAGGCCGCCACCACGATTTCCGTCTGCTTGTCGTAGACACCCGATATCTCGACGCCATAGCCATAGAGCGCCAGCATCGACTGCAGCGTCTCGACATCGGCGCCGCTATCGCCGGCCTTCAACGCGGCGCCCGGCCTTCGCGGCGCCGCCGGTACCAGGTGGCCGACACCGGCCACGAACAGCGCCTTCCACGGAAATTTTTCGCCAGGGTCGACCTTACGGCCCGGCGCCACGTCCGAATGCGCGAGCACCCTTGCCGCGGGGATGGAATGACGGCCCACGATACCCGCGCACAAATCGATCACGGCACTGATCTGCCGCTTCGGGAAGGCCTTGTAGCCCAGTGAATGCCCGGGGTTGACGATCTCGATGCCGACCGAACAGGAGTTGATGTCGGTGCGCCCGAGCCAGGAACTCTTGCCTGCATGCCAGGCGCGGTCGCTCTCGCGCACCATCTGGACGATGCGGCCGTCCTCATGAACGAGATAATGCGAGGACACCTCGCTCGCCGGATCACACAGCCACGCCTCGGCACCGGCCCCGCTTGCCATGCCGGTATAATGCAGGACGATCATGTCGGGTCGTAGCGTCTCGCGGCGCGGACCGAAATTCGGCGAAACCCGGACCTCGGCGCCTGGCTGGTCGGGCAGGAAACCGCTCATACGCGCCTGAGGCCTCGCTCGATCATCTCATAGGCGGCGTTGATCGCCGCGACCCTGGTCGTGGCGATCTTGATGAATTCCTGCGGCAAGCCGCGCGCGATCAGCCTGTCGGGGTGATTGTCGGAGATCAGCTTGCGGTAGCGTTTCCTGACCTCCTCGAACGGCTTGCCGCGCTCGATGCCCAGAACGACATAGGGATCGGCGGCGCCGAGATTGACGTGCCGCGACAGGATCGCTTCGTAATGCGCCTCGTCGATCCGAAAAATCTCGGCAATGCGATGCAGGAATTGGCCTTCATGCTCATGAATCAGGCCATCCGCCTTGGCGATATGGAACAGACCGTCGAGGATATCTTCCAGCATCATGCAGTTGGCATGGCCGGACCCGCAGAGCTGCGCCATGCGCTGGGCATAGATCTCGAAGCCGGCGACGTCCTGCTTGGCGATGTCGTAAAGCCGCGCCACGTTGCGCGTCTCGCTCGGCGGCACTTCGAAGATTTCCTGGAAGGCGCGCACCTCATCCTGCGTGACGATGCCGTCGGCCTTGGCCATCTTGGCCGAGAGCGCGATCATGGCCACGGAGAAGGCCACGCGCCGGCGCAGGTCCGGATCGCCCGAAAAAACGGTGCGCACGGCTTCGACCACATCCGCGACGCCCGAGGACGCGGACGACGAAACACGGGCGATGAAGTCGCCAAGGCGGTCCCAAATCGACATGCCGGCTTCATAGAGCGAACCGGGCGGTTCTATCAAGCCGGGACGATGCCGCAGGCCACCCGCTGCGCGGGATCGAGGGCGAAAAAAGAAGGCCGGCAAAAGCCGGCCTTCCTCGATATAGTCTGCCAGGGCTCTTACTGCGCGGGCGCGGCAGGAGCCGGATTTGTTGCCGGAGCCGGTTCAGCGGGCTTCGAAGCGTCAGGCGAAGCTGGCTTCATGGGCTGCTCGTTGGCCGGCGGATTTGTACTTTGCGTGGTGGTTTTGTCAGTACCGGTGCCACTGTCGCTGCAAGCCGCGACCCCCAACAGGGCGAGCGCCGAAACAGACGCCAGAATGAGCTTCTTCATGGTATCTCTCCTTCAGCAGACGCTCACATTTCGGTGAGCGGTCGCAGGGGAAATGCATCAGCAGGCCCGCCGGTTTCGTAACGTTGCATTTCGACGTGTAATATCAACTTGCGATTGCTGGCGCTGAAATCCCGAACTAACAGAACATACGCTCGAAGACATGGTGGATAAACAGAATGCCGGCAGCCGCGGGAACAAAGAAATGGGATTTTTGGATCGACCGCGGCGGCACCTTCACCGACGTCATCGGCCGTGATCCGCAAGGCCAGTTGCATCCCCGAAAACTGCTGTCCGAAAATCCCGAGGCTTACGCGGATGCCGCCATCCAAGGCATCCGCGACCTGTTGGGTTTGAAAGCCGGCGCCGCCATTTCCGCCAATGCGATCGGCGACGTCAAAATGGGCACGACCGTTGCCACCAATGCGCTGCTCGAGCGCAAGGGCGACCGCGTGCTGCTGCTTATCACCAAGGGCTTTCGCGACGCCTTGCGCATCGCCTACCAGGCGAGGCCGGACATCTTCGCCAAGGAGATCATCCTGCCGGAGCAGCTTTACGAGCGCGTGATCGAGATCGACGAGCGCGTCCGCGCCGACGGCTGCGTCGAACGCCTGCTCGACATCGCGGCCTGCCGTCCGGCGATCGAACAGGCCAAGGCCGACGGCATCGACGCCGTCGCCATCGTCTTCATGCACGCCTGGAAATACCCGGATCACGAAAAGGCCGTCGCGAAAGTCTGCCGCAAGATCGGCTTCAGCCAGATCTCGGTCTCTCACGAGGTCTCGCCGCTGATCAAGCTGGTCGGCCGCGGCGACACCACCGTGGTCGACGCTTATCTTTCGCCGATCCTGTCTCGCTATGTGCAGCGGGTGGCCGGCGAACTGGGCGCTGGACCGCGCCTGATGTTCATGATGTCGTCTGGCGGCCTCACCGCCGCCGACCTGTTCCAGGGCAAGGACGCGCTGCTGTCCGGCCCTGCGGGCGGGGTCGTCGGCATGGTCGAGACGGCGAAGCTCGCCGGCTTCGAAAAGGTCATCGGCTTCGACATGGGCGGCACCTCGACCGACGTCGCCCATTACGACGGCGAATATGAGCGCGCCTTCGACACCGAGGTCGCAGGCGTCCGCATCCGCGCGCCGATGATGCGCATCCACACCGTCGCTGCCGGAGGCGGCTCGATCCTGCACTATGAAGCGGGCCGCTTCCGCGTCGGCCCCGATTCCGCCGGCGCCAATCCCGGCCCCGCCGCCTATCGGCGCGGCGGCCCGCTTGCCGTGACCGATGCCAATGTCATGCTCGGCAAATTGCAGCCCGATTTCTTCCCGGCGATCTTCGGCGCGGGCCAGGACCAGCCGCTCGATGTCGGCACGGTTGGCGAAAAATTCGCCGCACTTGCCGCCGAAATCGGCGACGGCAGGACGCCTGAGGCGGTCGCCGAAGGTTTCGTCACCATCGCCGTCGAGAACATGGCCAATGCCATCAAGAAGATCTCGGTGCAGCGCGGCTACGACGTCACGGAATATCTCTTGAACTGCTTTGGCGGCGCCGGCGGCCAGCATGCCTGCCTGGTCGCCGATGCGCTCGGCATGGAAGCCGTGCTCATCCATCCCTTTTCGGGGCTGCTTTCGGCTTATGGCATCGGCCTCTCGTCGGTCTTCGCCTCGCGCCAGCAAGCGCTGCTGGAGCCGCTCGCGGACGCATCCAGGCCGGCTATCGAAAATCTCATAGCCGCCCTGCGTGGGGCTGTGACCGCCGAACTTGTGTCTCAGGGCATCGCCGAGAGCGGGATTACCGCCAGGCCGATCCTCCAGATCCGCTACGACGGCACCGACACGGCTCTGCCGGTGAATTTCGAGCATGGCTCGATCCTGCGGGCGAAGGACGATTTCGAGGCCGCGCACAAGGCGCAGTTCGGGTTCGTCTATGAAAACAAGCCGATGATTATCGAAGCTGTAGGGGTGGAGGGCAGCGATGCCGGCGGCGCGGGCCGCGAGGAAACCGAAGCGGAGATGCAGGATCTTGCCGTTGTTGCTTCCGAGAAGCGGAAAATATTCGCCGAAGGCGAATGGCGCGAGGCCGGTGTCTTCCGCCGCGAAGCCCTCAGGCGGGGCAACAAGGTTGCCGGCCCAGCCCTGATCATCGAGCCCAACCAGACCATTGTTGTTGAACCGGGCTGGCAGGCCGAGATCACCGCAAAGGACCATGTTCTCCTGCGCCGAACGAGCAAGAAACGACGGCAGGCAGCACTCGGCACCGAAGCCGATCCGGTGATGCTTGAGGTCTTCAACAACCTCTTCATGTCGATCGCCGAGCAGATGGGTGTGACGCTGCAGAACACCGCCTATTCGGTCAACATCAAGGAACGGCTCGACTTCTCCTGCGCCGTATTCGATCGCCATGGCGCGCTGGTCGCCAATGCGCCGCATATGCCGGTGCATCTGGGCTCCATGGACCGATCGGTCGAAACCGTCATCCGCCTGAATTCGGGCGACATCCACCCCGGCGACGTCTTCGCGCTCAACGCGCCCTATAATGGCGGAACGCATCTGCCCGACATCACCGTGGTGACGCCGGTGTTCGACGATGCGCGCAACGGGATCCTGTTCTGGGCGGCCTCGCGTGGCCACCACGCCGATGTCGGCGGCACCGCGCCCGGCTCGATGACGCCTTTGGCCACAACGGTCGACGAGGAAGGCGTGCTGTTCGACAATTTCCGCATCGTCGATCGCGGCCGCTTCCGCGAGAAGGAGCTGGAGACGCTGCTGACCGACCACCCCTACCCGGCGCGCAATCCCGCCCAGAACATCGCCGACCTGAAGGCACAGATCGCCGCCAACGAGAAGGGTGTGGCCGAATTGCGCAAGATGGTCGCGCATTTCGGGCTCGAGGTCGTCGAAGCCTATATGGGCCATGTCCAGGACAACGCCGCCGAGAGCGTGCGCCGCGTGATCGAGCGGCTTCCCGACAGCGCGGCATATGAATACCCCACCGACACCGGCCAGGTAATCAAGGTGAAGATCACCGTCGACCGGCAAAAACGCGAGGCGACCGTCGATTTCACCGGCACGTCGCCCGTCATGAAGAACAATTTCAACGCGCCGGAGCCCGTCGCCCGGGCCGCCGTGCTCTATGCCTTCCGCGTCATGGTCGAGGACATGATCCCGATGAACGCCGGCTGCCTGAGGCCGATCAACATCGTCATCGCTGACGGCTCGATGCTGAAGCCCGCCTACCCTGCGGCGGTCGTCGCCGGCAATGTCGAGACCTCGCAGCACGTCACCAATGCGCTGTTCGGCGCGATGGGTGCGATCGCCAACGCGCAAGGCACGATGAACAACCTCACCTTCGGCAACAAGAAATACCAGTATTACGAGACGATCTGCTCCGGCTCGCCGGCCGGCCGGATGAATTCGGGCCGTGGCTTTGCCGGCACCTCCGGCGTTCACACCCACATGACCAATTCGCGCCTCACCGACCCCGAAGTGCTGGAACTGCGCTTCCCGGTCGTATTGGAGGATTTCCACATCCGCGAGGGTTCCGGCGGCAAGGGTAAGTGGAATGCCGGCGACGGCACCAGGCGCACCATCCGCTTCCTCGAAAAGATGGAATGCGCGATCCTCTCCTCTCACCGCAATCGCCCACCCCAAGGCCTCGACGGTGGCGGCGATGGCGAGCCGGGCTCGACCAGGGTCCGGCGCAATGACGGCTCGCTCGACGTTCTGAAGGCCTGCGACCAGACCACGCTCGATGCAGGCGAAGCCGTCATCGTCACCACGCCGACGCCGGGAGCGTTCGGAAAAGTGTGAGATTTGCGTCAACAGGCTGTCACCTGCCTGTCATGACGCTGCGCTACCCGCTTGCGCCAATGCAAACGGGGAATCACCTTTCCATGTCGGATGTTTCCGGAGAACTCGTTTATCGCCGAGGCAAGGAAGTCGGAAAGGCCGTCTACCAGAACCGCGTATTGTCGAAGGACGGCATTTCCGAGCGGTTGTTCGCTTTCCTCTTCTCCGGCCTCGTCTATCCGCAGATATGGGAAGATCCGGATGTCGACATGGAGGCCATGCAGCTTGGCGCTGGCCACCGCATCGTCACAATCGCATCGGGCGGCTGCAACATCCTGGCCTACCTGACCCGCTCGCCGGCCACGATCGACGCCGTCGATCTCAATGCCGCGCACATCGCGCTGAACCGCATGAAGCTGGAAGCGGTGCGCCACCTGCCGTCGCAGGGCGATCTGTTCCGCTTCTTCGGCGCCACCGGCACCAGCCACAATTCCAATGCCTATGACCGCTTCATCGCGCCTCATCTCGATGCGGTCAGCCGCCATTACTGGGAGCGCCGCAACTGGCGCGGCCGCCGCCGCATCTCGGTCTTCGACCGCAACTTCTACCAGACCGGACTGCTCGGCCTCTTCATCGCCATGGGCCATCGCGTCGGCAAGCTGTTCGGCGTCGACCCGGCCGGCATCATGAAGGCGCAGAACATCGGCGAGCAGCGTCGCTTCTTCAACGAGGAGCTGGCGCCGGTCTTCGACAAGAAGCTGCTGCGTTGGGCGACCTCGCGGAAAGCCTCGCTGTTCGGCCTCGGCATCCCGCCTGCGCAGTATGATTCGCTGATCACCTCCGGCGACGGCTCGATGGCGAGCGTGCTCAAGGCGCGGCTGGAAAAGCTCGCCTGCGATTTCCCGCTCAAGAACAACTATTTTGCCTGGCAGGCCTTTGCCCGCCGCTATCCGCAACCCGGCGAGGCGGCGCTGCCTGCCTATCTGGAACAGAGCAACTACAAGACGATCCGCGACAACATCGATCGCGTCGCCATCCACCACGCCAACCTGATCAAGTTCCTGGCCGCCAAGGACGCCGGCACCGTCGACCGCTTCGTCCTGCTCGACGCGCAGGACTGGATGACCGACGACCTGCTCAACGCACTGTGGACCGAGATCACCCGCACAGCCTCAGTCGGCGCGCGCGTCATCTTCCGCACCGCAGCCGAACCCAGCCTCCTGCCCGGCCGTCTCTCCAACTCGCTGCTCGACCAGTGGACGTACGAGGCCGACGCCTCGCGCGAATTCTCGGCGAAGGACCGCTCGGCCATCTATGGCGGCTTCCACCTCTATGTGAAGCGCGCCGCATGAGCACGACGGAGCTGCCGGCCAGCCATGCCGAACTGATGGACGGCGTCTACCGCTGGCAGCGCCACATCTACGACCTGACCCGCAAATACTATCTGCTCGGCCGCGACCGGCTGATCGACGGGCTGGACGTCCCGCAAGACGGCACCGTGCTGGAGCTTGGCTGCGGCACCGGCCGCAACATCGCGCTCGCCGCCCGCCGCTATCCGGACGCCCGCTTCTTCGGTTTGGATATCTCCGCCGAGATGCTGGAGACGGCGAACGCGGCCATCGCTCGCGAAGGCCTCGCCGACAAGGTCAGCCTGGCGCGCGGCGACGCCACCGATTTCGACGCCAAGGCTCTCTTCGGCATCGAGCGTTTCGACCGGGTCTTCGTCTCCTATTCGCTGTCGATGATCCCCGGCTGGGAAAAGACCGTATCGGCTGCCCTCGCCGCGCTCGCCCCCGGCGGCTCTCTGCACGTCGTCGATTTCGGCCAGCAGGAAGGCCTGCCGCGCTGGTTCCGTGGCCTGCTGCGCGGCTGGCTGCGGAAATTCCACGTCACGCCGCGTGAATCGCTGCGCGACGTGCTTGAATCGGAATCGCAGAGCGCCGGCGCAACCTTCCGTTTCAGAACGCTTTATCGCGGCTATGCCTGGCTGGCGGTGATCAAGATCGCCGTTTGAAGCCATCGGCACGGAAGCAAAACGCAATCAACAAATCGCGCAATTGCGGCATGACCCAAGGAGTGGTACATTATCTCCACCCTGGAAGCATGCGATGATCGTCAGATTTAGAGATGAATGGCTGCGGGCCTTCTTTGTGGACGATATCCACTATCGCAACATTCCGTCCGATCTCGAAAGCCGTTTGTTTCGCAAACTCCAGATGATTGACGACGCTGCGACCGATCAGGATTTGCGTGTGCCACCCAGTAATCACTTCGAGAAGTTGCGCGGCAATCTCGAAGGCCTCCATTCGATCCGCGTCAACAAGCAATGGCGGCTGATCTTCCGCTGGGACGGTGACCGCGGTGAGGCGTCGGACATCTACCTGGACGACCACAGCTATAAGTGAGGTGAGACATGTTGATGACCGCACGCAAGCCCGCAACGGTAGGCGAAATCCTCACGGAAGAATTCATGCAGCCGCTCGGCCTGACGCAAGCCGCTTTGGCCGAGGCAATGGGCGTCCAGCGCAAGCATGTGAACGAATTGTGCAACGACCGCCGCAACGTGACGGCGGCGACCGCGCTCATTCTGGCGCGGGTATTTGGCAACAGCCCGGATTTCTGGCTGAATGTCCAACGCCGCAACGATCTTTGGCAGGTCATGAACTCGCCTGACGAGCGGGCGCGCGTCGATCGCGCCAAACCTTTGCCGACCGCCGCATAGGCAGGCTTACGCAACTGCCGGTTAGTGCAGCGCCTTGACCAGCGCACCCACCATTGTCTGTGGACGATAGCCGAGCTTGGCCGGGGTCAACCCAAGCCGCACCACCACCAACTGCTCCGACGGGATGATCGCCACCGTCTGGCCGTCATGGCCTTCCATCCAGTAGATGTCCTTGGGCAGGCCGGCGGCAGCGCCCGCCCCCGGCCTTTCCTCGTCTCCTGGTCCCTCGATCCAGAGCTGGCCTTTGCCGTACACCTTCGAGGCCGGCGCCGGCTCGCGCATCCAGTCGACGAAACCCGCGGGCAGGATCTGGTTTCCGTTCCAGGCCCCGCCTTGCAGCAGGAACAGGCCGAAGCGCGCCCAGTCATGCGCGGTGGCGTAGAGATATGACGAGCCGACGAAGGTGCCCTGCTCGTCGGTCTCGAGCACCGCGCTCCTCATGCCGAGCGGCTCGAACAGCGCCGTGCGCGGCCATGCCAGCGCCTTCGTCTTGTCGCCGATCGCGTCCTGCCACAGGCGTGACAGCATCACCGCCGTGCCGCTCGAATAGGAAAAAACCTTGCCGACCTCGCCACTTAGCGGCTTGGCCTCGGCGAAACCCGCCATGTCGGGCTCCAGATAGAGCATGCGCGTCACGTCGGCGACGTCGCCATAATCCTCGTTGAACTCCAGCCCGCTCGACATCGCCATCATGTCGGCAAGGCTGATGGCGGCGCGGCCGTCTGCCTTCCACGGCTTGAACAGGCCCTTGTTGTCGACCGCCATCTTGCCGTCCTTGACCAGAGTGCCGACGATCGCCGCATTCACCGTCTTGGTCATCGACCAGCCGAGCAGCGGCGTCTTGGCCGAAAAGCCCTCGCCATATCGCTCCGCGACGACGCGGCCGTTCTTCACCACCACGACGGCGCGCATGCCAATGCCGGCCATGGCGGCATCGTCGACGATCTTCGCGACCTCGGGGTTCTGCGAAGCGTCCACACGCTCGCCATCGGGCCACAGCGCGTCGGGCTGCGTCGCCGCCGGCTGCGCGGCGCGCAGCGACGTCTGCCTTGCCTTGCCGGTATCGCCGTCTGGAACAGAGGCGCAGCCGACGCCGTTGCGCTCGACCGCGACGCTCTTGCCGAGAACCCAGAGCAGGCCAGCCGAGACCAGTCCTCTTTCCTTGTCGACGGAGACCTTCATCAGCCTGAGAAGCGGATGGCCGGGCGCCTGCACGTCGACGGCCAGGACCTCTTTGGCGTCGCGGCCGGCGATGAAGACATTCGAGCAGACGATCTTGGCCGAATAACCGGAGCCGACGCGGATCAGCTCCGGCGGAGCGAAATAAAGCCAGGCGAAGAGTGCTGCCACCACCAGGATCACAAGGCCAAGCAGCCATTTGATGAACTTCACGACAGCCCGCATCTTTACCGCCCTTTTGGATTCGCCGGCTCGATTTATGTCATCGATTTGCCGCCTTTGCTCCCGCAAAATCACCGGTGTCGTCGAGCGCCGTCAATGGATTATCAACCATGTTCGGCGATCAACTGAGTCGATCGGACGATCCTGTGGGGCGATCGTTCGAGGGGGGCCGGCGCAAGCATGGCCATCTGGAAGGACCCATCAGCGGCCGGCTGGATCCGGCCCCGGGGAACGCCATGCGCCGTCTTGCGGCCATCCTGATGCTGACGCTGCTCTGCGCCTGCTCGACCGTGGACGATCTGTCGCCGCTGTCGCCGTCCGCGCCGGCGGTTGCGGTGCGCGCGCCCAAGTTCGACGATTCCAAGCCGCATGAATGGGACAGCGGCGCGCCGTGGAATTACGCCATCCACGGCACGGACGTTTCCAAATACCAGACCTCGGTCGACTGGCCGACGGCCAGGGCCAGCGGCATCTCCTTCGCCTTCATCAAGGCGACCGAAGGCGGCGACCGCTTCGACGACTATTTCAACGAGCATTGGGCGCGTACCAGGGCCGCCGGAATTCCGCGCGCCGCCTACCATTTCTTCTATTTCTGCACGCCGGCCGAAACCCAGGCGCGCTGGTTCATCGCCAATGTCCCGAGAGACCCGTCGGCGATGCCGCCGGTGCTCGACATGGAATGGAACCCGAAATCGCCGACCTGCAGGCTGCGCCCCGATCCGGCCACGGTGCGCAGCGAAATGACCGTCTTCCTCCAGATGGTCGAGCGCTACTACGGCAAGAAACCGATCATCTACACCTCGCTCGACTTCTTCGACGACAACCAGTTGGCGACGTTCCGCGGCTATCCCTACTGGCTGCGCTCGGTCGCCGGCCACCCGCGCGAGAAATACGGCAGCCACCCCTTCGCCTTCTGGCAGTACACCGGCACCGGCATCGTGCCCGGCATGACCGGCAAGTCCGACATCAATGTCTTCAACGGCTCGGAAGCCGCCTGGAAGAAGTGGCTGCGGCAGAACACCCGTTGACATCCGATCCCCCGCCTGCTTTTCGACAGGGCGGGCGGCGAAACATGCAACCGCTGGTAATCTGGAGCGGCGCGCTCGTGCGAGTGCCTGGCGCGGCTCCTGAACTTTGAAATCCTCGCATGCGCCTTTCCGATCCTTTCGGGGTCACGATGGGGCCATGCGCCGGTCTCGAAAGGAAAGCGATGCGATTGCGCGTTGAAATCCTCGCGGCGCTTTTTGTCGGCGTGCTTGCGCTGCCCGCCGCGGCGCAGGAATGCGGCGGCGATTTCGAGGCCTGGAAGCAGGGCGTGGCAGCCGAAGCCAAGGCGGCCGGCGTCGGCGCCGTCGGCCTCGACGCGCTGGAGGACGCCACCATCGACGAGCGGGCGCTGGCGCGCGACCGCGCCCAAGGCGTATTCACCCAGGCTTTCACCGAATTCTCCGACCGCATGATTTCGGCGTACCGCCTGAAGCAGGGCGCGGCCAATCTGAAGAAATATGCCGACGTCTTTGACCGCGCCGACAAGGAGTTCGGCGTACAGCCGGCCATCATCGCCGCCTTCTGGGGGCTGGAGACCGACTTCGGCGCCGTGCAGGGCGATTTCCATACGCTGAATGCACTGGTGACGCTCTCGCATGATTGCCGCAGGCCTCAGTTGTTCCGGCAGCAATTGGTGCCGTTGCTCACCCTCATCGACCGCGGTGTGCTGCCGGCCGACGTCAAGGGCGCCTGGGCCGGCGAGATCGGCCAGACACAGATCCTGCCGACCGACTATCTGGCCGAAGGCGTCGACGGCGATGGCGACGGCAAGGTCGATCTGAGGAACAGCGTGCCGGACGTCATCATGACGACCGCCAACAAGATCATGTCGCGCGGCTGGAAGCGCGACCAGCCCTGGGTCCAGGAAGTGCGCGTCCCCGACGAGATGCCATGGGACCAGACCGGCCGCACCAACAAGCTGCCGTTGTCGCAGTGGGCGCAATGGGGGGTCACCGAACCCAATGGCAACCCGCTCATCGACAATGGTCTGAAAGCCGGCCTGGCGCTGCCGATGGGCCGCAAGGGCCCGGCCTTCCTGACCTACGACAATTTCGACGTCTATCTCGAGTGGAACCAGTCCTTCACCTATGCGCTGACCGCGGCCGTGCTTGCCACTCGCCTCGCCGGCGCGCCGCAATTCGATCCGCGTACGCCCGAGCAAGGCCTGAGCGGCGACCAGATGAAGGCGCTGCAGACCAAGCTCGAGGCCAAGGGTTACGACGTCGGCACCGTCGACGGCATCCTGGGCACCAACACGCGCGAGGCGGTCCGTAAGGAGCAGATGCGGCTTGGCCTGCCGGTCGATGGCTGGCCGACGCCGGAATTGCTCGCCAAGCTGTAGGCGCCCTCTCCTTCTCCCCCTAGGGGGAGATGGTGGATCGGCGCGCAGCGCCGAGATGGATGAGGGGTGTTCCAGCCGAGTGAGACGCTGGCTTTCGCTGGAGCACCCCTCATCCGTCGCCTTCGGCGACACCTTCTCGCACAAGGGGAGAAGGGAGAGCTCAATCCGCCATC
Source organism: Mesorhizobium sp. CNPSo 4661 (assembly GCF_057784215.1). Classification (NCBI taxonomy): domain Bacteria; kingdom Pseudomonadati; phylum Pseudomonadota; class Alphaproteobacteria; order Hyphomicrobiales; family Phyllobacteriaceae; genus Mesorhizobium; species Mesorhizobium sp. CNPSo 4661. The sequence goes on along the minus strand of NZ_JBWGIO010000004.1, from coordinate 69,554 downwards.
GTCTCCAAACTCGCGAACCCTTGCGGCGCGTCACCCTCATCGAACGGCGTCGTCACTTCGACGAAGGCGTCGGGGTAAAAGCCGTTGAATCGCGTCCTCAGCGACAGCGAGTAGGCGCCGATATGGCCGATCTCGATCCAATCGCCGGTGTCGACCGTTTCCGGCAGCCAGAATGGCCTGGACAGGATGTCGACGGAATCGCAGGTCGCGCCGCAGACCTTGAACGGCACGATGGTGTTTTCGTCGCCGTTGCGGGTACGGATCGCGGGATCGGGAATGAAGCGCGCCGGCAGGGTGATCTTGCCGGTCCATGAATCCGACAGCGACGCCCAGATGCCGTCATTGATGTAAAGCCGCTTGCCCTTGCGCAGCAGGACGCGAACAATCAGGGAAAGACAGCGCGCCACGATCACGCGCCCGGGCTCGGCCACTAGGGGCACCTGGTCGAACTGATACTCTTTCAGGTCGCCGGCCAGCCGCGACATAAGCTGGCCGAGCGACGGCATCTCGATGTGCTTGCGGTTGGGATCATGGCCGTATTCGGCCGGGAAGCCGCCGCCGACATCGAGCCCGGCAATATCGAAGGTCAGACGGTTGCGCACCCAGTCGGCCGAGGCGAGCGCGCGTTCATAGGTGTCGGGATCCTCGATCTGACTGCCGACATGGAAGCAGAGGCCTACCTTGTAGCCGGTGCGGTTCAACCGCTCTGCGAGATCGACGGCATTGGCGGGCCCGGCGCCGAATTTCTTCGACAATTCGTAAGCCGCGTGGCCCTTGGTCTGGATGCGCACGAAGACGGTGATGGCGCCCGGGTCGATATCGAGCGCCCGCACGACGCGCGTCAGCTTGGTGATCTCGTCCTCATGGTCGAGCGAGATCACCCTGATGCCGTATTTCTCCAGCGCCAGCTTGATGTCGGACTGCGCCTTGACCGGGTGCATGTAGAGCATCTCGGCATCCGCCGAGACCGCGCGCACGGCCGCGAACTCGCCGGGCGACGCGACGTCGAAGGTGCTGACGCCAGCTTCCACCAGTGTCTTCAGCACGATCTGCTCGCCATTGGTCTTCACCGCATAAGCGGTCTTGCCGGGAAACATGCCCATGAATTGCAAGGCATCGGCCTTCAGCACCTGCGGCCGGAAACAATAGACCGGATCGTCCGGACGAAGCGCCAGTGCCGCCTCACGGGCATTTTCGAATCGTTGCATGGACGAATCCTCAGGTCTGGAGCGTGCACAATTAATCCTAGCTAGCCGCCAAAGAAAACAGTTCTGTGTCTGGCCATCCCGCGCGGCCGGCCGCATTTTCTTGCCAACGCTAAACCACCAGTCAGCTTTCGGGTGGCCCTTGCCGCCGAACCCGATATCGGTTGTTGAGATGTCTGCTGGGCTGAGGTTGCGATCGGCTCCGGGGAGGAACAGGACATGTCCATTACGGCCGCCGCCGCGCCGACGCGCGGACCGATGACGCTCAGAGATTGGGCGCAGCTTCTCCTGCTCGGTGCGATCTGGGGCGGCTCGTTCTTCTTTGCCCGCATTGCCGTTTCCGAGATCCATCCGCTGGCACTGGTGCTGTTTCGCGTCGCGATCGCTGCGATAGCTCTTCAGCTCTATCTGGCGGTCCGCGGTCCGTCCTTCCGTCTCGCCTTGCCGCATGCCGGCCTCTTCTTCCTGCTGGCGCTCACCAACAATGTCGTGCCGTTCTCGCTGATCTTCGCTGGCCAGACGCAGCTTGGCGCCGGCGTCGCCTCGGTGCTCAACGCGACGACGCCGTTCTGGACGCTGATCCTGGCCAATGCGCTCACCACGGACGAGAAGCTGTCCTGGAACAAGCTGGCCGGCATCGCCCTTGGCGTCGCCGGCACGGCGGTGATGATCGGCCCTGGCCTGCTTGCCGGGCTTGGCGGACCGGTGTGGGCGAAGTTCGCGCTGATCGGCGCTTCGCTCTCCTATGCCGTCGCCCTGATGATCGCGCGTCGCTTCAAGGGCGTGCCTTCGCCGGTCGTCGCTACCGGGCAGCTGACCGCATCGACCATCATCATGATCCCGGTCGTGCTGATTGCGTATGGCCCTGCGGGGCTTTTCTCGGTTTCGCCACCCGTCTGGGCCGCGGTGCTGGGCCTGGCGCTGCTTTCCACCGCCTTTGCCTACATCCTCTATTTCAACCTCGTCGTCTCGGCCGGCGCCACCAATGCCTCGCTGGTCACCCTGGTCGTGCCGGTCAGCGCGGTGCTGCTCGGCTTCCTGTTCCTCGGCGAGCGGCTGGCGATGTTCGAGATCGGGGGCATGACGCTGATCGGACTCGGCCTAGTCACCATCGACGGGCGGCTGTTCGGCAAATGGTAGCGGTGTCATGCCACACCGTCGCCACAATTTATTCACAACCGCGGAGCCGGTTTTTGCCGAAGAGTTTCAACGGCTAACGTCGAATTGCAGGTCGCAAATTCCACATTCATGTCGCATTGCAGCACGTTTTCCGCTTGCCTGTGGCACAAATGACCCTAGACTCCTGCCATAGCTCTGAAGAGGAGGCTATGACATGGGACTGACGAGGCCGATCAACGCTTTGATGATTTGTGCCGCATTCGCATTCATCGGTGCCCTTATCATAGGCGTTCTTCCCTGACCCGCCAAAGCCGGGAAGACCAGCACCGAGAATAGTCCAACAGTTCGAAAAGGCCGGGTTCTACCCGGCCTTTTCCGTTGCAGCCTGCCTTAATGCATGTCGCCCAGAAGTGCGCAGCGGTTCTGGGACAACGACATGCAACAAAGCAAAGACTTAAAGCATGTCTCCCGAAAGTGGTCCCGGTTTCGGGACAAAGACATGCTTAAGATCAAAGACTTAAAGCAGGTTGCGTGAATCCTTTTTCACGCGACCTGCTTTAATGCATGTCGCGCAAAAGTGACGTCGGTTTTGCGGCAACGACATGCATCAACAAAGGACCTAAAGCGCGTCGCCTGAATCCGTTTCAGCGCGACGCGCTTTATGCGGCGGCCGAACCCGCCGCCTCCGCCTCATGCGAGCGGATGCCAATCATGTGGCAGACGGCAAAGACGAGGTCGGCACGGTTCATCGTATAGAAATGGAAGTCACCAACGCCGCGCTCGACGAGGTCGAGCACCTGCTCGGCCGCGACCGCCGAGGCCACCAGGGCATGCGTCTGCGGATCGTTCTCCAGCCCCTCGAAACGCTCGGCCAGCCAGGCCGGCACCAGCGCCCCGCAGCGCGACGAGAAATTGGCGACCTGGGTGAAATTATGCACCGGCAGGATGCCCGGCACGATGGGGATGTAGATGCCGGCGCGGCGCGCCCGCTCGACATAGCGCTCGTAGAGATCGTTGTCGAAGAAGAACTGGGTGATCGCCCGCGTCGCGCCATTGTCGACCTTGCGCTTCAGCATGTCGATGTCGGTGGCGAAGTCCGGGCTTTCCGGGTGCTTTTCCGGATAAGCCGAGACCGAGATATCGAAATCGCCGACGCCTTTCAGCGCCCCGACCAGTTCGGCGCCATTGGCATAGCCATCGGGATGCGGGCGGTAGCTCGTGCCCACGCCGGCCGCCGGATCGCCACGCAGCGCGACGAAGCGTTTGACGCCCATATCGGCGAATTCGCGGATGACCGTGTCGACCTGGTCGCGCGCGGCATCGACGCAAGTCATATGCGCCGCCGGCGTCAGCGTCGTCTCGTTCAAGATGCGCTTGACCGTGCGCGCCGTACGCTCGCGGGTCGAACCGCCGGCGCCGTAGGTCACCGAGACGAATTTCGGCTTGAGCGGCTCCAGCCTTGTGACCGTGTCCCAGAGCCTCGCTTCCATCTCATCGTTTTTCGGTGGGAAGAATTCGAACGAAACCCGGACCTTGTCGCCGATGTCGGGGCGGCGGGAAAAGCGGAACTGGTTCATCAGGCTGTTTCCCTCACTGGCAAGGAATCGTTGGACGGATCGGCGATCAAAAGGCGACGGTCGCGGCCGAGCCAGAGCTTGACGGTGAGCCTTGCCTCGTTGCCGCCGCGCGGCTCGAATTCCTGGCTCTCCTCGAGGTCGAGGCCGGCCTCCGCAAACCACTCGGAAATCTGCCGGTCGGAGAAGCCCAGCCGCATATGGGCGTGCTGGTCGCGCAGGAATTCGAGCGCGTGCGGCGCGAAGTCGACGACGATCAGCCGGCCCGATGGCCTGAGCAGCCTCGCCGCTTCGGCGATGGCGCGCGCCGGATCGTCGAGATAGTGCAGCACCTGGTGGATGGTGACGAGGTCGAAGGCGTTGCGCTCGACCGGCGGGGAGAAGATGTCGCCCTGGCGCACCTGCGCGTTGGCGACGCCCGCCTTGTCGAGATTGGCGCGCGCAACCGTCAGCATCTCGCGCGACATGTCGATGCCGACGCCGCGACGGTAGAGCGGCGAAAAGATTTCCAGCAGCCGACCGGTGCCGGTGCCGAGGTCGAGCATCGACTGGAACGGCCGCTTGCCGACGAGCTTGATGAGCGCGGCTTCCACCGCGCGGTCCGGCACATGCAGCGAGCGGATATGATCCCAGCTCGCGGCGTTCTCGGAGAAATATTCGGCGGCTCGGTCCTGCCTTTTGCGCTTCACCGCCGCCAACCGCTCGAGATCGCGCACCGCCTGCGGATCGGCCTCGCTTATGGCCGAGACCAGACGCTGCACGAAATCGCGCGAATTATCCGTATCGGTCAGCCTGAAGAAGGCCCAAGACCCTTCCTGGTAGCGGCCGATCAGCCCGGCATCGAGCAAAAGCTTCAGATGACGCGAGACGCGCGGCTGCGACTGTCCAAGGATCTCCGTAAGGTCCGAAACGGTAAGATCGCCGCGCGAAAGCAGCACCAGGATGCGCAGCCGGCTGGATTCGGCCGCCGCCTTCAATGTATCTACCATTGTGTCGAGCGAGACATGCATGAGCGGGTTCTCGTTGAAAGATATAAAGATATGTTTATGTCGATTTTGAAACCCTGGCAAGCGCTATGTCGCTTCCGGACAAGAAAATGGCGCAGCCGTGATCCGCGACGGGCTGGCGGTTCTTCCGCGGGATGAGCAGGATGTTTGAAACGCGCCAAGGTGAAACGCTTCTTGCAGCCGATCCGGCGGAACTGCGGCCGGACGGCCATGTCGTCTTCATCGGCCGCATCGTCTCGCCCTGGACGGTCCGCGAGGAGTGCCCAAAGAACATGCGCGCCGCCCGCGAAACTCGGCGGGCCGCGACAGTCCTGGTCGACGAGCCCTATCGCCCGGGGCTGCAAAACCTGGAACGCGCCAGCCACATCGTCATCCTGTCTTGGCTCCATCATGCGCCGCGGAATCTGATTGTGCAGAAACCGCGCCATGCGGCTGAACCGAAAGGCGTTTTCTCGCTGCGTTCCCCTGCCCGGCCGAACCCTGTCGGCCTGCATGTGGCAAAGCTTGTCGCCCTAGACATCGAGGCCGGCCGGATCGGGATCGACGCCATCGATGTGCTCGACGGCACGCCGGTCATCGACATCGAGCCCTACTATGCCTCGACCGACGCTTTCCCCGAAGCGACCATCGCCGGGCGCGGCGAGAAATGAGCGCCCCCACCGGCCGCCGCCGCGCCATCGCCAAGGCGCTGACCGCGCTGTTGCCGCTCGCTCCTTACGCCGACATGGAAAAGATCCGCGCCGACGCCGGTTCGGTGCATATGAAGACCCTGCCGCCGACGATCGCGGTGTGGTTGGCCACCATCGCTCATATCCGCCACGCCCACACCGACTACGAAAAGCTTCTAGCCGAAGGCTATGACCGGGATTCGGCGCGCTTCTTCGTCATCGAGCAGACCAATATGGTGCTGACCCGCTGGCGGGCGACGCGCCTGCTCGAGGAAGACGACGAAGACGAGTGAGGTCGGCCCGATCACCGAACGTCTGATAGGCTTTCTGCTGGGAGGCATGACGATCCGGCCTGGTCGAGCGTGGTGTGCTATCCCTGACCCGCGCCAAATAAATCCAGTGGCGCCCCTGCTTCGGCAGCGTGGCTTCAGGCCTGATAAATCCACTGCTCCGGCACCCGCACCGAGATCTCTTCGCCGGCCCTGATGATGCCAGGCTTTTCGACCCAGGCCACAAGGCCACGCAGCCGCTTCGCCATCTTTGGAAAGAGCAGCGCGGTCGCCTCGTGGTCCGCCGAGCGGACATGCTCGGCGATCGACTGGCCAGCGATGCGGCACGGCTTGTTCTGCCCGTCGACCTTGAGCGTCACGCCACCCTTGAAGAACATCAGTGAACCGGCCGGCAGCATCGAAAGCTGCGGCACCCCTTCGATCACAAGATTGGCGCCGATCCACTCCGGCTTGATCTCATTGAGCCCCATGCGCTGGGCGACGACGGCAAGCTCGTCCGCCGCGACGAGCGACAATTGCCGCTCGTTGCGCATCTCGGTGCCGCGCGGATACCAGGGCTCGCGTCCGCCGGAGCGCCGCGTTGTTCCGCCATGGAAGTCGCCCGCGATACCGTCGAAGCCGAGCCGCAGTTCCTCGACCGCCCTCGTCTCGAAATGATCGTGCGGAGCGGCAAAGAGCGCCGCTGCCTTCGCCGTCAGCTTGCGGCCCGGCACGATGTCGACCGTCGGTCCCGCCACGGGAAAAAGATCAAGGTTCATTTCCTGCATGCCGCTGGTCTAAAGGCCGCGAGGAATGCGGTCCAGTCGAAAGCGCTGATGATCCGATCACGCCCTTTGATGGCGATCACGATCTTCTTACCGCAAATGCCTTCCGCCGGCCGCCGCAAGCCGCAATGCTGCCGCGCCTGCGGCATAGACGATCGCGCGCAATCGGGAGGAGGCTCGGACATGCAGGTTGGACACGCAATCGCCGCGCTTTGGCTGTTCTGGGTGGTATCCTGGATCCTCGCCGCCTCCTGGGCCGATCCGGCGCAGAAGCGCGCGGACTTCAGGGCGGAAGCCCGATACCGGGTGTTCTGGCTGGCCGGCACCGTCCTGCTGTTCGTGCCGGCGCACGGCTATGCCGGACGGCTGCGACTCTGGATGCCGACGCTTACCGAAGCCTGGATCTGCGTCGCCCTGATCGCTGTCGGAATCGCCTTCGCCTGGTGGGCGCGCCTGCATCTTGGCCGGCTATGGTCGGCCAACGTCACCGCCAAGGCCGATCATCGCGTGGTCGATACCGGCCCCTATGGCCTGGTCCGCCACCCGATCTACACCGGCCTGCTGCTCTCGATCCTTGCCACCATGGCCGTCAAGGGCACGGTCTGGGGCATAGCCGGCGCCGCCCTGCTGCTCGTCGGCGTCGTGGTCAAGGCGAGGTTGGAAGAGAGCTTCCTGCGCGGCGAGCTCGGCCCGGCCTATGACGATTACGCCAGGCGCGTGCCGATGCTGGTGCCCTTCGCACCGGCCTGATCGCCGGTTACAGCATTCTCAGCAGCGCGCCGCCGATCGAATAGCCGGCGCCGAAGGCGCAGATCAGGCCGAAATCGCCGGCCTTCATGTCGGCATGGTTCTCCGACAGTGCCACGATCGCGCCGGCGCCGGCCGTGTTGCCGAGCCGCTCCAGCACCATCGGCGCGCGATCATGGTCGACGTCGTGGCCGAAGGACAATTTCAGGATCATCGCATTCATGCGCGCATTGGCCTGATGCAGCCAGAAGCGGCGGATGCCATCGGGCGTCAGCCCGTGCTCGGCCAGGAATTCGACGATGAATTTCTGGCCGGCGACGGTGACTTCCTTGAACACCTTGTTGCCGACCTGCTTGATGAGATTGCCTTCCAGTTTGATCATGTAGGGATCGTCCTGGGCCGTGCGCGTGTGGTAGCCGAGATTGGTGCGGATGTTGTTCGACATCTGCGTCCAGGTGCGGGTGTCGAGCACCTCGAAGCGCCCCGGCCGCTTTTCGCCCTGTGCCAGTCCCTCGACGATCATGGCTACCGAAGCGTCGCCGAAGATGAAATGCGTCTGCCGGTCGCGGAAGTTGAGATGGCCGGTGATGATCTCAGGCGTCGACACCAGGATGCGCTTGTGCGCCCCCGACCTCACCAGGTTGACGGCGACATGCAGCGCCGCCGCGGCGGAAGAACAGCCGAGCCCCATGTCGAAGCCGGCGCCCTTGGTTCCCAGCGCCTCCTGCATCTCGATGGCGATGGCCGGATAGGGCCGCTGATGGTGCGAGGCCGAGCAGATCACCAGATCGATGTCCGACCCATCGACCCCAGCATGGGCAAGCGCCTTCCTGGCCGAGGCGATGCCGAACTCCGCCTCCAATGACAGCGCGTCGTCCGGCCGTGCCGGAATGCGCGGCGACATGCGGGTCGGGTCGAGGATACCCTCGCGCTCGACGACATGGCGGCTCCTCACGCCCGAGGCGTGCACGATGAAGTCGCTGTCCGATTTCTGCAAAGGCGGCTCGCCGGTGTCGGCGCGGCGCGCATTCTCGGTGTCCACCCAGCTGTTGAAGCTTGCGACCAGCTCTTCATTGGTGATGACGGGTTCAGGGATTTCGGCGCCGATGCCGCTGATGATGACGCGATGCATGTCCAATCCGTCTAGAGCAATTCCGGGGAAAGTGGGAACCGGTTTTCCGTCCGGAATTGCGTTGAAACAAATGGCACGGGCCTTGCGGCCTTGAGATGAGCGCGGAACCGGCCCGGCGCAACCCTTGTCGCATTTGGCCGGTTTATGCCAGCTTAAACTCGTGACCGCACAAATCCGTGAGGGCGTTCACCAGGCACAGACTTTGGTGTTGGTCTGCGGATTGTTCCAGCAGGCGCCGTCGTCGCGGCTGCGCACGAACTGCCCCGGCAGCGATCGGCTGTGGCTGCCGAACCTGGCGTAGCCGAAGGCAAAGCCCGGCTGGTCGATTTCAAGCGTGATGGTGGGATAGCCCGGCGCCGAGATGCGGAAGCTGCCCTCGCCGTCCAGGGCTTTGTAATTGCACGAATAATAGCCGTCATCCGTGGTGAAGCAGCGTGCCGGCTTGGCCTCGGCCGCCATCGAAAAACAAAGTACCGCAGCCACACATAGACTGCTTATGAGCGCTATCTTGCCCAGTGTCATCGCTTATCCCCCTCCACCGCAGACGGTCGGCCATCGCCCAGGTGGATGAAATGCGCATGACGGCACAAGGGGGTCAAGCGCTGGAAGCGCCCCGGGGTTAAGCCCGCTTGGCGACGATGAATATCCGAGGGAAGCGCAACAGCACCTTGCCGTTCGCCGTCTTCGGATAGGCCTTGGCGATCTTTGCCGTATAACTGTCGAGGAACACCTTCTTCTCATCCGCGTCGAGCGGATCGAGGAACGGCTTCAACCCGGTCGACTTGACCCATTCGACGATCGCTTCGGCATCGGCCAGCGGGTGGTTGTAGATGGTGTGCCAGATATCGAGCCGGTCGGCGAGCGGCGACAGAAGATCGTAGTAGAAGGACACCGGCGGCAGCGGCCCGCGGGCGGCGCCTTTCAGCTTGGCGGCAAACGGCACTTCCGCCGCAGTCTCGCGCATCAGCTGGTGCGAGGCTTCGCCGAGATTGTCCGGCATCTGGACGGCCAGGGCGCCGCCCGGCGCCAGTAGCCCCATCAGCCGCTGGAACACCGCCGGATGCTCCGGCAGCCACTGGAAGACGGCATTGGCGAAGATGACGTCGATGAGATGCTCAGGCTGCCATCCGGCGGCATCCGCCAGCTCGAAATTGACATTCGGCAGCCGCGCCCGCGCCTTCTCGATCATGTCGGGCGAAGTGTCGAAGCCGCTGACTTGAGCATCAGGCCAGCGTTCTACCAGAAGCTCGGTCGAGTTGCCCGGACCGCAGCCGATATCGACGACGCGGCGCGGGAAATCGACCGGCACCTGCGAAACGAGATCACGCGCGGGCCGCGTGCGCTCGTCTTCGAACTTCAGATATTGGGCGGCGGACCAGTCGGGGCGCTTCTCGGTCATCGCATCCAATCTCTGTGATTGATCTGGGCACATGCTGTTACCACTCAAAGCCAAAAGAGCAATCGAATTTTCGAGCGGTATCAACCTCTTGATTGCTTCATGGGCATGACGGTAAGTTTCAACCAAATTCAAGCAGATGGCTCGAATCGCGAATGAAATTTGGTTTCGAGGAAGCGCAAGCCAAATACGTCAGCGGCTCTCAGCGCGCGAGAGTGTGGACCGAACAATGGGTCTCCCAATGGGTTTATTGCCCCAACTGCGCCAGTTCACGACTGAGTCAGTTTTCTGCAAACCAGCCCGTTGCCGATTTTTTCTGCGGTCATTGCAGCGACCAATTCGAGTTGAAAAGTCAGAAGAAAGCCTTCGGGGCGAAAGTTGCCGATGGTGCGTATTTCACCAAGATCGATAGGTTGGCATCGTCAACTAATCCAAACCTAATATTGCTGAACTACGATCTCAAAAAAATGACCGTGTTAGACGTTTGCATGGTGCCCAAACATTTCTTCATCCCAGACATCATTGAAAAAAGAAAGCCACTTGCGCTAACAGCGAGAAGAGCGGGATGGATCGGCTCGAACATACTGCTTAATCGCGTGCCGAATTCAGGGCGCATCTATATCGTTCGAAACAGCGTTCCAATTCCGAAGGAAGCGGTCATTGCGCAATGGCAGAAGACTCTTTTTCTTCGCGAGAAGGAAGCGGAAGCTCGTGGCTGGCTAGTCGAAGTTATGAAATGCGTCGACCTGATCGGCACTGTGGAATTTGATATCGAGCAGGTCTACTCGTTTGAAAGTAGATTGAGCGCTCTATACCCCCACAACAGGAATGTCCGGCCAAAGATTCGCCAGCAACTGCAAGCTCTTAGGGATAGCGGATATCTCGATTTCGTTTCTCGTGGGCGCTATCGAATTAGAAGCAATCCGCTATAGTCTCGCGGCGTAGGGAGACTCCAACATGGCCTGGTTTGCAAACCACTACGAATGCTACAGGTGCAGTGAACATTGGATCGACGAATGGTCCTGCATGTGTGATGACGAGTGCCCAAGCTGCGGCGCACGTCACGCGACGCCTGTAGAGAGTGAAGACTTAACGTTTCAGGTGGTTGCCGACGCTGGGGCTTTTGTCGTTCTGAAATCGCCGGACAACGCAGAACACCGCCCAGGTTACGAAGAGATTGGACGCTTCGCCAGCGAGGCGCTAGCGAAGCAATTTGTTGCGCAGGTCGAGCCTCTGTAAGCTCCTACCGCGTCAGCCGCTTGTGCGTCATGCGGTGCGGGGTCGCCGCTTCGGCGCCGAGGCGCCGCAGCTTGTCCTTCTCATATTCCTCGAAATTGCCTTCGAACCATTCGACATGCGCATCGCCCTCGAAGGCGAGCATATGCGTGGCCATGCGGTCGAGGAACATGCGGTCGTGGCTGATGATGACGGCGCAGCCGGCATAGGCTTCCAGCGCGTCTTCCAGCGCGCCCAGCGTTTCGGTGTCGAGGTCGTTGGTCGGTTCGTCGAGCAGCAGAACGTTGCCGCCATTCTTCAGCATCTTGGCCAGATGCACGCGGTTGCGCTGACCGCCCGACAGGTTGCCGACCTTCTGCTGCTGGTCGCCGCCGCGGAAGTTGAAGGACGAGCAATAGGCGCGGCTGTTGATCTCGTGCTTGCCGAGCTTGATGACCTCGGCGCCGCCGGAGATCTCTTCCCACACCGTCTTGTTCGGATCGAGCGCGTCGCGGCTCTGGTCGACATAGCCGAGCTTGACGGTTTCGCCGATGCGGATCGAGCCAGAATCCGGCTTTTCCGCGCCGGTGAACGTCTTGAACAGCGTCGTCTTGCCGGCGCCGTTCGGGCCGATGACGCCGACGATGCCTCCCGGCGGCAGCCGGAACGACAGGTTCTCGATCAGAAGCTCGTCGCCAAAGCCCTTGTTGAGGCCTTCGACCTCGATGACGACATTGCCGAGGCGCTCGCTCGACGGGATGACGATCTGGGTGTCGGTCGGCTTGCGGTTCTGCGACTGCTCGACCAATTCCTCATAGGCCTTGATACGCGCTTTCGACTTGGTCTGGCGCGCCTTGGGCGAGGACTGGATCCACTCGCGCTCGCGCCAGATCGACTTCTGGCGGGCGTCGTCCTCGCGGCCTTCCTGGATCAGGCGCTTGGCCTTGGCGTCGAGATACTTGGTGTAGTTGCCCTCGTAGGGGATGCCGCGGCCGCGATCGAGCTCGAGGATCCAGCCGGTGACATTGTCGAGGAAGTAGCGGTCGTGGGTGATGATCAGCACCGAGCCCGGATAGTCGCGCAGGTGCTTTTCCAGCCACGCCGTGGTCTCGGCGTCGAGATGGTTGGTCGGTTCGTCGAGCAGCAGAAGGTCGGGCTGGCGCAGCAGAAGCTGGCAAAGCGCGACGCGGCGGCGCTCGCCGCCCGACAGGTTGGTCACCTCGGAGTCGCCTGGCGGGCACTGCAGCGCATCCATCGCCATCTCGACCTGCTGTTCGAGATCCCACAGGTTGAGCCGATCCATTTCGTCCTGGAGTTTGCCGGACTCTTCCGCCGTCTCGTCGGAGTAATTCATCATCAGCTCGTTGTAGCGCTCGATGATGGCCGTCTTCTTGGCGACGCCTTCCATGACGTTTTCCATCACGGTCTTGCTAGGGTCGAGCTGCGGCTCCTGTGGCAGGTAGCCGACGGTCGCGCCTTCGGCCAGCCAGGCTTCGCCCTGGAACTCCTTGTCGAGCCCGGCCATGATGCGCAGGATCGTCGACTTGCCCGAGCCGTTGGGGCCGAGAATGCCGATCTTGGCGTCCGGGTAGAAGGACAGGTGAACGTTATCGAGCACCTTCTTGGTGCCATAGGCCTTCGACAGGCCGGACATGTGATAGATGAACTGGCGAGCCACGCGCGCTTTCCTTGGAAACTGAAGTGTCAAGGTGGATGGGGGTTGCGCGCTATGTAGGCGATGAAGCGCCGAACGGCAATCGCTTTCGGCGTGCGACGGTCAATCCGCGCGCATTCGCCGGTTTGCGCCCCTCAAGTCGGTCCACAGCTTTTCGTCGCAGCCTAACCCCAGACGGTTTGACCAAAACCGCCGCCTACTGGAAACCGATCGCGTCGACCGTGCCCTTCGGGCAACCGGCCTTGGCTGTCGGCGCCGACGCCATCAGGAGGTCGGCAAGCTTGCTGTCCGGGCCGATCGGGCCGGACAGGCCGAGCGTCAATTCGCCGATCAGGCGCCGGCCGCTCGACGGGTCGACCAGGCAGGATACGCGCACGCGGTCGCCCGCGCCGGCGCCGAAAGCCTCGTTGAAGGCGCCGCGGATCTGATCCGAGGTCAATTGCTTGCCGATGTTCTTGTTGAAGAGGTCGCGCACCGCGGACGCGTTCACCGCCCGCATCAGGTTGAGCGCGTCGGAGAAATACTCCTGCTGGCTCTTGCCGTAGCAGGTGCCGTGCTTGATCCATTCGTGGCGCTCGAGCTTGGAAGCCGTGCCCGGCATCACCTGGTCGAGTTCGGCGCGCGTGTTGGCGTCGAGATCGACCGGCGGCAGGTCTCCCCAATGCGAGGGATTGTCGTTGGCCTTGTCGCTCGCCGACACCTGGCAATAGAAATTGCCGTTCGGCTGTGGCCACAGCCCGTGCAGCGTGAAGTGCGAAGCGTCGAACTCGCCCGGGTTCTGAGCCTTGCATTCGGGTTTGCTTGCCTTGGTTTCGCAGAAAGCCGGCTGCCAGCTCAGCGCAAAGACATATTCGGGTTTTCCGGAGGCAGACGATGACGGCTTGGTCTGGCCGGAAGGCGCCGGGGTCGTCTGCGCGCTGCCGCCGTTGACATGGCCGCAACTGATCTTCACCCAGCGCCGCTCGGGGTCGGCGCCCGGCACCTGGATGAGATAATGGGTGGGCTCGTCCTTGTTGCCGGCAAGCAGCTCGTAGCTCTTCCCGGCTTCGGTCGAGATGTTGCCGGGGTTCTTGCCGCTCTTGATGGCCTGCGTCGCCGGGCAGGCGCTGTCGGAAACGAAAGTGCCGCTCATCTTCACGTCGGCATGCGCCACGCCGGCACCGGCCAAAGCCAGCGCCATGGAACCCCACAATGCCCAAACCCGCATCCCGCTCTCCCGGCGATTATTGAACCGTATTGGATTCGTCACACTAGAACAGCCGGCGTGTCAGAATTGCGATCTTTTTTCACCGCGCGAAAAAACAATCCCCAGCTCACCGCGTCCACCGGCGTGTCCGCAAGCACGCTTAGCACCTCCGCGTGACGACGGAATGCCGTGGTAGCACATCGGCAAACGCGCGCTCCGCACTTGACGCCGGCAAAAGCCTCGCCCAACAGTCGCCAAGGGAGCGAGACATGCCATTCGACAGAAAGACGAGCCTGGCGTCACCGACGAAGGCCGAGCTCAACCTTTATGTAAAACAGGCCGCCGGAAACCCGCGCGCCGTGGTCCAGATCAACCATGGCCTGGCCGAGCATGCGGCGCGCTATGCCCGCTTTGCCGATTTCCTGAGCGAGCGTGGATTCCACGTCTATGCCCATGACCATCGCGGCCATGGCGCGACAAAGGCGTCCGACGCGCCGCTCGGCAAATTTGCCGACAGCGATGGCATCGCCAAGGTGATCGCCGATGTCGACGCCGTTCACGACCTGATCGCCTCGGAGCATTCGGGACTGCCGGTGATCGTGTTCGGCCATTCGCTGGGCGCCTCGGTCGCGCTCAACTTCGTGCTGCGCCACTCCGAGCGTGTCCATGCCGCCGCGATCTGGAACGGCAATTTCTCGCAAGGCCTGCTCGGCCAGCTGGCGCTGCTCATCCTCGGCTGGGAGCGGATGCGGCTGGGTTCCGACGTGCCGTCGCGCCTTCTGCCCAAGCTCACCTTTCAGGCCTGGGGCAAGGCGGTGCCCAACCACCGAACCTTGTTCGACTGGCTGTCGCGCGACCCGGTCGAGGTCGACAAATATATCGCCGATCCGCTCTGCGGCTGGGATGCTTCGGTCTCGATGTGGCGCGACGTGGTCGGCATGGCGCTTCACGGCGGCAAGGACCAGAGCTTTGCCGGCGTCCGGCGCGATCTCTTCGTCAACCTTGTCGGCGGCGAGAAGGACCCCGCGTCGGACTACGGCAAGGCCGTCCATCACCTGGCAAGGCGCATGCGGGCAATGGGCTTTTCGAATCTGGTTTCAACGGTTTATCCCGAAACCCGCCATGAAAGCCTGAACGAGATCAACCGCGACGCCGTCATGAATGATTTCGCCGCATGGGCGGACGACGTGCTGAAATCCTGATCCGGCGTGGCCTATCGTATGGGTCGTGACAGGGCCGGTGCGGGTTGCTAGAGCCTGCGTTTCGTTGGAACACGGTGATCCATGGCCGAACCCCCGCTGAAAGGCATCCGCGTTATCGAACTTGCCCGCATCCTGGCCGGCCCCTGGGCCGGGCAGTTGCTGGCCGACCTCGGCGCCGATGTCATCAAGGTCGAGAGCCCGGACGGCGGCGACGATACCCGCAAATGGGGTCCGCCCTTCGTCATGAGCCATGACGGCGAGAACCTGTCGGCCGCCTATTACCATTCCTGCAATCGCGGCAAGCGCTCGATCGCCATCGATTTCTCCAAGCCGGAGGGTGCCGACACGCTGCGCAAGCTGGTCGCCTCCGCCGACGTGCTGATCGAGAACTTCAAGCTCGGCGGCCTGAAGAAATACGGCCTCGACTACGAAAGCCTGAAGGCGATCAATCCGCGCCTCGTCTATTGCTCGATCACCGGCTTCGGCCAGGACGGCCCCTATGCGCCGCGCGCCGGCTACGATTTCATCATCCAGGCCATGGCCGGCATGATGTCGATCACCGGCGAGCCCGGCCGCGAGCCGCAAAAGGCAGGCGTCGCGATCTCCGATCTCTTCACCGGCCTCTATTCGGTGATCGCCATCCAGGCCGCACTGCGCCATGCCGAGAACACCGGCGAGGGCCAGCATATCGACATGGCGCTCTACGACAGCCAGATCTCGGCGCTCGGCAACCAGAACCTCAACTACCTGGTTTCCGGCAAGTCGCCGGTGCAGATGGGCAATGCGCATATGAACATCGCCCCCTATGAGGTGCTGCCGGTGCGCGACGGCCACATCATCCTGGCAGTCGGCAATGATGGGCAGTTCGGCAAGTTCTGCGCCGCGGTCGGCCTCGCCGAGCTGCCCGCCAATCCGGATTTCGCCACCAACCCTGCCCGCGTCGCCAACCGTGTGAAGCTGCGCGAGACGATCGTCGCGACGCTGGCGACGTTCGACCGCGACCCGCTGCTCGCCAAGCTGGAAGCCGCCGGCGTGCCGGCAAGCCCGATCAACACGATCGGCCAGATGTTCGACGATCCGCAGACCATCGCGCGCGGCATGCGCCTCGACCTCGACGACGGCCATGGCAATCGCCTGCCTTCGGTGCGCGCGCCGATGGTGATGTCGGGCACGCCGCTCGTCTATGAGCGCCCCTCGCCGCGCCTCGGCGAGCACACGGACGAAATCCTTGCCGAACTGGAGAGAGCAAAATGAAGACCGGCGGACAACTGATCGTCGAGACGCTCGAAGCGAACGGCACCGACCGCATCTTCTGCGTTCCGGGCGAATCCTATCTCGCGGTGCTCGACGCGCTGCATGATTCTGCAATCCGCACCATCGTCTGCCGCCAGGAAGGCGGCGCCGCTATGATGGCCGACTGCCAGGGTCGGCTGACCGGCAAGCCCGGCATCTGCTTCGTCACCCGCGGCCCCGGCGCCACCAACGCTTCGGCAGGCATCCACATCGCCATGCAGGATTCGGTGCCGCTGATCCTGTTCATCGGCCAGGTCGCCAGCCACGCCAAGGAACGCGAGGCGTTCCAGGAGGTCGACTACAAACGCTTCTTCGGCGACATCGCCAAATGGGTGGTCGAGATCGACGATGCCGCGCGCATCCCCGAATTCGTCACCCGCGCCTTCGCCGTCGCGACCTCCGGCCGTCCTGGCCCGGTGGTCATCTCGCTGCCGGAGGACATGCTGACCAGCGAGGTCGAGGCTCCGGAAGCGCTCCCGCACACGCCGGTCGAAACCCGCCCCGGCGAGGCCGAGCTCGATGCGCTGGAGATGTTGCTGAGCAACGCCAAGCGTCCTTTCGTCATTCTCGGCGGCACGCGCTGGAACGAGGAAGCGGTGGCGCATATGCGCGCGATCGCCGAGACCTGGTCGCTGCCGGTCGGCTGCTCCTTCCGCCGCCAGATGCTGTTCGACCATCTGCATCCGAACTACGCCGGCGATGTCGGCATCGGCATCAATCCGAAGCTGGCGGAGCGGATCAAGCAGGCCGACGTCGTGCTTTTAATCGGCGGCCGCCTGGGCGAGATGCCGTCTTCCGACTACACGCTGCTGAAAAGCCCCTACCCCGACCAGGCGCTGGTGCATGTCCATGCCGACGCCGGCGAGCTCGGCCGCGTTTACCGGCCCACGATAGCCATCAACGCCTCGCCCGCCGCTTTCGTCGAGGCCTTCGCCAAGCGCAAGCCTGCCATCAGGCCTTCCTGGGCGGCCGAGGCGGAAAAGGCGCACGCCGCCTATCTCGAATGGTCGACGCCGCCCCAGACCGGCCCCGGCGCCGTCCAGATGGGCCCGATCATAGACTATCTCGGAAAGGTCCTGCCGGAAGACGCCATCCTCACCAACGGCGCCGGAAATTACGCCACCTGGGTGCATCGCTTCTACCGCAACCGCCGCTTCGGCACGCAAGCGGCGCCCACGTCCGGCTCGATGGGCTACGGCACGCCGGCCGCGGTTGCCGCCAAATCGCTGTTCCCGGATCGCACCGTGGTTGCCTTCGCCGGCGACGGTTGCTTCCTGATGAACGGCCAGGAGTTCGCGACGGCTGTCCAGTATGACCTGCCGATCATCGTGATCGTCGTCAACAACGGCATCTACGGCACGATCCGCATGCATCAGGAGCGGGAATATCCGAGCCGCGTCGTCGCCACGGATCTCAAGAACCCGGACTTCGCCGCACTTGCCCGCGCCTATGGCGGCCATGGCGAAACAGTGGAAAAAACCGCCGACTTCGCGCCGGCCTTCGAACGCGCGCGCGCCAGCGGCAAGCCGGCGATCGTCGAGATCAAGCTCGATCCCGAGGCGATCACGCCGACCCGCACACTGACGCAGATCCGCGACAGGAGCTAAGGCGAAAGGCAGCCTGCTGCCTTTCTGCCGGCTGCGCTGTGTTTGGAGGTGGAAGGGGCGGTGAACCGCCCCTTTTGCGTCTTTACATCGCCTTCTCGATCTGGCCGCGGATCTCCCCGTCCTTGTTCTTGGCGGTGTGGACGTTGACATAGTATTTGCCGGCCTCGAGGTCGGCCGCTTGCGCGTCGGTCAGCGTCGCCGATCCCTTGATCGGGCTTTTCAGGTTCTTGAACGGAATGACGGGGTCCGCGTTTGCGCCCATATCAGCCGGACCATGGATGTGGGCGCCAACTGCCGGCCCGCTGAGGCCGGAATATTTGACGTTCCAGCTGAGTTTCTTCTTGGTTGTGTCGAAAGTGAGTGTCGCGGTGCCCTTGCCCTTGGTCGTCACGGGTGGGCTCTGCTGGCTGCCGTCGAGCGTCGCCTTGAACTTCATAGTCTCGGCCATGGCTGGCGATGCGAGAAGGAAGGCGGTCGAAACGGCTAAGGCCGAAAGCATCGGCACGGACAGGATGCGCATGAAGAATCTCCGTTGATGGCAGCATCCTGCACGGCTCCCCGGCGCGCGGATGCGTCACTGAAACGGCTGGGCGGCGCTTTGTATCCCTGCGCGCACAATTATTTTACCTCAACCAACAAAAAAGGGGCGGTCGCCCGCCCCTTTCCAACTCCTGCGTAGAGCGCAGATCTTACTTGATCGCCTTGTCGGTGATCGCGGTCGTGTAGGCGCCACTCGCTTCCTTGCTGATGATCTTCTGGTCGAGCAGCGCCTTGGCGGTGCGCTCGTAAGCGGCCGGGATCAGCTTGCCGTCGGCATTGTCGATCAGCTTGGCCACTTCCTTCATCATGAACTTCTGGTGGTTCTCATCCTGGCCGCCGGCGTCGACGACGATCCCGGCCGCCTCGTCGGTGTTCTCGGTGGCGTATTTCCAGCCCTTCATCGAGGCGCGCACGAAGCGCACCATCTTGTCCTCGAAGGCCGGATCCTTGAGCTTGTCCTCAAGCGTGTAGAGCCCGTCCTCAAGAAGGTCGTTGCCCATCGCCGAGTAGTTGAACACGACCAGGTCTTCCGGCTTGTAGCCGGCGTCCAGCACCTGGCCGTATTCGTTGTAGGTCATGACCGAGATGCAGTCGGCCTGCTTCTGGATCAGCGGCTGCACATCGAAGCTCTGCTTGAGCACGGTGACGCCGTCCGGGCCGCCATCGGTCTTGAGACCGATCTTGTTCATCCAGGCGTAGAACGGATATTCGTTGCCGAAGAACCAGACGCCGAGGGTGTGGCCCTTGAAGTCGGCTTCCGTCTTGATCGGGCCGGCCTTGGGGCAGACCAGTTCCATGCCCGCCTTCTTGAACGGTTGGGCGATGTTGACGAGCCCCACGCCCTTGTCGCGCGCGGCCAGAGCGCCGCCCATCCAGTCGACGATGACGTCGGCGCCGCCGCCGGCAATCACCTGCTCGGGCGCGATATCAGGGCCGCCCGGCTTGATGTCGACGTCGAGGCCTTCGGCGTCATAGAAGCCCTTGGCCTTGGCGACATAATAGCCGGCGAACTGGGCCTGCGTGACCCATTTCAGTTGCAATGTCACCTTGTCGGCGGCCATCGCCTGGAAGGCGGCCAGCGACATGGCGCCGGCCAAAGCAGAAATCAGCAGTCTTTTCATGTTTTTACCCTCTGAAGTTAGCACCCAAACCCACCGCCCCTATCCACCTCGGACAGAGGGATGCCAAAACGTGACGGCTCTCTCGATGAGAGCGACCACGCCATAAAAGACCGAACCCGCAAGTGCTGCAACTGCGATTTCGGCCCACACCATGTCGATGTTCATCCGCCCGACTTCCGTCGAAATGCGGAATCCCATGCCGACCACTGGCGTACCGAAGAACTCGGCGACGATGGCGCCGATCAGTGCCAGCGTCGAGTTGATCTTCAGCGCATTGAAGATGAACGGCATTGCCGCCGGAAGCCTGAGCTTCAGCAAGGTCGGCCAATAGCCCGATGCATAGGTGCGCATCAGGTCGCGTTCCATATGCCCGGATGCGGCGAGCCCGGCGACCGTGTTCACCAGCATCGGGAAGAAGGTCATGATGATGACGACCGCTGCTTTGGACGGCCAGTCGAAACCGAACCACATGACCATGATGGGTGCCACGCCGATGATCGGCAGAGCCGAGACCATGTTGCCGATCGGCAGCAGCCCGCGCCGCAGGAATGGCACGCGGTCGGCAAGGATGGCGACGATGAAGCCGGCGAGATTGCCGACGATGTAACCGATCAGCACCGCCTTGAAGATCGTCTGCCGCACATCCGCACCCAGGATCGGCAGCGAATTGGCGAAGCGCGCACCGATGGCGCTCGGCGGCGGTAAAAGGATGAAGGGGATGCCGGCGCCGCGCGTGATCGCCTCCCAGATGATCAGGATCCAGGCGCCGAAGATGGCCGGGATGATCAGGCGCAACGCGTTCCTTGCGACGCTCTCGCTCGGACGCAGCGACGAGAGCAAGGCGACGCAGCGCCAGGCAAGCAGCCAGGCAGCGGCGAGCAGCAGGAAATACGGCACCAGCGCCGTGCCTTCGAAACCGGCTATGCCCTTGATCAGGAGCCAAGCGGCGGCATGCGCGCCGACGAAGAGCACGATGGCTTCGACGAGCGGCGTGAGCTTCACCATCGCGGCAAGGGCCGCGACCACCAGCAATCCGATGATTAGCGCCTTCGCGCCCATATAGGGGTAGGCAATGGTCGCCGCAGGTTGCGCCAATGCCGCTGCTTCCGGTTTCGACATCGCGCCGAGCGCAAAGGCGATGAGGCACAGCGCAATCGCCAGCACCGATTGCCAGGATGGTTTCAACCAGCTCATGCCGGCCTCCCGCCCATGGCGCGGTCGACGAGGCGTCCGGCAATGCCCACCACCATCACCAGCAGCGCCGCGACGATCGAGCCGGCGACCAGCGCCGACCAGATGTCGATGGTCTGGCTGTAGTAGGCGCCCGCGAGCAATTTCGCGCCGATGCCGGCGACCGCGCCTGTCGGCAGCTCGCCGACGATTGCGCCGACCAGGCTTGCCGCCACCGCCACCTTCATCGAGGTGAACAGGAACGGCACCGAGGCCGGCACCCTCAGCTTCCAGAAAGTCTGCGAGGCGCTGGCGTTATACGTATGCATCAGGTCGAGATGCGTGAGCTCAGGCGAGCGCAGGCCCTTCACCATGCCGACGGCGACGGGGAAGAACGACAGATAGGTCGAGATCAGCGCCTTGGGGATCAGTCCGGTGATGCCGATCGCCGCCAGCACCACGATGATCATCGGCGCCACCGCCAGGATCGGAATGGTCTGCGAGGCGATGATCCAAGGCATCAGGCTGCGGTCGAGCGTCGCCACATGCACGATGCCCACCGCAATGACGATGCCGAGCGCTGTGCCGAAGGCAAAGCCGAGCAGCGTCGACGACAGCGTCACCCAGGCGTTGTAGACCAGGCTGCGGCTCGACGTGACGGATCGCAGGAAGGTGTTTTCGAAGAAATTCACCGCCACCTGGTGCGGCGCCGGCAGCGTCGGCTTCGGCTGCGACAGCGTCTTGCCGATGAACTCGGCGGTGCCGGGGCTTTCGTTGGCCCTGGCGTCGAGGTCACGCTGGAACGGCGCGTTGAGGATGACGGCAAAGACGTACCAGAGCACCACCACGCCGGCGAGGATGGTGGTTACGGGGACGATCTTGGAACGGAAGCTATCCATCTAGCGGCGCCCCCCTCCTCTCCCCGGCGGGGAGAGGGTGGCCGGAGCGAAGCGAAGGCCGGGCGCCTTTGTTGTCGGTGCCGCGACGTTCGCGTTTTTCGTCATCCTAGGGCGAAGCAAGGAGCGAAGCGACGCGGCGCAGACCCTTGGATCCATGCCGTTACTTCCCCGCTTCGGAGCGGTGCAGAACACGGCTCCCAGCGCCGGACCCCGGGCAGATATTCTCCGCAGCTTTGACCCTTCGGCCGCGGTCACGGCATGGATCCCAGGGTCTGCGCTCCGCTTCGCGTCGCTCCGCCCTAGGATGACGAAATCGCGGCGGGCGGCTCCCACCACTCGCGCAGTTGCAGGCCTGCTCCGCCCCAGGATGACAAAGGCGTGGCGGCCTCGTCCGCACTCATTCGCCATCCCCTCAATCATCATAGCTGTGCCCAGCCCTCAAGCCGTCGCGCACGCGCGCGGCGATCGCCAGGAATTCCGGCGTCTCGCGGATGTCGAGCGGGCGTTTCCTCGGCAGCGTCGATTCGATGATGTCGGTCACGCGGCCGGGCCGCGGCGACATCACCACGATGCGCGTCGACAGATACACCGCCTCGGGGATGGAATGGGTGACGAAGCAGATCGTCTTGTTGGTCCGGGCCCAGAGCTCGAGGAGCTGCTCGTTCAGATGGTCGCGCACGATCTCGTCGAGCGCGCCGAACGGCTCGTCCATCAAGAGCAAGTCGGCGTCGAAGGCTAAAGCGCGCGCGATTGAGGCGCGCTGCTGCATGCCGCCGGAAAGCTGCCAGGGATATTTCTTCTCGAAGCCCGAGAGGTTGACCAGCGCCAGCGTGCGCTTGATGCGCTCCGCCTGCTCGGCCTGGCTCAAGCCCATGACCTCCAGCGGCAGCCCCACATTGCGCTCGATCGTGCGCCACGGGAACAAGGCGGCGGCCTGGAAGACGTAGCCGTAGGAGCGCTTCTCGCGCGCCTGCTCGGGCGTCAGCCCGTTGACGGAGATCGTTCCCGATGTCGCCCTTTCCAGGTCGGCGATGACGCGCAGCAAGGTGGTTTTGCCGCAGCCGGACGGGCCGATGAAGGAGACGAATTCGCCCTTGCCGATGGTCAGATCGACATTGGAGAGCGCCTGCACCGGACCGTCATTGGTCTGGAAGGTGAGGCCGAGCTTGCTTGCCGAAACGACGGCTGGCGGCTGTCCGGTCATTGGCTGCAGCCTGCCTTTCGCAGCCGCTGCCGCGATGTCCGCAATCCTGTTGATTTTATGATAGCGTTGCTTTCCACTCGTCCTGTCCCACCCGATCGACGCCGCCCGGAGCCTTGCCGATGTCGCCCAAACCCACCTGTCATCTCGTTCGCCCCGAAAGCACCTATCAGGGCAAGCAGGGGCTGAGTTATTTCGCCGGCATCGCCGCCGAAACCGTTGGCTCGTCCGGCATCTGCATGCATCTTCTCACCATGCCGCCCGGCGCCCGCGCCAAGGCGCATATGCATGAAAGCCACGAGACGGCCATCTACGTGCTCTCGGGCGAAGTCCACACCTGGTACGGCGACCGGCTCGAGCATCATATCGTCGTCACGGCCGGCGACCTCTTCTACATTCCGGCGGGCGTTCCGCATCTGCCTGCCAATCTGAGCGGCGCGCCGTCCTCGGCCGTCATCGCCCGCACCGATCCCAGCGAACAGGAAAGCGTCGTCCTGCTGCCGGAACTGGATGCTCTGGTTGCGTAGCGCATTTTGCAGCCAAGCGGCATCGCTTGGCGTCGCATAAATGCGGCCGGAACGAATACGTCTCCCAGGAACCGACGGGATCGCCGTCATTTGCATCGCGCGACTTCGCCCATCACATTGCCGTCCTCGTCGGCCACCACCAGCTTCTTCGCATTCTTCGCGCTGCGCTTGATGGTGAACTTGGTCGGCGCCTGTCCCTCTTCGCCTTCGGCCTCGCATTTTGCCGTCACCACCAGCGATCCGTCGGCCTGGGCTTGGCTGTCGCTGAAGGTGCAGGCGCTGGCCGCCGTGATCAGTTCCTTGTCGGTCAAAAGCAGCATCTTGTCGGCGGCCACTTGCTGGCCGTTCCGGTTGATGCAACCATATTTGTCGCCATAAGGCTTGCTGAGGTCTATGCCCGCGGCGAGAGCCTGGCCGGCGGCCAGCGTCGTGGCCGCCGCGATCGCAAGATGAAGAGCCCGCATGGTCAGACCCCGGTCGCCGGAATGCCGGTCCGCTCCACCTTGCGCGGCGCGGAAATCTCCTTCCAGGTCGACAGCGCCCGATTGACCGCGGCGTTCGGCTCACGCGCGACGAACTCGCCATGTCCGACCTTGGCCTTCACGTCCGCTTCCTCGATCGACAATTCGCCGCGCGAGAAGACGAAGCGCGGCAGGCCGGTCACTTCGAAACCCTCGAAGACGTTGTAGTCGATCACTGACTGCTGCTTCTTGGCCGTGATCGTCTTCTTGCGCTTCGGATCCCAGACGATGATGTCGGCGTCGGCGCCTTCGGCTATGGCGCCCTTCTTCGGATACATGTTGAGGATCTTGGCGATGTTGGTCGAGGTCACCGCGACGAACTCGTTCATCGTCAGCCGTCCGGTGTTGACGCCTGTCGTCCACAGCATCGGCAAGCGGTCCTCGAGCCCGCCGGTGCCGTTCGGGATCTTGGTGAAATCGCCGATGCCGTTGCGTTTCTGCTTGGTAGTGAAGGAGCAGTGGTCGGTCGCCACGACCTGCAGCGAGCCGGCCTGCAGGCCGGCCCACAGCGAATCCTGATGCAGCTTGTTGCGGAAGGGCGGGCTCATCACCCGGCGCGCTGCGTGGTCCCAGTCCTTGTTGAAATATTCGGTCTCGTCGAGCGTCAGATGCTGGATCAGCGGCTCGCCGTAAACGCGCATGCCCTTCTGGCGCGCGCGGCGGATCGCTTCATGGCTCTGCTCGCAAGAGACATGCACGACATAGAGCGGCACGCCAGCCATGTCGGCGATCATGATGGCGCGATTTGTCGCCTCGCCCTCCACTTCCGGCGGACGCGAATAAGCGTGGCCCTCGGGGCCGTTATTGCCGGCGGCCAGAAGCTTTTGCGAAAGTGCTGCGACCACATCGCCATTCTCGGCATGGACTAGCGGCAGCGCGCCGAGATCGGCGCAGCGCTGGAACGATGAGTACATCTCGTCGTCATCGACCATCAGTGCGCCTTTGTAGGCCATGAAGTGCTTGAACGAGGTGATGCCCCGGTCGACGACAGTCGCCATCTCGTCGAACACCTGCTTGCCCCACCAGGTGATCGCCATGTGGAAGGAATAGTCGCAGGCCGCCTTCGAGGTCTTGTTGTCCCACATCTGCAGCGCTTCCAGCAGCGACTGCTGCGGCGCCGGCAGGCAGAAATCGACCACCATCGTCGTGCCGCCGGAAAGCGCGGCGCGCGTGCCGGATTCGAAATCGTCGGCCGAATAGGTGCCCATGAAAGGCATTTCGAGATGGGTGTGCGGATCGATGCCGCCGGGCATGACGTAGCAGCCCGTCGCGTCGAACTCATGGTCGCCGTGCAGGTTCGAGCCGATGGCAACGATCTTGCCGTGCTGCATCAGCACATCGGCCTTCCACGTACGATCGGCGGTGACGATCGTGCCGTTCCGGATGACTTTGGTCATATCTGTTCCCCTGTTCTTTCGCGCTTCTTTGCGAGCGGCGTTGCGAGGTGAAATGCTCTAGTCGGTCATTCGACGATTCCAGCAGTCTCCACCACCGCGTGGAACAGCACGTCGGCGCCGGCGCTCGCCCATTCCTTGCTGATTTCCTCGGCCTCGTTGTGGCTGAGCCCGTCGACGCAGGGGCACATCACCATTGCGGTCGGCGCGACGCGGTTGATCCAGCAGGCGTCGTGGCCGGCGCCGGAGACGATGTTGCGGTGCGAGTAGCCCAGCCGCTCGGCGGCATCGCGGATCGCCTTGACGCAGTTCTTGTCGAAGGTGACCGGATCGAAATGACCGACCTGCTCGATCTCATATTTGATGTCGAGCGCATCGCAGATCGTGTCGATGCCTTCGCGGACGCGGCCATCCATGGCGTCGAGCACTTCCTTCTCCGGCGAGCGGATGTCGATGGTGAAGACGGTGCGGCCGGCGATGATGTTGCGCGAGTTCGGATAGGCCTGCATGTGGCCGACCGCGCCAACGGCGTCGGGCTGGTAGTCCATGGCGATCTCGTGCACCAGCTCGATCACCCGCGCCATGCCGAGCCCGGCATTGCGGCGCTTCGGCATGGGCGTCGAGCCGGTATGGGCTTCCTTGCCGGTCAGCGTCACCTGCAGCCATTTCAGGCCCTGGCCATGGGTGACGACGCCGATATCGATGCCCTCGTCCTCGAGGATCGGTCCCTGCTCGATATGCAATTCGAAGAAGGCGTGGATCTTGCGATCACCGACCTTTTCCGTGCCTTTCCAGCCGATGCGCTCGAGCTCCTCGCCGAACTTTTTGCCGTCCTTGTCGACATGCTGATAGACGTCGGCCTGGTCGAGCACGCCGGCAAAGACGCCGGACGCCATCATGGCCGGCGCGAAGCGCGCACCTTCCTCGTTTGTCCAGTTGGTGACGACGATCGGATGCCTGGTCTTGATGCCGAGGTCGTTGAGCGAGCGCACGACTTCGAGCCCGCCCAGCACGCCGAGCACGCCGTCATACTTGCCGCCGGTCGGCTGCGTGTCGAGGTGGCTGCCGACATAGACAGGCGGCAGGCTGGGATCGGTGCCTTCGCGGCGGGCAAACATCGTGCCCATCTCGTCGACGCCCATTTCGAGCCCCGCGGCATCGCACCAGCGCTTGAACAGATGGCGGCCCTCTCCGTCCTCGTCGGTCACGGTCTGGCGATTGTTGCCGCCGGCAATGCCGGGGCCGATCTTCGCCATCTCCATGATGGAATCCCACAAGCGGTCTGAATTGATTCGCAGATTTTCGCCGGGTGCGGCCATTTGCGGTTCCCATTTTCACCAGGGGTCTTGTCGCCCCTTGAGTGGTTTGCATCCTGACCGTATGGTCAGCTTTCAGACTACACAAGCTGACCAACCGGTCAACGAGAATCTTGGGCCAGAATCTTGGGGAAGACATGACCGAACCCACCCGTCCCATGCGGCGCCAGGACATAAGGCGGGAGAATGAAAAAGCCATTCTGCTCGCCGCCGAAAAGGTGTTCGCGGAGGCCGGGTTCGGCGGCGCCACGATGCAGCTGATCGCCGACCTCGCGGGGCTGCCAAAGGCAAATCTCCACTATTATTTCGCCACCAAGGAAGAGCTCTACCGTTCCGTCGTCCAGAACATTTTCGAGATCTGGCTGCAGGCGGCCAATTGCTTCGACGCGGCGAGCGGCCCCGTGGACGGCATCAGTTCCTATATCGACGCCAAGATGGAGATATCGCGTCGCCACCCGGACGGCTCGAAAGTCTGGGCGTCGGAAGTGATGCACGGCGCGCCGGTGCTTCAGGACTATATGGAATCAACGCTGCGCGAATGGACCGACGGCCGCGTCGGGATCATCAGCCGTTGGATCGAGGAGGGCAAGATGGACCCGGTGGACCCGCGCCATCTGCTCTACATGCTCTGGGCCACGACCCAGCACTACGCCGATTTCGGCCACCAGATCGAGACGCTGAACGGCGGCAAGTCGCTCTCCGACCGGCAATGGCGCGAGGCCAAGGAAAACATCAAGCGAGTGATCCTGACCGGCATCGGCGCGCAGCCAGCCTGAATCACGCCGCTCTTAAAGTCGGCGCGTCGGCGCCGACCTCGCCTGGCCGCTTCGCGGACACCCTCCCCTCGACGGGAAGGGTGCCCGCTCCGGCTTGTCAGTCGATCGACCTCAGAACGTCGCGAACATGGTCGATCAGCTCGTTGATCTGGCCCTTGGTGATGATGAGCGGCGGCGACAGCGCGATGATGTCGCCGGTGGTGCGGATCAGCGCGCCGCGCTCGAAGGCCTTGACGAAGGCCGAGAACGCCCGCTTGGTCGGGCTGCCCGCGATCGGCGCCAGCTCGATCGCGCCGATCAGGCCGATGTTGCGGATGTCGATGACATGCGGCTCGCCCTTGAGCGAATGCAGCGCGTCTTCCCAGTAAGGCGCCAGCTCCTCGCCGCGCGTCAAAAGGCCCTCTTCCTTGTAGGTGTCCAGAGTGCCGAGCGCCGCGGCGCAGGCGATCGGATTGCCGGAATAGGTGTAGCCGTGGAAGAACTCGATCATGTGCTCGGGGCCGGTCATGAAGGCGTCGTGGATCTCCTTCTTGACGAACACCGCGCCCATCGGGATGACGCCGTTCGACACGCCCTTGGCCGTCGTCATGATGTCCGGCGTGACGCCGAAATAGTCCGCAGCGAACGGCGCGCCGAGGCGTCCGAAGCCGGTGATCACTTCATCGAAAATCAACAATATGCCGTGCTTCGTGCAGATTTCCCGAAGCTTCTGCAGATAGCCCTTCGGCGGCAGGATGACGCCGGTGGAGCCGGCGACCGGCTCGACAATGACGGCGGCGATGGTCGAGGCGTCATGCAGCGTGACGAGGCGCTCCAGCTCGTTCGCCAGCTCCGCCCCATGTTCCGGCACGCCCTTCGAGAAGGCGTTCTTCTCGGGCAGGTGCGTGTGCGGCAGATGGTCGACGCCGCCGAGCAGCGTGCCGAACATCTTGCGGTTGGTGACGATGCCGCCGACCGAGATGCCGCCGAAATTGACGCCGTGATAGCCGCGCTCGCGGCCGATCAGCCGGGTGCGCGAGCCCTCGCCCTTCACGCGGTGATAGGCGATCGCCATCTTCAGCGCGGTCTCGACCGATTCCGAACCGGAATTGGTGAAGAAGACATGGTCCATGCCCTTCGGCGCGATGTCGACCAGGCGGTTCGCCAGCTCGAACACGATCGGGTGACCCATCTGGAAGGCCGGCGCGTAGTCGAGTTCGGCGGCCTGATGCTGGATCGCCTCGGTGATCTTGGGGCGGCAGTGGCCGGCGTTCACGCACCACAGGCCCGCGGTGCCGTCCAGCACCTTGCGGCCGTCGCTGGTCGTGTAATGCATGTCCTTGGCGGACACGAACATGCGCGGCGCCTGCTTGAACTGGCGGTTTGCCGTGAACGGCATCCAGAATGCGCTGAGATCGTTCGGCGTGACTTTCAGCCGGTTGGACATGACCAGGACTTCCCCTTGTGAGCGTGTTTCGGTGCGGCCAACGCTTGGTCTTTGCTGCGTTTTCGTGCTACGCAAAATTTTGACCGGTTGGACAAACGTTAGCACCGCCTGTCGGCGGTCCAAGGATTACTAGCGGAAATGCGGCATAAAAAGCGCGCTCCACAGCCCAAGGAAAAACTGGTCCAGACAATTGGTCCAGACAGCCCGCGCGAAGACGGCCGGCAAGGATGACCGCCGCCATGGAAGGCTCCGCTCCCCGCCGCACCCGCATCCAGCAGGAAAAGCGCGAGCTCATCCTGGAAGCCGCGCTCGAAGTCTTCTCCGCCAACGGTTTTCGCGGCTCGACCATCGACCAGATCGCCGAAGCCGCCGGCATGTCGAAGCCGAACCTTCTCTATTATTTCCGCCGCAAGGAAGACATTCACGAGACGTTGATGCAGCGCCTGCTCGACACCTGGCTAGCGCCCTTGCGCGAGCTGGACGACATCGGCGATCCGCTGACGGAGCTCAGAAGCTACATCCGCCGGAAGCTCGAAATGGCGCGCGACTTCCCGCGCGAAAGCCGGCTCTTCGCCAACGAGATCCTGCAGGGCGCGCCGCGCATCAAGCCGATGCTGGAGGGCGAGTTGAAGACTCTGGTCGATGAGAAGGCCACCGTCATCAAGGGTTGGATGCGCGCCGGCAAGATCGCCCGCACCGATCCCTGGCACCTGATCTTCTCGATCTGGGCGACGACGCAGCATTATGCCGATTTCGATGTCCAGGTGCGCGCCGTGCTCGGCGCCGACCGCGGCGGCGATGGCCGCTTCGAGGACGCGGCGCGCTTCCTGGAGCAGCTGTTCCTGGATGGGCTGAGGCCTAAGGGCTGAGGCGCGACATCAAACCAGTACAAGCTTTGCCGGTCGTCGAACTGTCTCAGGCTGCGGAGATTGGCTGAAGCGCACATTGATTTCGTCATTCTAAAGCGCGTCGCGCTGAAACGGATTCAGGCGACGCGCTTTAAGTCTTTGTTTTGATGCATGTCGTTGTCCCAGAACCGCCGCACACTTCTGGGCGACATGCATTAGGGCGGAGCAGGAGCGAAGCGACGCGCGCAGACCCTAGAATCCATGCCGTGACGCTCGCCAAAGAGCACAGCGATTCAGAATGATCGTCGCGCCCAGCCAGAGCCAGTTCTGCACCGCAGCAGCGCTTTGAAGTCGCGGCATGGATCCTCGGGTCTGCGCCGCGTCGCTACGCTCCTTGCTCCGCCCGTGGATGACGAAGCTGAGGGGC
This sequence comes from Mesorhizobium sp. CNPSo 4661, assembly GCF_057784215.1. Classification (NCBI taxonomy): domain Bacteria; kingdom Pseudomonadati; phylum Pseudomonadota; class Alphaproteobacteria; order Hyphomicrobiales; family Phyllobacteriaceae; genus Mesorhizobium; species Mesorhizobium sp. CNPSo 4661. The sequence continues at coordinate 39,308 of NZ_JBWGIO010000004.1, read as the reverse complement.
TGCAGCCATCAACGTTACGCGCTGCGGCGCTCCACCGGAATTGTATCCAGCAGCTTCCGCAACTTCGCCACCGAGTTCTGCTCCGCCAGCGGCGTGTAGACGATCAGCCGCATATCCGAACCGTCATCGATCGACAGGCTCATATGTTCGAACGTCATCGCGCCGGCGATCGGATGCCGCAGATGCTTGAGCCCGGAAAGCCGGTGCACCACATCGCGCTGCGGCCACCACTCGCGGAACTCGGGGCTCGAGCGCATCATCAGCGCGATCAGCCGCTCGAAGTCCGGATCGCCGGTGTATTTCGCGCTCTCGGCGCGGAACGCGGCAAGGGTTGCACGGGCTACTTGCTCCCAGTCGACCAGCAGATGCCGCCGATGCGGATCGGCGAAGACGCCGTGGATGATGTTGCGGGCATCGCCCTCCAACTGGCCGTAGTCGCCGAAAATGGCGACCGCCGCGTCATTCCAGGCCAGCACATCCCAGCGCGGGCCGACGACATAGGCGGGTTGCAGCACAAGGCTCTGCAGCATGTGCAGCAAGGGTCCCTCGACCTTTCCCGCAACGATGCGCCGCCGCTCTGGTTGCTGGCGGCCGGCGAGCGTGAACAGATGCCGCTGCTCGGCGCCGTCGAGCCGCAGTGCCTGGCAGAGCGCCGACAGCACCTCGACCGAAGGCCGCACGTCCCTGCCCTGCTCCAGCCAGGTGTACCAGGTCGTGCCGACGCCGGCGATCATCGCCACTTCCTCGCGCCGCAGTCCCGGCGTCCGCCGCCGCGCGCCACAGGCGATGCCGGCTGCATCGGGCGAGAGCCTTTCGCGGCGGGAGCGCAGGAAGGCGCCAAGCTCGCGACGGCGATGATCTTCAGGGGAATGGGCAATGGCATCCATGCGTCTATTATAGCAGTACCGATACCAGGATAAAGTTTGAACTGTTTGGGACGCCCGTGCTGTCCCATCTTTCCGTTTAGAGCAGCGCAAGGAGGCTCTGAGCATGGAACTCAAGGACAAGACAATTCTCGTCACCGGCTCTACCGACGGCGTCGGCCGTGTGGTCGCCGAGCGGCTCGGCGCCGCCGGCGCCCGTGTGCTGGTGCATGGCCGCGACGCAGGCCGCGCCGAGGCGACGGTCGCCGCCATAGAGGCAAAGGGTGGCAAGGCGGAGTTTCTCGCCGCCGACCTCGCTTCGCTCACCGAAGTGCGCCGCCTCGCCGAAGCGGTGCGCGCAAGGACCGACCGGCTCGATATCTTGATCAACAATGCCGGCGTCGGCACCGGCGGCCAGGGCGCCAAGCGGCAGGTCAGCGTCGACGGCTACGAGCTGCGCTTCGCGGTCAACTATCTCGCCGGCTTCCTGCTGACGTCGGAACTCTTGCCGCTGCTCAAGGCAAGCGCCCCGGCGCGCATCGTCAACGTCGCTTCGGCCGGCCAGCAGGCGATCGATTTCGACGACGTCATGCTGACGCATGGCTATAGCGGCGTGCGCGCCTACTGCCAGAGCAAGCTGGCGCAGATCCTGTTCACCGTCGATCTGGCCGACCAGCTCGACGGCACCGGCGTCACCGTCAATGCGCTCCACCCGGCAAGCTACATGGACACCACCATGGTCCGGCAGGCGGGCGTCACGCCGTGGAGCTCGGTCGAGACCGGCGCCGACGCCATCCTGAACCTCGCAGTATCGCCGGCGCTCGAAGGACGCAGCGGCCTTTATTTCGACGGTCAGCGGGAATCGCGCGCCGATGCGCAGGCCTATGACGAAAAGGCCCGCCACCAATTGCGGGCACTGAGCCTCGAACTGATCGAGGGTCCATCCTCCAAACCTAAGGAACAGCACTCATGAGCGAGACCATCGAACATTGCGTCATCATCGGCGGCTCATCGGGCATCGGCTTTGCCACGGCCAAGCGGCTGGTCGGTCCCGGCATGAAGGTCACGATCACCGGCCGCAACGAGGAGAAGCTCAAAGGCGCGTGGAAGGCCCTTGGCGGCACTGTCGGCAAGGCCGTGTTCGACGCCGCGAAGCCGGACGAGGTCCGGCATTTCTTCGATGGTCTAGGGCCGTTCGATCACCTTGTCCTCGCCGCGAGCGGCGGCAAGGGGCTCGGACCGTTCGCGACTCTCGACCTTGCCGATATCGGCAGCGGCGTCGACGAAAAAATCCGGCCGCAACTGTCCTGCCTGCAGGCGGCCCTGCCGACCTTGAACAAGGCCGGATCGGTCACCTTCATCTCGGCCGTCTCGGCGCAGATTGCAGCGCCCGGCGTCGCCGGCATCGGTGCCATCAACGGCATGCTCTTGACCGTCGCGCCGATCCTGGCGGTCGAGCTGAAGCCGCTGCGCGTCAACGTCGTGGCGCCCGGCGTCATCGACACGCCCTGGTGGGATTTTCTCCCCGAGGAGCAGCGGCGGGCGGTGTTTGCCGAATATGCCGGCAAGACCCCAGTCGGCCGCATCGGCCGCGCCGAGGACGTCGCCGGGGCGATCGCATTCCTGGTCTCCAACGGCTTCATGACCGGCCAGGTGCTGACCTGCGACGGGGGGTTGAGGTTTGCGGCTTAGCCCTGGGCCGTCAAAGCGACTGCGCGATCAGCGTCAGGAACCCACCGGCCAAAGCAACATTGCTGACGACCCCGTTGATGCGGGAGGCGCGGTCCGCGCCCTGATGATCCCAGAAGTTATGGAACATCGGCGTCGCAACGATGAGGAAAAGGATCAGGACTGCCGCCGCAGGCACGGTCCATAGGCCGGCAATCACCAGCGCGCCGGCAACGAGTTGCAGCACAATGCCCAGCCACAGAGCCAATGCCGCCTGCGGCACGCCGCGCGCGGCCATCAACGAAGCGACCAGCTTTCTGTTCTGGATGTTGCGCAGGCCGGCAAAAACGAAAGCGCCGCCAAGCAGCAAGCGCGCGATGATTAGAATCTCGTTCTGAAAATTCTCGAACATGTCGTTGTTCTTTCGCTGAAAAAAGGCGTGGGCCGCTCAGCGGGCCCACGCCGCGGCAGCAAGATCAGGCAGCCTTTGCCTTTTCGACCGGATGGACGGAGCGGAACGGTATGGCGAGGCGATTCCACATATTGATCATGCCAACCAGCACGGTCAGCTTCACAAGTTCCTCGTCGGAGAAATGCTCCAGCGTTGCGGCATAGAGATCGTCCGGAACACCGTTGTCGGAAATGTTGGTCACCGCCTCGGTCCAGGCAAATGCCGCCCTCTCGCGCTCGGAGAACAGCGGCGATTCCTTCCAGGCGGCGACCAGATAGAGACGCTGCTCGGTCTCGCCGTCGCGCCTTGCCTCACGGCTGTGCATGTCGACGCAGTAGGAGCAGCCATTGATCTGAGAAGCCCGGAGCTTGACCAAATGGATCAGGCTGGCCTCCAGCCCGCTCTCCTCGACAGCCGTGTTGAGCTCGGTCACTGCCTTCATGAGAGCCGGGGCCTTGGCATAAAATTGAAGTCTCTGTTTCATCGTCTTTGCCTTTCCACATTGTCTGGCGGGTTAAGTCTGTTTGGAGGAAGCGGATTTCTGCGGCCGCTGGTGACGCTCGACGAAAGCGCAGCTCGCGGCATAGGATCGCGGGTCGCCTTCGGCGGCGTACTCGGCCACGATGTCGGACAGCTTCACTTCCGCGAGCGCCGCCCGATAGGCGCGCTCCGCCTTGAGCATCGCGGCATTGATGCCGCAGGGCTTCACATAGGCCGAGGCGTCGATCTTGACCGGGCCGCGTTGGCGTATCTCGCCGCAACGGAAGGCAGGCTCCCTGCCCTCAACGGCCAGCACGATATCCAGCAGCGTGATCTGTTCCGCCGCCCGCGCCAGTCGATAGCCGCCCGCCGGTCCCGGCACCGATTCCAGGATGCGCGCCGCCGTGAGTTGGTTGAGATGCTTGAGCAGATAGCTCGGCGACAGCCCGAACGCCTCGGCCAAAGCCGCGCCCGGCATGGTGCTGTTGCCGTCGACGCTGGCCAGTGTCGCCGCACAGTGGATGGCCGCTTCAACACCATCGCCCAGCTTCATGATGCCGATCTCCTATTCATGGATATCTTTTATCATGGATAAGTTTTATCTGCAATAGAGAAAACGAAGATCGCCTGCTTCGCAACACTCAGGAATGTGAGGGAAGAGATCAGATCGTTTCTGGCACCGCGCTTAGCAGGACTTGGGTTCCTCGCACCCCGCAAAGCGGGGGAGAGGTGGCCCGGCGAAGCCGGGACGGAGAGGGGGACGACTTTTGCGAAGTCAAAACCGGCGCAGGACCAGACGCAAGATAGATCACGACCCTGGGGGCAAGTTCCCAGCCGCCAAGGCCCCTCTCCGTCCCGGCTTCGCCGGGCCACCTCTCCCCACTGCGTGGGGCGAGGAACCCAAGCTTACTCCGCAGCCACCTTGGCCATCGGATTGTTGGGGTGCGTCGTCCAGTTGGCGTAGATCGGCGACACCGGCTTGCCGGTGCGCTGGTCCAACGCGCCGGCCGCCAGCGGCTCCATGGTGATGCAGCCTTCGACCGGGCAGACATTGACGCAGAGATTGCAGCCGACGCATTCGGCCTCGATCACCTCGAAATGCCTGGCGCCATTCACCATGCTGGTGATCGCCTGGTGCGAGGTGTCCTCGCAGGCGATGTGGCAGCGGCCGCATTTGATGCAGGCGTCCTGGTCGATATGCGCCTTGGCGACATAGTTGAGGTTGAGGTACTGCCAGTCGGTGACGTTGGGCGTGGCGCGGCCGATGATGTCGGAGAGCGAGGCATGCCCCTTCTCGTCCATCCAGTTCTCAAGCCCGGCGATCATCTCCTGCACGATCTTGAAGCCGTAGGTCATGGCCGCCGTGCAGACCTGCACATTGCCGGCGCCGAGCGCCATGAATTCGGCCGCGTCGCGCCAGGTGGTGATGCCGCCGATGCCTGAGATCGGCAGGCTATGCGTTTCCGGATCGCGCGCGATCTCGGCCACCATGTTCATGGCGATCGGCTTCACCGCCGGGCCGCAATAGCCGCCATGCGAGCCCTTTCCGTCGATCGTCGGCATAGGCGCGAAACTATCGAGATCGACGCCGGTGATCGAGTTGATCGTGTTGATCAGCGACACCGCATCCGTTCCCCCCGCAAGCGCCGCCCGCGCCGGCTTGCGCACGTCCGTGATGTTGGGCGTCAGCTTGGTGATGACCGGCATGCGGGTGTTCTGCTTGCACCAGCGCACCACCATTTCGATATATTCCGGCACCTGGCCGACCGCGGCACCCATGCCGCGCTCCGACATGCCGTGCGGGCAGCCGAAATTGAGCTCGATGCCGTCGGCCTCAGTCTCCTCGACCACCGGCAGGATCGCCTTCCAGGCGTCCTCGACGCAGGGCACCATCAGCGAAACGACGATGGCGCGGTCGGGCCAGTCCTTCTTGACCTGCTTGATCTCGCGCAGATTGGTCTGCAGGTCGCGGTCGGTGATCAGCTCGATGTTGTTCAGGCCGAGCAGCCGGCGATCGGCGCCCCAGATCGCGCCGTAGCGCGGTCCGTTGACGTTGACGACCGGCGGACCTTCTTCGCCCAGCGTCTTCCACACAACGCCGCCCCAGCCGGCCTTGAAGGCGCGCTCGACATTATAGGCCTTGTCGGTCGGCGGCGCCGAGGCCAGCCAGAACGGATTGGGCGATTTGATGCCGACGAAATTGTTGCGGATGTCTGCCATGCTCATGCCCTCCCGTTAGAGGTCAGTGCCCGGTGGATGCTTTCGGCCGCGTCGCGCCCTTGCGCCACCGCCGAAACGGTCAAATCGTCGCCGCCGAAGATGCAGTCGCCGCCGGCCCAGACTTTTGAGAGCGACGTACGGCCTTCGGCATCGACCTTGATGCGGCCGCCTTCGAGGTCGATCTGCTCGCCGCTGCCATTGAGATGCGCCGGCACGAAGCTCTGGCCAATCGCCTTGAACACCTGGTCGGCATTGAGCCGCAGCGTTTCGCCAGTGCCGGCGAGCTTGTCGCCGTTCATCGCGGTGTATTCAAGCTCGATCGCCGAGACCTTGCCGTTTTCGGCAATGACGCGCTTCGGCTGCAGCCAGTGGCGGATAGTGACGCCGTTGGCGGCGGCCAGGTCCTGCTCGAAGCCGGAGGCGTTCATGTGCTCCTGGCCGCGCCGGTAACAGACCGTCACCTCCTCCGCGCCGAGCAGCTTCGACTGCACCGCGGCGTCGATCGCTGTCATGCCGCCGCCGATGACGACGACGCGCCGACCGACCGGCAGGCCGGAAAGATCGCTCGCTTGCCGAAGCTCCGCGATGAACTCGACGGCATTGGCGACACCGTCGGCATCCTCGCCTTCGGCGCGCAACGCATTGACGCCGCCGAGACCGAGGCCGAGGAAAACCGCATCGTAGTTGCGCATCAGGTCGGCGAGTTGGAAGTCGCGGCCGAGCGCCTTGCCGTTCTGGATGTCGATGCCGCCGATCGCGGTGACATACTCGACCTCGGCCTGGGCGAAATCGTCGACGCTCTTATAGGCGGCAATGCCATATTCGTTGAGGCCGCCGGCCTTCGGCCGCGCCTCGAGGATCGTCACGTCATGACCGTGACGGGCAAGGCGATGCGCCGCCGCCAGCCCTGCCGGCCCGGCGCCGACCACGGCGACCGTCTTCCCGGTCGGCTCGGCGCGCTTGTAGAACTGCTTCTCCTCGCTCATGGCGACGTCGGTGGCGTAGCGCTGCAGCCGGCCGATCTGGACCGGCTTGCCCTCCGCCACCTCGCGCACGCAGACCTCTTCGCACAGTGTCTCGGTCGGGCAGACGCGGGCGCACATGCCGCCGAGGATATTCTGGTCGAAGATCGTCTTGGCCGAGCCCAGCGGATTGCCGGTGGCGATCTGCCGGATGAACAACGGGATGTCGATCGACGTCGGACATGCATTCATGCACGGCGCGTCGTAGCAGAAATAGCAGCGATCGGATTCGACCAGCGCCTCATGGTGGTCGAGCGGCGGATGCAGGTCGGAAAAATTGTCGGCATATTGCTCCGAAGACAGCCGGCCGCCGGCAATGCCTTCGATGAAATGACCAGTCGCCATTCCAACTCCCCTTTGTTGTCGTTTTGGGGAAGGCTAGCACGTTTTATTTTTTTATCAATTGGTCAATTTTCGGCCAAGTCGCTGTAATGGCTGGATAAAATATGATAAATACACTCATGTTATAGCGGCGGCGATTTCCATAGCCGACGGCTCGCCGCCTGTAATCCTGTGGCCGTGGATCGAGCGCACCTCGTCCGCCACAAGTTCCTGCAGCCGCCACAGATTGCGGTCATGAATGCCGAAGGTCTCGAGGTGGCTGACGGTGTTGTAAAGGTATTCGGCGCCCGAACCGACATGACCGCAGGCGCGTGCCAGCACCCAGGCCACCTTTTCCAGCGGCTGCCCGAGCGACGTCCCCCTGCCGGTCACGCCAACCCAGAAGCCCAGCGCTCGCAGCCGGCCTTGTGCCGTGCGCACCGGAACCCACCGGACCGAGCAGACGCTCTCGTGGTCGTCGATCTCACGCCGCAGCAGCCTTTCGATCTGGGCTGGCTTCTCGCCATCCGGCAAACGATAGATGACGCCGTCGCAGCGCCCGCCCCGTTCCAGCGCCATCATCAGGCCGGGCTGCTCGCGGCTGCCGCGCCAGCGGACCATGTCGAGGCAGAACGACCGGTGCCAGCCATGCGCCGAGGCGCGCCGTTGCTCGACCGACTCGAAGGCCGGTTTCCAGATCAGCGAACCATAGGCGAATACCCAGAGCGGTCCGTCGTCGGCTTCTCCGGCGAGACGCGCGGCGAGCGCGCTGAAATCGTCGTCGCTGAGCTGCGCCCACCCACCGCTCGGACCGGGATCGATCTCTTCGCGATGGCAAAGAGCGACAAGCTCGGGCGTCAGTGACATGTGGCGCATCGGAAAACGCGAACCCCTCTTTTGGCGCAGCAAAGTCGAAAAGCGCCGGCTGCGCAAGATCGGCGGCTACGGGCGGCCGCGCAGAAACGTGAATTCAAACGACGCGCCTTGAGTATTGATCGTCCTCCAAACAGTTGCGAACCTACGCAGCAACGCCTTGCCGTTCTCGAATTCCGGCCCAGATGTCGGATTTCTGTCGCGAGCATCGTCCTAAGGTGTGTCGAGGTTCAGGTCAGGCCGCGCCGAAACGGCGGTTTTCGAGAACCGGCCTACGCCGGCGGTAGCCTTCATAGGGCGGAAACACTTATGAGGGCTTCGGTCGGCGAAGGCCGGAGCGCAGCGTACTTAAAGTACGTGAGCACCGGAAGCGCAGAAAACGTTTGCAGGCCGGCATCACCTGAACCTCGACATACCTTAGGATGGATCGAACAACGATCGCTGCCTGAACCGGTGAGGAGACCGACCATGCCGAAATCCCCGCAACCTTTCTTCTGGTACGAATTGATGACCACCGACCTCGACGCCGCCGAGGCTTTCTACACCGCTGTCGTCGGCTGGAAGGCCGAACCTTTCGACAAGGCGCCCGGCATGCCGCGCTACATCGTCGTGAACTCCGCCGTGCGCGGCGTCGGTGGGCTGATGACGATGCCAGAAGAGCCCGCCAAGATGGGCATGCCGCCGGCCTGGGTGGGCTACATCTACACCAAGGATGTCGACGCCTCGACGCAAGCGCTCAAGGACGCGGGTGGTGCGGTGCACCGCGCCCCGGACGACATTCCGGGCGTCGGCCGCTTCGCGGTCGTCGCCGACCCGCAAGGCGCGGCCTTCATGTTCTTGCAACCCAACCAGCCGGAGCAGCCGCCGGTGCCGGCGACGACGCCTGGCCATGTCGGCTGGCACGAGCTCTACACCTCGGACTGGGAGGCGGCCTTCGATTTCTATTCCAGCCAGTTCGGCTGGGAGAGCGCCGGCGAGTTCGACATGGGCGAGATGGGTATTTACAAAACCTTCGGCGCCGGCCCCGAATCCGGCGGCGGCATCATGAACAAGCCGCCGCAGATCCCGGTTCCCGTCTGGCAGTTCTACTTCAACGTCGACGCCATCGACGCCGCCGCCAAGCGCGTCATGGACAATGGCGGCAAGGTCATCATGGGTCCGATGGATGTGCCGAGCGGCCAGTGGATCATCCAGTGCCAGGACCCGCAGGGGGCGCATTTCGCATTGCTCGCCCCCGTACGATAACGCGCCCTGCTTGCTGGCTGGCGCCGGATCACTCCGGCGTCAGCACCGCCACCTTCAGATCGGCCTTTTTCGCGCCGCTAAGCTGGATGATCGCCGCGCCGCCCGCGAGCTTGAAGCGCACGCTCTTGCGGATGCCCGGACAGCTCTTCACGCCGCTGAACGCCGCCGATTTCACGCTCTTGCCGTCCTGCACGACATCGATCCAGGCCTCGTCGGACAGGCTGACCTGAAGCTCGCCTTCCGGTGGCACGGTCACATTCGCCGTCGCGCCGAACGTACCGGCTGCCGGTGCGCGCTCCGGCGGCACTTCAAAGCTGACCGTGTCGGCGGCCTCGAGCGAGAAATCCACTGCTTGCCCGACCGTCAGGGTCGCGCCGGACTGGGCGGCCGTCGCCTCCGGAAACAGGGCCTGCTCGCGCTCGACCGGCCATTTGAAGGCATCGCAGCCGGTACCGGCGGCCATGGCGAAGCTGGTGCCAGCAAGGATTGCGAAGAGGCTGATGACGACTTTTCTCATGGTCAAGGGACTCGCTTGGTTTGATGCGTCATTCAGGCAATACAACCATAAGGATATATTTGCAACCATAGAGAGAAGAAATATGGAGATTGAAACCATTTCCGCTCACCGATTGTTGATGGCAGGCCAAGGGAAGTGAGTGGTCCGTCGCCGGGCGATAATTTAAGGCCCAAGCGGGGGTAAAATTGGAGTCTTATATGAAGCTTTTCGAAAGCCTCGCTCAGTACCGGCCGCAAGCGCTGGCCGTATTGCGCATCATGACCGCCCTGCAGTTCATCGAGCATGGCTCGCAGAAGCTATTCAACTTCCCGGTCAGCGCCCAGCCGCACGCCCTCACCGGACTGACGACGGCTGCCGGCATTCTCGAATTCGCCGGCGGCATCCTGCTTGCGCTTGGCCTCTTCACCCGTCCGGTCGCCTTCCTTCTCGCCGGCGAAATGGCGATCGCCTATTTCATGGCGCATTTTCCGCGCGACTTCTTCCCGGCCAACAACGGCGGCGACGCAGCCATGCTATTCTGCTTTGTCTTCCTCTATCTGTTCTTTGCCGGTCCGGGCGCCTTCGCGGTGGACAATCGCGAGAGCGCCGAAGCCTGATGGCAGGGGTGCCTTCAGGCGCGCATCCGCTCGAAATTGGCATCGAACAGCGGCGCCGCCTGAACACGCGCCGCACGGCGCTTGCCGAGGATCTCGATCTCGAAGCCATCCGGCTTGTCGGCGATTTCCTTCGGCACATAGCCCAACGCAACCGACTTCTTCGCATTGTGGGCGTAGCCGCCGGACGTAACCCAGCCGCGCACGACGCCGTCATGCCAGATCGCTTCGTCGCCAATGACATCGGCATCGGTGGCGTCGACGATGAAGGCGAGCAGCCTGAGCTTGCCGCCTTGCTTGCGCTCGGCGAGCGCCGCTTGCTTGCCGATGAAATCCGCGTCTTTGCCATAGGCGACGAAGCGGTCGAGCCCGGCCTCGACCGGCCCGTAGATCGGCCGGTACTCGCGCGCCCATGAGCCGTAGTTTTTCTCCAGCCTCAGCGCATTGAGCGCGCGCGCGCCGAACAGAGAGATGCCGAATTCCTCACCGGCCGTGATCAGCGCCTGATAGGCAGCGCGTTGATATTCCGGCGTCACCCAGATCTCGTAGCCGAGGTCGCCGGTGTAGCTGACGCGCCCGACCAGGCACGGCGCCATGCCGATATCCATCCTGGCCATCGCCATGAAGGGGAAAGCTGCGTTGGACACATCGGCGCGGGTGACTTTGGCGAGCACATCCCTCGCCTTCGGCCCGGCAATCGCGAGGCCGGTGAGCTTCTGCCCCAGTGCCTCGATCTTCACCGAGCCGTCCTTGGGCAGATGCGCCTCGAACCAGCGCATGTGATACTGCTCGGCGATGCCGGAGCCGGCGATGAACCACTCTGCGTCGTCGATATTGGCCAGCGTGAAATCGCCGATCAGCTTGCCGTCATCCTTCAGCATCGGCGCCAGCGTCATGCGGCCGCGCTTTGGCAGCCTGCAGGCAAGCATGCGGTCGAGCCACGCGACCGCGCCCTCGCCTGTCACCTTGTATTTGGCGAAGTTCGAAATCTCCGACAGGCCGACGCCGTTGCGCACCGTCGCGACTTCCTTGCCGACATGGTCGAAGTCGGTCGAGCGCCGCCACGAAAACTCGTCCTTGACGCCGTCCGGCGCATACCAGAGCGGCACTTCGAGCCCATAGGACACGCCCCATTGCGCGCCCTTGGCGGCAAGCGTGTCGTAGACCGGCGTCGTCTTGAGCGGCCGCCCGGCCGGCAGCTCCTCGTTCGGAAAGCGGATCGAGAAGCGGCGCGAATAATTCTCGCGCACCTTGGCGTTGGTATAGGCCATCGTCGCCCAGTCGCCATAGCGCGACACGTCCATCGCCCAGATGTCGGCGCCCGGATCGCCCTCGATCATCCAGTTGGAGAGCGCCAACCCGACGCCGCCGCCCTGGCTGAAGCCGGCCATGACGCCGCAGGCGACCCAGAAGCCCGGTAGGCCGCGCACCGGACCGACCAGCGGATTGCCGTCCGGCGCGAAGGTGAAGGGGCCGTTGATGATCTGCTTGATGCCGGTCTTCTGGAAGGCCGGGAAATGGCGGAAGCCGACTTCGAGCGACGGCGCGATGCGGTCGATATCCGGCTCCAAGAGCTCGTGGCCGAAATTCCACGGCGTCTGAAACTCCGACCAGACCTTGTTGGCCTTCTCATAGGTGCCCATCAGCATGCCGCCACGCTCCTGGCGCAGATAAAGCTCGCCGTCGAAGTCGACGGCATGGATGATCTCGGTGCCGGTCTTCTTGTTCCAGTCGGCGACCTCCGGCATGTCCTCGGTGATCAGGTACATGTGCTCCATGGCCAGAACCGGCAGTTCGAGCCCGACCATGCGGCCGACCTCGCGCGCCCATAGCCCGCCGGCATTGACGACATGCTCGGCAATGACATCGCCCTTGTTGGTGATGACGCGCCACAATCCGTCGGGCCGGCGCACGATGTCCTCGACCTTGGTGAAACGTTCGACCTCGGCGCCGAGCTTGCGCGCCGCCTTGGCATAGGCGTGCGTTACGCCCGACGGGTCGAGATGGCCGTCCTCCTTGTTGCGCACGGCGCCGACGAACTGGCTGGGATCGATGAGCGGCATCAATTCCGCAGCTTCCTTGGCGGAAATGACTTCGAGGTCGATGCCGAGATAGCGGCCCTTCGACACCACGCCGCGCAGCCAGTCGAGTCGCGCCTCGGTCGCGGCCAGAAGCACGCCGCCGGTGAGGTGCACGCCGGTCGCCTGTCCCGAAAGCTCCTCGATCTCTTTGTAGAGCGAGATCGTGTATTTCTGCAGCTTGGCGACGTTGGGATCGCCATTGATGGTGTGCATGCCGCCGGCCGCGTGCCAGGTCGAGCCCGACGTCAGTTCGTCGCGCTCCAGAAGCACGACATCGGTCCAGCCGTGGCGGGCGAGATGGAACAGCACCGAGCATCCGACGACACCGCCACCGATGACCACGACCTTTGCATGCGACTTCATGGTTCTTCTCGTTAATTCAGTGAGTTGAGAGGTTGAAATGAATCAGGATGGGAAGCTGTTCCCTTACGGCTCGCTTTGCCCGATCGCTTCCTTGCGGCGGGCCATATAGGCTTCGAGCGCTTCGCGCACGGCGGGGTCCATGGCTGGCTGGACATACTCTTCCAGCGCCTTCTTCCAGAGCCGTGTCGCGCGCGCCGTCGTGTCGGGGGCGCCGGCCTCTTGCCAGGCCTCGTAATTCTGCCAGTTGGACAGCATCGGCTGGTAGAAGGCGGTGGCGTAGCGCTCCAGCGTGTGCGGCTCGCCGAAGAAGTGGCCGCCGGTCGGCACCGCGCCCAGCGCCTCCACGGCCAGCTCCGCCTCGTCGACCGCGATCGGTCGCAGGAACTCCATCATGTGCTGCATCATCTCGACGTCGATGATGAGCTTTTCGAACGACGCCGTCAGCCCGCCCTCCTGCCAGCCGGCGGCGTGGTAGACGAGATTGCCGTGGCCGAGCACCGCGCCCCACAGCGCCATCAGCGTCTCGTAGGCGCCCTGCGCATCGGCAGCATTGGAGGCCGAGCCCGGGGTGGTGCGATAGGGCAATTTGTAGCGCCGCGCCAACTGGCCCGAGGCGATGTTTGCCTTGGTGTTTTCCGGCGTACCGAAGGCCGGCGCGCCCGACTTCATGTCGACATTGGAGGTAAAGGCGCCATACATCACCGGCGCGCCGGGGCGCACCAGCTGCGAGAGCACCACGCCGAACAGCGCTTCGGCATTCTGCTGCGCCAGCGCGCCGGCCAGCGTAACCGGGCTCATCGCGCCCATCAGCGTGAACGGCGTCACCGCCACCGACTGGCCGTATTCGGCCATGGTCATCAGCCCTTCCGCCATCATCTCGTCGAAGCGGCGCGGCGAGTTGACCGAAATGATGGTGGTGACGCCGGGGTCCTGCGCCATCTGCTCCAGCGTCAACCCGCGTGCGATCGCCATCATCTCGATGCCGTCGAGCGCCCTGCCCCGGCCGATCGCCGAGACGTGGAAGCATTTGTCGGTCAGCGTCAGGTTGGCGAAATAGGTGTCCATGTGCCTCGTGTTCGCCGGCAGCTCGATCGGCGCGCAGACCTGGTTGCCCAGCATGTGGATGCAGTTGAAATGCTGCGCCAACCGCACGAGGTCGCAGTAGTCGGCAAGGTTGCCGGCGCGGCGACCGCGTTCCATGTCATGCACATTGGGCGGTCCGGCAACGAGCGTGAAGTTGATGGTGCTGCCGCCGAGATGGATGGCTCGAGCGGGATTGCGTGGAGTAAGCGTGTAGTTGCTGTGCGTCGACTTCAGCGCCTCCTCGACCATGCCGCGATCGACGCGCACATTCATCGAGCCGTGGTCGACCTTGGCGCCGGCGCGCTCGAACAGCGACAGCGCCCGCGCGCTCATCACCTCGATGCCGAAATTTTCCAGGATGTGCATCGACGCCTGGTGGATCGCCTCGATCTGGTCGGCCGACAGCAGCGCCATGGGCGGGTAGGGATTCTCCACCCGCCGCGGCGGCAGTTGTGGAATGGCCGCGGGGCCACGGTTGCTGGTGCGCTCGGCGCCGCGCTTGCGTCTTGGTTCGCTCATGCGCGCATCAGAGCGCCGGCATGACATGCGAGCTGTCAGGAATTCGTCATTTGCCGGCGTGATTTTAGCCAAGGCGGCATTTTTCAAAACGGATTAAGAAAATAGCGACACAGGCAGTCGTAATATCGACGCTCGGCTTTTTCGTGCCTCGGCGTCCACGTTAAGGAACCGCGCAAGACTCCTTTTATGATTTCGGCCTATTCGTCTCCCAATGCGTAGGTCGAGTTTTAGTAAAATTGTCGCTGTCTCCATGCTGCTGGCGCTTTCGGCCTGCGCGACGGCGCCCAGCCACATCAACAATGTCTGTGCCGTCTTCGACCAGAATGACGGCTGGTTCGACAACTGGCAGTCCGCCGCCGAGCGGACCGAGCAGAAATATGGCGTTCCCGTTCCCGTGCTGATGGCGACGGTGCGCAAGGAATCCGGTTTCAAGAGCAATGCCCGCCCGCCGCGCACCAAGCTGCTCGGCTTCATCCCGTGGACGCATGTCTCGAGCGCCACCGGCTACTCGCAGGCGCTCGACGGCACCTGGTCGCAATATCAAAGCGAGACCGGCAACTGGACGGCGCGCCGCACGACCTTCGCCGACGCTGTCGACTTCGTCGGCTGGTACCACTCAAAAACCGCCGACACGTTTGGCGTCGCCCGCAACGACACCTACAATCTCTATCTGGCATACTATCTCGGCTGGACCGCCTATGGCCGCGGCAATCGGGGCGATGCCGGCATTCAAGGCTACGCGCGGGCCACCGACCAGATGGCCCGCGATTACCAGGCGCAGCTACGGCAATGCGGAAACTAGTTTTCCAACACGGTGATTTTGAAAGATTGCAGGCTTGTCGGGCAAGGCTATCAACGTCCGTTGGGGTAGTAAGCGCAAACCCTGGCGATGAGTTGAAGGTTCCTGAACTTCGTCATTATAGGGCGGAGCAAGGAGCGTAGCGACGCGCGCAGACCCTGGAATCCATGCCGTTACCTGGACCGAAGTGTGCAACGGTGCCGAATTCTGGACCGCCGCGGCGCTTCCAAGTCACGGCATGGATCCTCGGGTCTGCGCGCGTCGCTTCGCTCCTTGCTCCGCCCGTGGATGACGACCGCGATAGGCGTCTCGGCCAATCGCCAAGGCATGGGATCTGCCAACGCACACATAGCCAACCGGTCAAAACTTCTGTGATAAGGAACCGGGGCTAGTGCCGCCTTGTCGTATCTTTCGGCTTTTTAACACCCGTTTCCGATGTCTCGTCGCGGACTTCGTGGCGACGGGCTTTCATGCCGGCCTTGTCCTGCTCCACCGCGTCCCCGATCTGGTCGGCTTCCGCGCTGCCCGTTTTGCCACGTGGGCGTTTCGGCGCCGTTCCCGCAAGGCCTGGCCCCGCGCCCTGCGGCGCATCTTCCGGCACGCCCTCATGCGCGGCATGTTCCTTGTCGAACTTGATGACCGGCTCCATCTTCGCCAGCACGTCGTCGGCAAGCCAGCACAGGCTCATATGGCCGTCGCCGAGGTTCTTCACCGGCGGCACCTTGGTCTCGCACAGATTGTCCGGGACCAGCTTCTTGTAGCCGCAGCGCGTCTGGAACGGGCAGCCGGTCGGCGGATTCATGGCCGACGGGATGTCGCCTTCCAGCACGATGTGCTTCTTGACCACGCTGGTGTCGGCGATCGGGATCGCCGAGAGCAGCGCCTCGGTATAGGGATGGTAAGGCGGCGAGAAAATCTGGTCGGTCGTGCCTTGCTCGACGATGTAGCCGAGATACATGACGACGACGCGGTCGGCGATGTAGCGCACCACCGACAGGTCGTGACTGATGAACAGCATCGTCGTCTTGTTCTTGCGCTGGATATCCATCAACAGTTCGGTCACCGCCGCCTGCACCGAGACGTCGAGCGCCGAGACCGGCTCGTCGGCCACCACCACTTTGGCATCGCCGGCAAAGGCGCGCGCCACGCCAATGCGCTGCTTCTGGCCGCCCGAGAGCTGGCGCGGCTTGCGGGTCTCGAAGGCCCGCGGCAGCTTTACCAGATCGAGCAGCTCCAGCATGCGCTGGCGCCGCTCGGCGACATTCTTGCCGACTTTGAACTTCTCCAGCGTTCGGATGATCTGCGAGCCGACGCTGTGGCTGGGGTTCAGCGTGTCGAACGGGTTCTGGAACACCATCTGGATCGAAGACACGGTCTCGACATTGCGGTTCTCGATGCCGGTCGACTGGATCTCCTTGTTGCCCAGCGTCACGGTGCCGGAGCTAGCGGTCTCCAACCCCAGAAGCACCTTGGCGAGTGTCGACTTGCCGCAGCCGGATTCGCCGACGATCGCGACCGTCTCGGATTCGCGTGCGGTGAACGAGATCGTCTCGTTGGCTTTGACGACGCGGCCTTCGCTTGAGCCGAACACCTCGCTGCCGCCGACCTTGTAGTATTTCTTGAGATCCTCGATCTTGAGCACGGGCGCGCCGGGCTCGACCTTTTCGTTGACCTTCTTGGCGCCGGGCGGCAGCGCCTCCCAGTCGATCTCGTTGAACCGCACGCAGCGCGAGAAATGCCCCTCATGGCCGTCGACCGGGATCATCGGGATTTCCGCGGCGTTGCAGACGCCCTCGACGAAATGGTGGCAGCGCGGGCCGAAATTGCAGCCCTTCGGCCGCTCATGTGGCAGCGGCAACTGGCCGGGAATGGAGATCAGCGGCCGCGAGTTCTTGTCGGCGCCGGGCAGTGGGATCGAGCGGAACAGTCCTTGCGTATAGGGATGGCGCATCCGGTCGAACACGTCCTCGATCTTGCCGGTCTCGACCGCCTCGCCGGAATACATCACCGTGATCTTGTCGCAGGTCTCGAGGATGAGGCCGAGATTGTGCGACACGAAGATCATCGAGGTGCCGAACTTCTCGCCGAGGCCCTTGACCAGTTCGACGATACCGGCCTCGACGGTGACGTCGAGCGCCGTCGTCGGTTCGTCGAGCAAAAGCAGCGCCGGCTTCGACAGCAGCGCCATGGCGATGACGATACGCTGCTGCTGGCCGCCGGAAAGCTGGTGCGGATAGGAGCGCATCATGCGCTCCGGATCGGGCAGCCTCACCGCCCGCACCATCTCCAGCGCGCGATTATGCGCCTCTTCCTTCGACACCTTGTCGTGGATCAGCGGCACTTCCATCAATTGCTGGCCGATCTTCATCGCCGGATTGAGGCTCGCCATCGGCTCCTGGTAGATCATGGCGATCTTGTTGCCGCGGATGGAGCGTAGCTCCTCCTCGGAGAGCTCGCCCATGTCCTTGCCCTGGAACTTGATGCGCCCGCCGACGATCTTCCCGATATTGGAGAGGTCGCGCATGATGCCGAGCGACACGGTCGACTTGCCGCAGCCGGATTCGCCAACGATGCCCATCGCCTCGCCGGGCATCACCGTGCAGGAAAAATCCATCACGGCAGGGATCTCGCCCTTGCGGGTGAAGAAGGAGATCGAGAGGTTCTCGATCTCGATGATCGGCTGACCGGTCGCCTTGGCTGGATCTCGAACTGCCTCGTTCATGGGTCGCTCCAATCCTTGGTTCTCTGGAAGATGGGGCTCAACGCCCCACCATCAATCCTTCATCGATTGCTCACGCAGCGAGTCCGCCAAAAGATTCAGCCCCAGCACGAACGACATCAGCGCGATCGTCGGCGGCAGCGCCGGGTGGATGAAGGAGCGCAACAGGCGGCTGGCGTCCTTGATCGCGGTGCCCCAGTCCGGGCTTTCCGGCGCCAGGCCGAGGCCGAAATAGCCAAGCGTTCCGAGCAGGATCGTCGTGTAGCCGATGCGCAGGCAGGCATCGACGATCAGCGGACCGCGGGCATTGGGCAGGATCTCCCACAGCATGATGTACCAGGGCGATTCACCGCGCGTCTGCGCCGCCGCCACATAATCGCGTGTCTTGATGTCCATGGTCAGCCCGCGCACGATGCGGAACACGCCGGGGCTGGAGGCGAACACCACCGCCACGAAGATGTTGAGCTGGTTCGGATCGATGTGGACGATGTGCAGCGGATCCTTGTCGAAGACGAGGCCCACATAGATCCAGCCGCCGACGATCAGCGTGATGCCGAGCAGGATGTAGAGCCGGTCCGGCCGGTTCTTGAAACGCGTCCAGAACAGCACGCTGAAGAATATGATCGGGAACAGGAAGAACAGGCCTGCCATCGCATAGGGGATCGGCGTGTCCATGATGCCCGGCGTTACCAGCAGGTAGAACAACAGGATGACCGGGAAGGCCAGCACCAGGTTGGCCAGGAACGACAGCAGCGTGTCGATCTTGCCGCCATAGTAGCCGGCCGGCAGGCCGAGCGTGATGCCGACCATCAGCGCGAAACCGGTCGCCGCCGGTGCGATGATCAGCACGATCTGGCTGCCAAAGACCATGCGCGAAAACACGTCGCGGGCAAGCTTGTCGCCACCGAAATAGTAGACGAGCTTCGACGCCGGCTCGATCGCGCCGGGCAGCGTGTCCTTCATGATCGACACCTGCGCCAGCGGGTCGAAGGGCGAGATGGTGGAGGCGAAAATCGCCGTGAACAGCCAGAACAGGCAGATGAAGACGCCGGCAATGCCGACGCCGCTGTCGAAAAGCTGGCCGTAGAGGCCGAGCTTCTTCTTGAAGGCGAAACTTGCACCCATCACCAGGAGAAGCCCCACCCATACCGGCCAGAAGCGCCAAAGCACGCCGACCACGATGTCGAAGGCACTGATATATTCGGTCTGCATCCGCCCTGCCCCCTATTGAACCCTGATACGCGGATTGAGGAACGCGTAACCGACGTCGGAGATGAGCTGCGTGATCAGCACGATGAACACCGAGACCAGCGAGCAGCCGAGCAGCAGATCGATGTCGTTGTTGCCCGCGGCTTCGACCAACGTGTAGCCGAAGCCCTGGTAGCGGAACATGACCTCGACGATGACGACGCCGGTGAGCAGCCAGGGAAACTGCAGCATGATCACGGTGAACGGCGCGATCAGCGCGTTGCGCAACGCATGCTTGACGACCACGCTGCCGAAGGAGAGGCCCTTGAGGCGGGCGGTACGGATATATTGCTGCGTCATCACCTCGACCATCGAGGCCCGTGTCATGCGCGCGATATAGCCGATGCCGTAGATGGCCAGCGTCATTACCGGAAGTGTGAAGTTGTAGAAGGTGAGGCCCTGGCTTGCCGAGGCCGCCGATCCGTTCAGCCAGCCGAGCCACGAGGCGAAGATGACGGTGAAGATGACGCCCGACACATATTCTGGCGTCGCCGTCGAGGCGATGGAGGCGACCGAAAGCGTGCGGTCCGTGCGCGAGCCCTCGCGCATGCCGGCGAGTATCCCGATCAACAGCGAGATCGGCACCATCACCGCCAGCACCCAGAACATCAAAAGCCCGGTGGCGCCGAGCGCCGGGAAGAGTTTCGAGCCAACAGTTGTCTTGAACTTGGTCGAGCAGCCGAAATCGCCCTGCAAGACACCGGAGAATGTCGGCACGACCGGGTCATTGCAGAAAGAGAAGCGCTGCGCCGCCTTTCCGGTTGCCGGATCGGTGATCGGTTGCTTCGGCAGGACGCCCAGCCATTGGCCGTAACGCACGAAGAAATTCTGCCGGTAGCCATGATCGACCAACCAGTTTTCGAGCTGGTCGGCCGACGTGTGCATTTCGGTCTGGCTGATCGCCAGCTTCTTCAGATTGGGACCGAGATTGATCAGGAAGAAGACGATCAACGTCAGGCACAGCATCGTCAGCGCCATGGTACCGAGACGTCTCAAGATGAAAGAAAGCATGGCGGGCCCCTGCCGATGGGTTGGGGGAGCCTGATTACGCAGCCATCCCGCCACGAGGCGGAGCAAGCCGGCAAACAGACCTTCGAATGCGATCAACCCTGTTTATTGCATGACCCCGCTCGATGAGTCCGCAACTTTTTTGCTGCAGAGGCTCTCCGGTTCCAGGTCATGCAAGGAAGGGGACAAAGGGGCGGAACGCCCCTTTGTCCATTCGCTCGGATCAGGCCTGGTCGAGCCAGACTTTGCCGTAGTCGTGCTCGTAGGTCGGGTGCATCTTGTAATTCTGCACCGCCTTGACCGAGTGGCTGTAGAGCTTGCGCCAGTACGGCTGGATGATGATGCCGGCATCCTGCAGGGTCTGCTCGATGTCCTTCATCAGCTCCTTGCGCTTGGCGGCGTCAGCGACGGCAAGCGCGGCATTGAGCTTGTTGTCCCAGTCCGGATTCGACCATGCGGTCTCGTTCCAGGCTTCGCCGGTGCGGTAGCCGATCGCAAGAACCTGCACGCCAAGCGGCCGCATGTTCCAGTTGGTCATCGACAGCGGATACTTCGTCCAGTCGTTCCAGAAGGTCGAGCCGGGAAGCACCGTGCGCTTTACCTTGATGCCGGCGTCGCGGAGCTGGGCGGCGATCGCGTCGCCGGTGTTCTTGTGCCAGTCCTCGTCGACCGTGATCAACTCGTGCTCGAAATCGGCCTGACCGGCTTCCGCCATCAGGGCCTTGGCCTTGGCGGCGTCGCGCTTGATCTTCGGCAACTCGAAATATTCCGGATGGATCGGGCTGACGTGATGGTTCTCGGCGACCGTGCCGGCATTGCCGTAACCGAGCTGCAGGACGACGGCGTTGTCGACGCCGAGTTGCAGCGCCTGACGAACCTTCTGGTTGTCGTAGGGCTTGTTGTTGACATTGGTGCGGCACACGATGGTGGCCGCCGTCACGACCTCGGATTTCACCAGGTCCATCTTGTCGAGGATCGAGACATAGTCGGCCGAGGTCTCGAAGTTGGTATGCACTTCACCAGCCTCGAAGGCGCTGACCATGGCGCCCGGATCGGTGCCGTAGTCGATGAACTCGATGCCGTCGAGAAACACCTCGCCGTCCCACCACTTGTTGTCGGCGCGGCGCTTGTAGACGACCTTCTGGCCAACGTCGTAGGAGACGAGTTCAAACGGGCCGGTGCCGATCGGGCAGGCTTTGAAATCGCCGCCCTTCTCATCGAAGCTCTTGTGGACGATCAGGCCAGGATAGTCGCACATATTCGGGATCAGCGCGATGTCCGGCTTGCCGAGTTTCAGCTTGACGGTCATGTCGTCGACCTTGGTCACGGCGCTCTCGTCGAGCTTGTCGTCCTTGACCAGCGTGCCCAGGCGGCCGGGCATCGAATTGCCCTCGGCCTTCTTGTCGCCCCAGCGCTTGAGGTTGAAGATGACGTCGTCGGCGGTGAAGGCATCGCCGTTCGACCAGGTCACGCCCTTGCGAACATGCAGCGTGTATTCGGTGGCGTCGTCGTTCACGTCCCAGCTTTCCAACAGATAGGGACGGAAGGTGTATTCGGTGGTGTACTTGACCAGCGGCTCGAGCGCCTGGCGCTCGGCATTGGCGATTTCCGACCAATCGGCCTTGCGCGGATCCTTCGGATCCTTGACCCATTGAGCGACCTTCAGCGTGCCGCCCTTCTTGCCCTTAACGTCATCGGCTCTCGCAGGGGTCGGATCAGCGAGACCGAGCAGGCCGTAGGCCATCGCCGTGGAGGCTCCGAAGACGCTGGCCAAGGCCAGGAATTCGCGGCGGTCGACCTTTCCGGCCTTGGCTTCTTCGGCCAGGGCTAGGATGTGATCCGGAACGCGGTCGCTGTTACTCTTATAGATTGTCATGACTATCTCCCATTGTTGGCTTTCCGCCTTTTAACATTCCGCATCCAGGCCCTCATGTCAAAGAGGGTATGGAGTGAGAAACATTGTTTAGGGACTCTGCAACTTTGGAATGAGACCGGTTCGCGCGATAGCGACAGTCTTGACGCAAATTTGCTAGTGCGCCGCACATTTCCCGAAAAATCGAATCGGGCGATTAAATCAAGACATTTTAGGCGGATAAGGGCTTCGGTGGCGCGGCGAATGCCTCCCTGGCCCGACAGCGGGGGAACGCCGCGCCCTCAGTATTCGCGTTCGTAGAAGACGCCGCCCTTTGCTTCGCCGGCGTCATTGGCCTCGCCGCGCAACTTCACGCCGCGGCCGACATTGAGGTCGATCGTGGCCTTGCCGGAGCCTGGCTTGTCGCCCTTCTGTATCGTCACATAGGTGCGGTCGTTGAGGTATTTTCCTGCCGAAACCGCGGTGCCGCCCTTCTCGTCCGTCGTCACGTCGAGATCGTCGACGCCGATCGCGCTTTGCAAATTCTCGAGCAGCGAGGTCGAGCCGCCGACGCCGGCCAGCTGCGCGGCTGCGCTCGCAAGCTGCGCGATCTGCAGCGGCGACAGTTTCGACATGGATTGGCCGAAGATGAGCTGCGCCATGACCTCGTCCTGCGGCAGCGCCGGCACCGAGGAGAAGGTGAATTTCGGATTGGTCGCCTCCCCCGATACGAGGATCGTGACCGTGGCGCTGCTGGTCGTCGTGGTCGCCGTCATGTTGAGGTAGGGCACCAGCGACCCCTGGAACCCGATCGTGCCCTCGGTGAAGGTCAGCCGCTTGGAGAGGATGATCAACCGTCCGCGCTGCAGGGTGAAAGTGCCGACCGCCTGCGGCGCCGAGGCGGGCCCCGTCAATTTCAGCGAGCCGCCGAGTTCGGCGTCGACGCCCCTGCCCTGGATGAAGATCTGGTTCGGTGCGTTGACGGTCACGTCGAGCGTCAAGCCGCTGCCGCCGTTGCTGCTGCCGCTGGACGTCGCCGGACGCAGCGCCTTGTCTTGCGCCCTTACGGACGCCGGCGCGTTCTTGTGCTTGACATCCAGCGCCGACAGCGAGCCCGGCAGCTTTTCCGGGACAGTGATGACCGTCCTCGCCAGGTTGACGGTGCCGGCGATCACCGGCGCGGAGACGAGCGGCCCCTTGATCGTCAGGTCGCCGCCGAGATTGGCGGTCACCACACGGCCGTCGGTGTAGCGGCCATCGGTGAGCTTGATCGACAGGTCGGCCGGAAAACCTTGCGCCGGCGTGATGCCAACCGTGCCGCTGGCCGACAGCTTGCCGCGTGTCGACAGCGTTCCGGTGAGCCGATTGATCCTGGCGACGCCGCCGCCGATCGAAACGTCGGCTGCGATGTCGTTCACCGCCAGGCCGGAACGCGCATCGACCAGCCGGGCGCCGGACGTGCTGACCGTTCCGCCGATCACCGGCGACGATGCCGGACCGCGCACCTGGACATTGACATTGGCTGTCCCGGTCAGTCCCAGCCCTTGCGCGGCGAGCTTCGAGGCAAGGAAGGAGAACGGCACCTTGCCGTTGAAGTCGAGCACCAGGGCCGGCGTACCCGCCGTCGTCACCGAGCCGCCGCCCTTGAGGCCGAGGCCGGCGCCATCGCTGATGTTGGCGTCGAAGGCGAGCTTGTTTCCGGCAAAAGTTCCCGACGACGACACATTCATGCCACCGAGCCCGGCGCCGCGCGTCTGCGAGGTCTGCACGCCGGAAGCATCGATGTTGAAGGCGACCGAGGGGGTCGCCGGCGCGCCGGTGACCTTGACCGTGCCCGAGACCGAGCCGGCCGCGTCGAGGCCCGGCGAAAAACTGTTGGCGAGCGAGATCGGCACCCGGGACAGGTTGGCGTTGATGTCGAGCGCCTGCGCGACCTTGCCTGTCACCGTCGCGGTGCCGCCGCCAAGGTTGAGCACCAGCCGGTCGAGCGTCGTCACGCCGTTGGCGATGGTGACCGTCGAGGCCTGCGCGATCGCGGTCTTGATGCCCTGCACCGTCGCCTGGCCCGACGCGAGCTCGATGGTCGTCGAGCCGTTGGCGACCTTCACCCGGCCGGCCGCTTTGGCCGGGATATTCTTGACGGTGGCGCCGCCCGAGAAGCCGGTCCAGTCGCCGTCGCGCTTGAGATCGACGTCGATACCGGTGATGGCGGTGCCGCCGGACGTCACGCTCTCGGCGCGCACCGTGCCGGCGATGACGGGCGCTGCCATGTAGTTCGCGATCTGCGCGTCGATGGCGACATTCCTGGCCGAGAGATCGCCGCGCTTGATCTGCGAGGTGTTCGCCTTGACCGCGACGTTGGGTCCGTTGGCCGCTTTGGTGAAAGCGATCGTGCCGCGCACATTGCCCTCGGCCTTTTCCAGGGCCAGCGCGGCGAGCGGCCCGATGTCGGGCAGGTCGAGCGACACGGTGCCGACCGGCACGAAGGCATCGTCGAGGGCGAGATCGCCGGAAATCTTGTTCGGACCGAGCGACAGCAAAAGCCCGTTGATCGCGCGGCTGCCATTTGTCGTGGCGAGCACGGCGCTGCCCTGCAGGTTCTGCCCGCCGACATTGCCGGTGAGCTGCACATTGGCTGCCGGATTGGCGACATCGGCCTTGCCGGTAGCCGTCAGCTTCAGCCCGGTGATCTCGCGCGCCGCCACCGAAAGCCGGTCGCTCTCCACCGTCATCGACAGGTCGGGCGCGGTGACCGGGCCTTGCGCATTGAGCGCAAAGGCAATGGCGCCCTTGGCGTCTTTCGAGAGCCTTGAAACGTCGCTCAACGCGCCTCTGATCCCGGCGGCCAGCTTGCTGTCGGCAAGGCTCGCCTTCCCGTCGGCGCTGAGCGCGCCCGAATTCAGCTTCAGCCCGTCGACATTGACATTGCCTTTGGCATCGCGCTTCAGGGAGGCGCTCAACTGTGCGGTCTCGCCAAGCATGCCGCGCACCGCGGCCGGCAGGGCGGAAGAAGCAACATCGGCCTTCATATTGAGGTCGACCGCACCGTCGCCCAGCGATATCCGGCCGGCGACCTGACTGTTGAGCGCATCGCTTTGGAGCGAGCCGCTGTTGACGGCAACGGAATCGGTTGCCAGTCGGCCATTGACCTTCGCCGTGACCTTGCCGGCGATCAGCGGCGCGATCAACTGATTGTCGAGGCCGATCCTATCCACCGACACTGTGCCGGAGACCGGGCCTGCCCGCCCCTTGAGGTCGAAGGCATCCGAATGAAGCGCGAGCGTCAGACCATCCACCTTGGCCTGGCTGGCGGCTATGGAAGGCAGGATTGCGGACACGTCGAGCCGTGCCTGCGTGCTCTCGCCAGCCATTTTTGCCGACAAGGACTTGACCGCGATCTTGACCGGGCTCTCGGCGCTGCCGATCGTCAACGGCAGGCTGGGCCCGGATGAGGTAAGGTCGAGGGAGAAATCGCTGGCGCCGTTGGGGTTGAGGGTGCCGGCGGCCTTGCCCGAAATCCCTTCGCCCGAAAGCGTGGCATGGTCCAGGGCCACGCCGCCCGCCAGCGTGTAGCTGCCGGCAGCATCCAGATCCAGCGGCCCGAGCCCCGCCTGCCGGGTCTGGCTGGTTTCGGCGCCCGCCACCTTGGCGTTGAACTGAATGTCGGGGTTGGACGATGGACCCGTGACATGTGCCGTGCCTTCCACCGTTCCGGCCCCGTCGAGGCCGGGGACGAAATCATTGGCGAGCGCCACCGGCAAGTTGGCGAGATTGGCCGTCAGGTCCAGGTTCTGGCCCGCGCTGCCCGAAATCGTCGCCGAGCCGCCACCGAGATTGAGAGCAAGTTTTTGGACCGTGGCGACGCCATTGGAGATGAACAGGCTGGATGGCTCCGCGATCGCCGCCTTGATGCCGCGCACGGTCGCCTCACCGGAAGCGATTTCCACTGTGGTCGTGCCGTTGGCGATCTTCACGCGCCCGGTGGCTGTCGCCGGAATGCCGGACGCCGTGGCGCCGCCGGTAAAGTTGGTCCAGTCGCCGTCGCGCTTCAAATCGATGCCGATGCCGCTGACCACGGTGGAACCGGAGGTCACGCTGTCGGCCTTGATCGTGCCCGAGATCGCCGGCCCCTTGAGGTAATTGGCGATCAGCGCGTTGACGGTGATGGTCTTTGCCGCCAGGTCGCCGCGCGCGATCGACGTGCTGGCCGCGTTGATGGTGACCGTCGGCGCCTCGCCCTCCTTGGCGAAGGCGATCGTGCCGTTGATATCGCCGGTCGCGCTCTGATTTGCCAGAGCGGCAAGTGGCCCGATATCGGGCACGGCCAGCGTCAGCGTGCCGAGCGGCAGGAACTTGTCGTCGAGCGCGAGATCGCCCGAAACCTTGTTGTCGCCGAGCGCCAGGCTTAGCCCCTTGATCGAGCGCTTGCCGTCGGCGGTCACCAGCGAGGCCTCGATATCGAGCGCTGGGCCCTCGGCGTTGCCGGTCAGCGAGATGTCGGCCGATGGGTTGGCGATGTCGGCCTTTCCCTTGGCCGAGAGCTTGATGTCCTTCACCGTGCGGCCGGCCGCCGTCAGGCTGGCGCTGTCCGCCGAAACGGTGAAATCCGGCGCCCAGCGCGGACCGGTAGCCGTCAGCGCGAAGTTCACCCCGCCGGCAAGCGGCGTGCCGGCGAGCGACGACAGCGACGAGACGTCGCCCAGCGTGCCTTTGAGATCGGCCTGGATGTCCGAGCCTTGCGCGCTGGCGGTGCCGCTGGCGCTGAGCGAGCCGGAGGTGAGCTCCAGCGAATTGGCGGCGAATGCGCCCTGCGGATCGCGGGTCGCCGTCGCCGAAAACTTCACGCGCTCGCCGAGCAGCGAGCTGATCTGCGGCGGCAATGCCTTCGAGACGGCGTCGGCATTCATCTTCAGCGTCATCGACAGATCGGCGAGCGCCACATTTGCCGTCAGCGCGGCATTGAGCGCATCGCTGCGCAAGGTGCCCTTGTCGATGGTCACGGTCTCGCGGCTGATCGTGCCGGAAAGATCCGCGGCGAGCTTGCCGGTCACCAGCGGGGCCAGCGTCGCCACGTCCGTCTTCAGGCCGGCGGCCGCGAGCTTGATGCCAACCGGGCCGCTAAGGGTCTCGATATCGAAGCCGTCGGAATGGATCTCGCCCGTAATATTGTTGAGCTGCGTGCCGCCGACGGCCACCGAGGTGAGCGACGTGCCGATATCGACCATCGGCGCCTTGCCGTCGCCAAAGGCGCGCGCGGTGGCCTTTTCGACCGCGACCAGGATGGGAACGGCGCTGTTGCCGACATCGATGGTGACCGGCTTGTCCTTGGCGGAGAGCTCGACGGCCAGGTCGCTGGCGCCTTTCGGATCGACATTGCCGGTTGCGGCGCCGTGCACCGCTTCGCTCTCTATGGTAGCGCGCTCGATATCGACCCCACCCGACATCGTCGCCGTTCCAGCGAGGTCGAAGCTCGTCTTGCCGGCAAACAGCGCCTTTAT
Source organism: Mesorhizobium sp. CNPSo 4661 (assembly GCF_057784215.1). Taxonomy (NCBI): domain Bacteria; kingdom Pseudomonadati; phylum Pseudomonadota; class Alphaproteobacteria; order Hyphomicrobiales; family Phyllobacteriaceae; genus Mesorhizobium; species Mesorhizobium sp. CNPSo 4661. Next base: position 11,885 of record NZ_JBWGIO010000004.1, on the reverse strand, counting down.
CTTCTCCGGCAGGAAGCCCTCGAACTCGCCGTCGCCCTTGGCTTCGAAGCGGTGGCCCTTGTCGGTGAGCTGATGCCGGCCGGTCAGCTGGCTGACGATGCGGCCGTCGACCATGAAGGTGCCGACACCGCTCCAGTTGGCCAAAGGCCCGCTGCCCGAAACCACGATGTTGACGGGCGGCGCATCCGGCAGCTTGAGCAGGTTGGCGATGATGCCGCCCGCCGGTTCCGACGCCTTGAGATCGAGGTCGAGCTTGTTGTCGGCCGGCGCAAAATGGATCTTGGCGTCGACATTGCCCTGTTTGCCGTCATGGCGGGAGACGTTGAGCACGCTCTCGATCGCCAACGGCGAAGGATCGGCCTTGACCGAGCCCTTGGCGGCCAGTTCGGCGATGCCGCTGCCGGCCAGCTGCTGGCCCAGCGCGATCTCCGGCAGGTCGATCTGCTTGACGTCGATCGAAACCGGCAGGCTCGTCGAGCCACCTTGCGAGGGCTGCTGGCTCGGCTGCGGCAACCGCGCCAGCTCGATGCGTTCTGCAGCGAAGCGGTCGGCACTGAAATTCCAGGAGAGCAGCGCCGTCGGCGACCAGTCGAGCGCCACCTTGCGCGCCACCATCCAGGGGCCAGCGCGGTCTTCCAGCACCACATGGTCGAGCCTGAGCGCACCCGACCAGATGCCTTCGATGCCGCTGACCGTCACCTTGCGGTCCTCGCTCGAGGCCATCTTCGAAATCAGGCCGGCGAGGTTCTGGCGGCCACCTTCGGTTCCGGTAAGCACGACAAGCGCCCCGATTGCCACCACCAGCAAGATGAGCAGCGCGTAGAGGCAGATGCGGAGGATGCGCCAGAAAATCTTCATCGTCAGAACGCCTGACCGATGCCGGCATAGATGCCGAAATGCGGATCACCCGGATCGCGGTTGAGCGGCACGGCGGCATCGATGCGCAGCGGACCGAACGGCGTGATGTAGCGCAGGCCGACGCCGGCGCCAACCTTCACATTCGAGAAATCGGGGAAGGATTTGGTCGAGACCGTGCCGGCATCGACGAACGGCACGATGCCGATCGTGTCGGTGACGCCGATGCGCATCTCGACCGAGGTTTCGAAGAAGGAGAGACCGCCGATCGGCTGGCCGTCAATGTCCTTCGGGCCGATGCCCTGGTAGGAATAGCCGCGCACCGAGCCGCCGCCACCGGAATAGAAGCGACGGTCGGCGGGCACGTTCTGCAGCCCGGTGCCGACGATCGAGCCCAGCGTTGCGCGTTCGGCGAGCACGAACCGACTTGCCGTATCGAGCGACTGGTAGGTGTAGCCCTCACCTTTCAGCTTCAGGAAGGCCGCGCCGTTCAATATGTCGTAGCTGGGCTCGGCATAGGCGAGGAAGCGGAACCCCCTGGTCGGGTTCAGCTTGTTGTCGCGGCTGTCGTAGACATATTGCAGCGGCACGCTGGCGATCAGATAAGTATGTTTGCCGAAGGCGTCGGTGATCTTCGAATAATCGAGGTCGAATTCGGCCGAGACGCGCTGCTTCTTGTCGAGGTCGTAGGAAACGCCGACGTCGCCCTTGACCGAGAAATGGTCATAAGCATCAGGGTGTTCGAACACAGTCTTGACGCCGGTGAAGAATTTCGACGTCGGCCCGAGCACGCCCGGCTTCTCGAACATGACGCCGGCATTGTAATTGAGCGCCGAAATGCTGTTGCTGCCGATGCCGCTGATGGAGCCGTCGATGCGCAGCTTCTCGGCCCGGCCGAACAGGTTGCGGTGTCCCCAATAGCCTTCGAGCCCGAGGCCTTCCGTGTTCGAGAACGTGCCGCCGACGCCGAAATAGCGCGGCTTGCGCTCGCTGACCTGGACATCGATCGGGATGTTGCCGTTGGCGTCGAGGCTGTCGCCTTCCTTGATCGTCACGCTGTTGAAGACTTCGAGCCCGAGCAGCCGGTCGCGGGCATCGTCGATCTCCTGCGGAGAGTATTGTTTGCCGCGCTGCAGGCCGGTCATGTATTCGGTGAAGTCGCGATCGACCTTTTCCGTGCCCTCGACCGTCGTGTCGCCATAGCCGGCGACCGGACCGGCCGCGACCGTCAGCGTCACGTCCAGCGTCGAGCTGGCATGCTCGGCGACGATTTCGCGGTCAGTGACCTTGGCAAGCGGCCTGCCCTCGTCCTTCAACGCCCGCACGATCAGCGCTTCGGCCTTGAGCACCGCGCCGGAGCCGGCATCGCCGCCGGCGATCAGGCCGAAATCGGCTGCCGCCAATCCCGCCGCATCGCCCTTCAGCCGGATGTTGCCAAGCGTGAATTTCGCTCCGGGGGCGACTGTGATGACCACCGGAATGGGCTGCGGCCCCTTGAACTCGGCATCCGGCGGCAATTCGTCGATCGACTTGCCGTCGATCGTGATGGTGACCACGCCCTCGTAGCGGGCATCGGCGTAGAGCGCGGCGACGAGTTGTTCGCGGTCGCCGCGCGCCTTGGCCATCAGGCCGAGCGACCCGGACACCGGATGATCCTCGTCGTTTTTCAGCGCCGAGGCGTTTTCGAGTATCTTGACCAGATCCTTGTCGGCGTCAGGCGCGTTGATCGTCACCGAATAGCGCAGCGGATCGACGATGTCGGTATCCTCGTCCTTCGACGAGCCCCAAAGCTTGATGCCGAAAATCTCGAAAGCCGCCGCCTGCCGCACTTCTCCGGCCAGCACAGTCGAGCAGACGAGCGCGAAAAGCAGGGCGCGCGGAAGCCCGCGCCCTGGCGCGAACCCTCCTGACATCTGCGTTTCATGCGCCGGCATTAAGACAACCTAGTCGACAAAACTAAAATTGGAATGAAGTTCCGTAACGTTCGTAAAGGGGCCACAATCCAATTGTCTGAAATAGACCGGGCTTGGAATTCACACCTTTTGCATTTCCGCAAGAAAGTGTGATCCGTCTCACAGAGGTTCTGTCGAAATACCGGCCTTTGGCCGGCATGGAAACCGTTCGCGGGTGAATAACCTGCGGCGATCCGGCGTTGACAAGCCTGCACGAAGCTTGATCATGCCCGGACGCTGGCGATGTCTGGAGGGTGGTATGGCAATGCGCGCGGCTCGTGGTCTTTCTTTCCTTCTTCTCATCTTTTTCGCCCTGGGCGGAGCGGCTTTTGCGGCCGAAGCCCGGCGAATCGTGACGACCGACAATTCCGACTATTTCGGTTTCGACCTGCGGTCGGAACAGAATGTCAGCCTCGACCAGTGCAAGACAACCTGTCTCGGCGATTCCGCATGCCGCGCCTTCACCTACAACACCAAGGCGAAGTGGTGCTTTCTCAAATCCGACTATAACCAGTTGAAATCCTTCACCGGCGCCGTCGCCGGCAAAGTCGCCAATGTCGATGGCGATCCCGATATCGGCGCCCCGCCGGCGCTGGCCTTCTTCCCGAACTGGATGGCCGACCAGGCCCAGCAGTTCCGCAATAAGCTGACCGACCCGGCCTATGACAAGCCGACCGAAGGCCTTTCCGCCCTGCAGGCCGCCGCCGAGCAGGCAGCGCTTACCGGCGACCATCGCCTTGCCATGCAGAAATACCAGTCCGCGATCTCGGTCCTGCCCGATGACGGCGCGCTGTGGCTGGCGCTGGCGCGCGAGATAATCGCCGTGGAACCAGCGTCCAACACCACCGAACCCTCGACTTTCCCGATGAACGCCACCTCGGCGGCCTTCAATGCCTACAAGCTGGTGCGCACGGCAAAGACCCGCGCCGAGGCGCTGGCCCTGCTTGGCGCCGGCCTCGACAAACGCGACCTCTACCGGCCCTCGCTGCAAGCCTATGAGGCGAGCCTTGCGCTGGTAGGCTCGCCGGCCGTCCAGGCCGACTATGCCGACCTCAAGGCGCGCAAGGGTTTCCGTGTCGTCGAGCACACCGTCGATGCCGATTCCTCCTCGCCGCGCATCTGCGCCCAGTTTTCCGAGGAACTGGTCAAGACCGGGGTCGACTATTCGCAGTTCGTGACCGTCGACAACGCCGCGCCCAAGGCCGTCGAAGCCAAGGACAAGCAGATCTGCGTCGAAGGCCTGGAACACGGCCAGCATTACGACGTGACCTTCCGCGCCGGCCTGCCGGCCGCGATCGGCGAAACGATCGCCGCGCCCGTCGTGTTGTCGATCTACGTCCAGGACCGCGCCCCGTCGGCCCGCTTCACCGGCGACAGCTTCGTGCTTCCGGCCGGTGCCCGCCGCGGCATCCCGGTCGTCACCGTCAACATGAACGCCGCCAAGATGACGCTCTACCGCATCGGCGATCGTTCGCTGGCGCAGCTTCTGTCCGGCTATCAGTTCCTGCATCAGCTCGACGGCTACGACATTTCCACCATTTCGGACCAGATGGGCTCGCCCGTCTGGTCCGGCACGCTCGAAATCGCCAATGATCTCAACAAGGAAGTGACCACGTCGTTCCCGGTGGATGAGGCTATCCCGCAGCGCAAACCGGGCGTCTACGTGCTGACCGCGCAGCCGGTCGACGACAAGAGCGACGACTATGGTTCACGCGCCACGCAGTGGTTCGTGGTCTCCGATATCGGCCTTTCCACCTATACCGGTCAGGACGGCCTCAACGTCTTTGCCCGTTCGCTGGGTTCGGCCAAGCCGATTTCCGGCGCCGAACTGACGCTGCTTGCCAAGAACAACGAGATCCTTGGCACGGCGACCACCGACGCCGAGGGCCACGCCGTCTTCAATCCGGGCCTCACGCGCGGCGAAAACGGCATGGTGCCGGCCGTGCTGATGGCCAAGCAGGGCGACAACGACTTCGTCTTCCTCGACATGGGCAAGGCTGGCTTCGACCTTTCAGATCGCGGCGTCGAGGGGCGCGCCTCGCCGGGTGCGCTCGACGTCTATGCCTGGACGGAGCGCGGCATCTACCGCGCGGGCGAGGATGTGCATGTCGCAGCCCTTGCCCGCGACGGCGCGGCAAAAGCGGTCGAGAACCTGCCGCTGACCTTCATCTTCACGCGTCCCGACGGCGTCGAGAGCCGCCGCGTCATCAGCAATGGCGAGTCCGCCGGCGGCCATGCCGTCGACCTGCCGCTCGAGGCCAACGCCATGCGCGGCACCTGGACGGTGTCGATCTACACCGATCCCAAGCAGGCGGCGGTCGCCAGCCAGATGTTCCTGGTCGAGGATTTTGTGCCGGATCGCATCGAATTCGACCTGACCGCCGACAAGAAGGAGGTCGCCCAGGGCGAGACGGCGAACGCCACTGTCGACGGCCGTTTTCTCTACGGCGCGCCGGCCGCGGGCCTCGCGCTCGAAGGCGAGACGACGCTGTCGACCACCAGTACCTGGGACAGCTTCAAGGATTTCACCTTCGGCCTGGCCGACGAGCAGTCGAGCGAGCCAACCGTGACGCCTCTGGCCAATCTTCCCGTCGTCGGCGACGACGGCAAGGCGACCTTCCCGATCACGATCGACCAGTTGCCGTCGACCACCAAGCTGGTCAACGCCAAGGTCACCGTGCGCATGCGCGAGGCCGGCGGCCGCGCCGTCGAGCGCTCGCTCGACATCGGCGTTCGCCCGCAGCGCGACGTCATCGGCATTCGCCCCGATTTCGCCGATGACGAGGTGCCGCAGGGCGGCACGGCCAAGTTCAGCATCATCGCCGTAGACCCGAGCGGCAAGCGCGAGGACCTGAAAGGCGCGCAATGGTCGCTGGTCAAGGTCGAGCGCAATTATCAGTGGTACAGAAACAACAACTCCTGGAACTACGAGGCAGTGAACCTCACCAAGGCCGTCGCCAACGGCGCCGTCGATCTGAAGGCCGACGGCGAGGCGACCGTGTCGTTGCCCGTCGACTGGGGCCGCTACCGGCTCGAGGTCGAGACAGCCGATCCTGACGGCCCGGCGACCAGCTATGAGTTCGACGCCGGCTGGTATGTCGCCTCGACCACCACCGAAACGCCCGACGGCCTGGAGATCGCCCTCGACAAGGACACGTACGCGGCTGGCGAAGTCGCCAAGCTGAAGGTCTCGCCGCATTTTGCCGGCGAACTTCTGGTCACCATCGGCGCCGAAAAGCTGCTGAAGACCGTCACCGCTTCGGTGCCGGCCGGCGGCAGCACCGTCGACATCCCCGTCGGCGACGACTGGGGCGCCGGCGCCTATGTCACGGCGACCTTGTTCCGGCCCGGCGACGCGCAAGAATCGCGTATGCCGGCCCGCGCCATCGGCATCCAATGGCTGTCGGTCGATCCAGGCTCGAAGAAGCTTGCGGTCACGCTGACGCCACCGCAAAAAACCGCACCGCGCCAGCAATTGTCGATCCCGATCGCCGTCAACGGCGCGCAGGCCGGCAGCAACGCCTATGTGATGGTGGCCGCCGTCGACGTCGGCATCCTCAATCTCACCAATTACAAGGCGCCCGATCCGGAGGACTGGTTCTTCGGCCAGCGCATGCTGGGACTGGAGATCCGAGACCTCTACGGACGCCTGATCGACGGCTCGCTCGGCACCATGGGCAAGATACGCACCGGCGGTGACGGCGCTAACATGCAGGCGCAGGGCAGCCCGCCGACCGAAAAGCTGGTCGCCTTCTTCTCCGGCCCCGTCGAGCTCGATGCCAATGGCAAGGCGCGCGTCGATTTCGACATCCCGCAGTTCAACGGCACCGTGCGCGTGATGGCCGTCGCCTGGACCAAGGAAGCCGTCGGCCACGCCCAGACCGACGTCATCGTGCGCGATCCGGTGGTGATCACCGCCGGCCTGCCGCGCTTCCTGGCGCCGGGCGATGCGGCGACCATGCGCCTCGACATCGCCGATACCGATGGCCCGGCCGGCGACTATGCGCTCTCGGTCGCCACGACCGGCGACCTGTCGACCGGCGACAAGCCCCTGCCCGAGAAGCTGACGCTCGCCCAGGGCAAGCGCCAGTCGCTCACCCTCCCGCTGGTCGCCAAGACCGCGGGCGACGCCTCGATCACCGTCAAATTGGCTCATGCCGACGGCACCCAAGTCGAGCAGACGCTCTATCTTCCGGTGCGCCCGGCGCAGCTTCCGGTCACCAACCGCATGGTTGTCGACCTGAAGCCGCATGGCGGCTCGTTGCGCGTCGACAAGGAGCTGCTCGCGGCAAGCATGCTCGACGGCGCTTCGGTCAGCGTCGGCGTTTCGCAGTCGTCCGCGCTCGACGTGCCGTCGCTTTTGATGTCGCTCGACCGCTACCCCTATGGCTGCGCCGAGCAGACCACCAGCCGCGCCATGCCGTTGCTCTATGTCAACGACATGGCCAAGAGCATCGGCATGGAGAACGACCCTGACCTGCATCAGCGCATCCAGGACGCCATCTACAAGGTGCTGTCCTACCAGTCGTCGAGCGGCAGCTTCGGCCTCTGGGGGCCTGGCTCCGGCGATCTCTGGCTCGACGCCTATGTCAGCGAATTCCTGACCCGGGCGCGCGAGCAGAAATATGATGTGCCGGCGCTCGCCATGAACCAGGCGCTGAACAACCTGCAGAACTCGCTGGGCTACGATCAGGACGTCCAGGACAAGGGCAGCGAGATCGCCTATGCGCTCTATGTGCTCGCCCGCAACAAGAAGGCCTCGATCGGCGATCTACGCTACTACGCCGATACCCAGCTCGAAGCCTTCTCCAGCCCGATGGCCGTCGCCCAGCTGGCGGCAAGCCTGGCGCTCTACGGCGACACGCAGCGTTCGGAAGCCACCTTCCAGACGGCGCTGCGGCTGGCGCAGTCGGAGACCGACTACGACTGGTACCGCTCGGACTACGGCTCGCGGCTGCGTGACGGCGCGGCGATGCTGGCGCTGGCGGCGGAATCGAAGCCGGTGCCGAGCATCATGCCGCAGCTGATCAAGCTGGTGGGCGTGGCCCGCGCCGACGCCCGCTGGACGAGCACGCAGGACGAATCCTGGATGCTGCTCGCCGCGCGGGCACTGAAGGAAGGCAACGATTCCATCACGCTTTCCGTCAACGGCGCGCCGCATTCGGGCGGCTACTCCGACCATGTCGCCGGCAGCGACCTCGTCGACAGCCCGCTCACCATCGCCAACACCGGCGCGACGCCGCTACAGGCCGTGGTCACCGCGGTCGCCGCGCCGGTCGACCCGCTGCCGGCCGGCGGCGACGGCTTCACCATCGATCGCACCTACTACAAGCTCGACGGCACCGAGGCCAATGTCACCGAGGCCAAGCAGAACGAGCGCTATGTGGTCGTGCTCAAGGTCTATGAGCAGAACAAGTGGCCGTCGCGGCTCCTGATCACCGATCTGTTGCCGGCCGGCTTCGAGATCGACAATCCGAGCCTGGTTTCCAGCGCGCAATTGTCGAACTTCTCCTGGCTGGCGCAGACCGACGCCGCGCATCTGGAGTTCCGCGACGACCGCTTCGTCGCCGCCTTCAACCCGAACGAAGGCGACGGCGACCGCAACATCACGCTGGCCTATGTCGTGCGCGCCGTAACGCCGGGCACCTACGCTCATCCGGCGGCGACGGTGGAAGACATGTACCGGCCGCAATATTCGGCCCGCACCGCCACCGGCGTGATGGAGGTGAAGGCGGAATAGCGATGAACAGGTCGTCGGTGTCTTCCCTTCTCCCCGCTCACCGGAAGAAGGTGCCGGTCCACCCTCCGCAGCTGCAGCGCAGCTGCTGCGGAGGACGGGCAGGCGGATGAGGGGCAGCACCATGCTCTCCAGAAAAATTCTCAAACGCACGGCCATTGCAGGCGCCTGCCTCGCCGGCTTCGCCGCGCTTTCGATCGCCGCGCTCTGGGAACTCGACCGCGCCTTCCCGCCGCCACTGCCGGCAAAGCTGACCGTCTCCACTGAGGTCCAGGACCGCGATGGCCAGTTGCTGCGCGCCTTCGCCACGCCGGATGGCTACTGGCGGCTCGAAACCCGCCTCGACCAGGTCGACAGGCAGTTCGTCGATATGCTGGTGACTTATGAAGACAAGCGCTTCTGGGATCACCGCGGTGTCGACGTCCTGGCGCTTTGCCGCGCCGCCGGCCAGCTCGTCACCAGCGGCCATATCGTGTCGGGCGGCTCGACCTTGTCGATGCAGCTTGCCCGGCTGATCGAGCCGCGCGACAGCCGCAGCCTCGGCTCCAAGCTCAAGCAGATGCTGCGCGCCATCCAGATCGAGCGGCGGCTCTCCAAGCAGGAGATCCTCGAACGCTATCTGACGCTGGCGCCCTATGGCGGCAATCTCGAAGGTGTGCGCGCCGCATCGCTCGCCTATTTCGGCAAGGAGCCGAAGCGGCTCACCGTGTCGGAAGCCGCCCTGCTCGTAGCGCTGCCGCAACTGCCGGAAAAGCGCCGGCCCGACCGCAACCTCGACATTGCGCATGCCGCGCGCGACCGGGTGCTGACCCGCATGGTCTCGGCCGGCCTGCTCGGCGAACACGAAGCTTCGCGCGCTGCCCTCGACGATGTTTCCGGCCTGCGCCGCAAACTGCCGGCGCTGGCCGCGCATGCCTCCTATGCCATGCTGCCCAGGGCCGTGCCCGGCAAGCCGCTGCAACTCACCATCCGCAAAACCGTGCAGCAAGGGCTGGAACAGGTGGCAAGGGATGCCGCCAGGAAGCTCGGGCCAAAACTCTCCGTCGCCATGGTCATGGCCGACGCGCGCACCGGCGACATCCTCGGCGAAGTCGGCTCCGCCAATTTCTTCGACGCCAGCCGCTCCGGCTGGATCGACATGACCAGGGTGGTGCGCTCACCCGGCTCGACGCTGAAGCCTTTCATCTACGGACTTGCCTTCGAGCAGGGACTGGTGGCGCAGGAGATGATCATCGAGGACAGCCCTGCCGATTTCGGCGGCTACCGCCCGAAGAATTTCGACATGGGCTACCAGGGCGACGTCTCGATCCGCCAGGCGCTGCAATTGTCGCTCAACGTGCCGGCGATCCGCGTGCTCGACGCCGTGGGTCCGGCGCGGCTGACGGCGCGCTTCCGCCAGGCCGGCGTCAACCCGATCCTGCCGGTCAACGAGGCGCCGGGCCTGGCGATCGGGCTCGGCGGCGTCGGCGTGACCTTGCGCGACCTGGTGCAGCTCTATACGGGGCTCGCCAATGGCGGAAAGATGCACACGCTGCATGACGGCACCGAGCCGGCCGATGCCGAGCGCACCACCGCCACCATCCTCGACGACCAGGCGGCCTGGCAGATCAACGACATCCTGTCCGGCGTGAAGCCGCCGGAAGGCGCCATGCAGCGCGGCATCGCCTACAAGACCGGCACCTCCTACGGCTATCGCGATGCCTGGTCCGTCGGCTTCGACGGCCGCTATGTGCTGGGTGTGTGGGTCGGCCGCGCCGATGCCAGCCCCATCCCCGGCCTGTCGGGCTATGTCTCGGCCGCACCCATCCTGTTCGAAGGCTTTGTCCGTTCCGGCCTTGCCAGCGTGCCGCTGCCCAGCCGGCCACCGGGCGTCTTCAACCCCAAGCGCGAGGAACTACCGGTGACGCTCGCGCGCTTCGGCGCCGGCGCCGACGGGCTGGTGCAGGCCACCGCCATCGAGCCGGCGCCGACCATCATCTTCCCGCCCAACGGCGCGCGCGTCGACCTCGGCACGAATTCCGCCGATGCCACGCCGCTGGTGCTGAAGCTGCAGGGCGGCCGCGCGCCGTTCCGCTGGCTCGCCAACGGCAAGCCGCTCGCCGGCATCGACCGCCGCCGCACCGCGACCTGGCAACCGGACGGCACCGGCTATTCGACGCTGACGGTGATCGACGCGGCCGGACGCGCGGCGAGCGTGAAGGTGTTCGTTGAGTAGAAGACGGCAAGCGATTCAGAGGATTGCGCTTCTTCGTCTGAGGGGCGGTGCGAGGCCCCCCTCTCTGGCCTGCCGGCCATCTCCCCCTCAACGGGGGAGATCAGCAGTTCCGGCGCCTCGCTCCTCCTGCAACGTTGGTGATTGGCGAAACCAGTCGCGACAGCCGATCTCCCCCCTTGAGGGGGAGATGCCCGGCAGGGCAGAGAGGGGGGCCTCGCGCCGACTTTCACGGGTAGCGGCTGCGATCTTCGCAACGCTAGCGCTCCTGCCTGCCACCTCCTCTCACGCCGCGGTCACCCCCCTTCCCGCCGGCTTCGTCAGGCTTGCCGATGTCGATCCGACCATCCGCCAGGACATCCGCTACGCCGGCGTCGAAAACTTCCTGCACCGCAAGGCAGATGGCTACGACGCCCCGGTCTGTATTCTGACCGCGCAGGCGGCGAAGGCGCTGGCCGACGCCCAGAAGGCAATGGCCGCCAGGGGCCTGACGCTGGTCGTCTTCGACTGTTATCGTCCGGCCCGCGCCGTCGCCGACATGGGCAGATGGACAAGAGAAGGCGGCCCGCCGGATCCGCAATGGTATCCGACCGTCCAGCGCGGCGATCTCATCGCCAGGGGCTATGTCGGAGAGTTGTCCAGCCATTCGCGCGGCTCGACGGTCGACCTCGCCATCGCCGAAGCCGGGAAGCAAAGCCCGGTTCATCCGGCCTGCGGCGCGCCGGACGGCGGCACGCTCGATTTCGGCACCGGTTTCGACTGCTTCGACCCGATGAGCGAGACGGCGTACCGCCCTCTTGCCACCGAAGCGGCAGCGAACCGCAGGATGCTGCTTGCCGCCATGCGTGCCGCGGGCTTCCGCAACTATGCGCGCGAATGGTGGCACTTCACCCTGGCCAAAGAACCTTTTCCAAAACAGCGCTTCGATTTTCCCGTCACCGCCAATTAAGGCGCTTAGGCTTGCCCTGACCCTTCCCGCTTCTAGAGCGGGATGAGATTTGTAGGAGTCGTTGGATTCCCAAATCAGCAATGATCTGATTCAACATCGATGCTGGGCAGGAGGCCAGCATCGATGGCTGGATATTCGATGGATTTGCGCGAGCGGGTTGTCGCGGCGGTCAAGGTTGAA